>JABITN010000208.1 GCA_018700525.1 Opitutales bacterium
AATAAGTTAGCCCAACAAAACACGCCACTCATAACGATCAAAGCCAAGAGTAATGCCAACGAAGCAAAAAGAATATTGTTTTCCGTATTGTACGCCGCTAAACCTAGGCAGAGGCCTATCAATATAAGCATCATTCCCGAACCGGTCGGCAGTACCTTCTCGCCTTTCGGCGGAACGAAAAGCTCTCGAAATCTAACTACTAGCGATTTTGGTTTCCTTTTGGACGCAGGACCTCCCCAGTCGAATTGATCGTTTGCAGTAGAAGCAGACATAGCTTCGTAAAGCGCCTAATTTGGCTGCGGCACAACCGCGAGAATTCTTGTAACGATCCCCTCGACCAAACGCCGCTCTTCGAGAGCATCGGACGAAGGACGACGTAGATTTAAACGGTGACTGAGCACCGCCGAGCAAATCGAACTGACGTCGCTCGGAATTACGAAGTCCCGACCGAAGTACAAAGCGCGAGCCTGCGATGCCTTTTTCAAAGCCAAACTTCCTCGGACGCTTATTCCTGCTTTGAATTCGCTCTCTGTACGTGTTGCCGTGATGATATCCAAAATGTATTCGAGAATCGTTTGCTCCACAAAAACCTGAGAAACCGTTTCCTGAATCTTAACGATTTCCTCTTGAGGCACAGGGTTTTCAAATTCGAGATTGTTATAGCTCGAACTTTCAGCCGATAGAATTTCAAGCTCATTGGCTACGCTCGGGTAACCCATTTGCAAGCGCATTAAAAAGCGGTCCATCTGACTCTCCGGCAATGGGAAGGTTCCTTCGTAATCGACCGGATTTTGAGTCGCTAAAACAATGAACGGAGCACCAACGCTATGCGTTTCTCCATCGATCGAAACACGACCATGGTCCATTACTTCCAACAAACTCGACTGCGTCTTGGGAGTCGCTCGATTGATTTCATCCGCTAACACTATATTGGAGAAAATGGGGCCTTTTTTAAATATGAAATGCTTTTCTCGCTCGTCGTAAATCGATACACCCGTCACATCGGTCGGCAATAAATCACTAGTGAATTGGACACGCTTGAAATCTGAATGCATCGATTTCGCCAAACAGTAAGCCAAAGTCGTTTTACCCACACCCGGTAAATCCTCGATCAGTACATGGCCGTCAGCAGCAAGACAAATTAGAATATTGTCGATCGCCTGGCCCTTGCCCTTGATACGGCTACCTATCAGGGACTTCATACGCCTAAAAACCTCTCGCGAGGCGTTCATTGTTTTGGTGGGGAGAAATTCGCTCATAACACTATCCAGTTCTACGTTGCCGTCACTCGATAAACGACCTGATTAGACTATCGGCTTAATTAGGTAGAAATTTACCGTAAGCATGCCAAATAATCCCATGCTTTCCGGAAAATACGACCTACTTCCCAAATCGTGCTACAAAAGTACCCAAAAGACCATCTACCTTCTCCTGGTTTTCGCCTACTGACACATGAAAACCGTCCATCGTAAGTTTCTCTTCTCCAATTCCATGCGCGAAATTATCAACCATGCATAACGATGTCACAGAAATACCACTCTCCAACAACAAATCTGCCTCGTTCCCCAAAGTCATTCCGACAACATCGCAGCCCAAGGTCTGCAAAATTCGTACTTCTGCCCGAGTTTCAAAGCGTGGTCCTCTCGTTTGAGCATAGATTCTGTCCACCACGATCTTCTCTGGACTCAGCTCCACCAAGTCCCCTAGCAGGGAATTATCCAATCGAGGCGCGAATCCACTTGGCCTATCGTCGATCATCGTAGCCGGCGCAAAGCTCACATAGTCGCCACAAGATACCAGGGAACCAGGCAGCAGCTCTTCCCGTAAAGATCCAACTGAACTCACTATTAACGCAGCCCCTACTCCTAAGGTTTTTAACGCCGACACGTACCCCCGATAATTACTGGCGTGCGGAGGCATCGGATTCGAGAAACCGTGACGATTAACCACGACCAATTGCCCTTTCCGCTTAATCTCGATTACCCCAAATGGAGTATGGATCGACTCAAACTCCCAATCCGCAAACACGTCCGAAAGATTAATGCTAGTCCCACTGATAATCGCCAATTTCATCGTCCAACTATCAATACCCTTCATTCCGTTTCGATCAATCCTTCCGCAACACAATTTCCAAGTAAGCTCAACTCAATGAGATGCGTGCCGATATAGCATCCGCAAGCAATTTATCATGAACCGTTCAATCCCCGAAAATATATCCACAAATCAACAGAACGAAGAGCAGTGCAGGAAATTCCTGGCCGGCAATCGTTCATGCTTTTATCGCGGCTTCTGGAAAAATGCTCCCTATAAGGAAGCTGACCAACCAGAAGAACATACCGTCAAAAACAAAACCAAACAAGGCAAGAACTAGTTCAGCTCCTCTTAGCTGCTCTGTTTCAAGCCACCGCGCCTTTTACGCACGACAGGTGAGGTACCTGGCTCATCATGCCCGTTTGGTGCCCTTACTAAGGTCCTCACTCCGAAATTCTTAACAGTTCCCATTCGATCCGCTCCCGCTATTCTAGCCCGTTTACCGCCGACTGGTAAACCTCCAGTACCGAAACTCCTGCTTCGCGAGCGACTTTCAGACAAGAAACATACTCTGGTGTCGTTCTCGATTTACCACTCGGCAAGACGACTTCTTTCGAATCCACCGAACCCCATTCCGTATCCAAGACCGTAGTGCGCCTCTCCAATTCTCGGCGAGTAACCGGCAAATAGCGCAACCCAATCGTACTGGTGTTTTCCAAAATAGCCGCCGACACCTGATCCTTTTCACTTCGAGTACACAAAGCCTCCAACTTAAAAGCTGGTCGCCCGCGCTTCATGACAATCGGACTTACCCACGCATCTTTAGCTCCTGCCTCAAGAAGCAAATCCAATAAGTCACTACCCAATAACTCTCCCGGCATATCGTCGATATTCGTTTGTATCAACAACAGTTCGCCAGTCGTAGCAATCGATTCGCATAGCGACAATCTCAATACATTCGGATGAAGAAAATCCTTAGTAGCGCCAGCAACGGCAGTGGAAAGAACACGCAATTGAGGCACTGAAAACGACGGCTTCAAATGCCGCAGAATTGCCGCGCCAGTCGGTGTTGTCAGTTCGCCAAACTCCAACCCTGGCTCAAGAACCATTCCTTGAAGCAACTTTTGCGTCGCCGGAGCGGGAATCGGATATCGTCCATGGGCCATTTCCACAAAGCCCTTGCCAGTAACGACTGGGTCGCAAATTGCCGAAGTCACACCCAAACGATCCAATAGCAAAGCAGACGCTACTATATCCAAAATTGAATCAACGGCCCCTACTTCATGGAAGTGCACCGTTTCCAACGGTATCCCATGCACATTCGCCTCCGCTTCACCTAAAGCTTGAAATATATCCAATGCCCGAAATTTAGCGCCTTTGGAAATATCAGCCTGACTAATCAAATGTTTTATATCCGAAAGATGTCGATGAGCCCCATGACCTGGCTTCGATGGCTCCTCCAACTTTTCGACGAAGGAAACCTTGCGACATGAAACTCCGCATTTGTTCACTGTTCTCCAAACCGTCGCGACCCCTGACAAACCCAAACTGGCGGGCAATTCGCTGATAAGCGGCTCCGCATCGGCGAGTTGGGCAAGAGCCCCTGCAAAAAGATCGCCACTGACTCCGGAAAACGGCTCAATTCTTAAAACACTCATAATGTAGGTAATGGAAGGATACGAGCCGCAGCCATCACAGCCCCGCAGCCATTATCTATATTGGTAACCAAAAGCCCATTAGCGCAACTTGAAAGCATCGCATTCAAAGCAACTTGCCCGCCAGCCGCAACGCCATAACCGATACTTGTCGGAACTCCGATCACCGGAGCTGCCACCTGCCCTGCTACTACCGAAGCCAAAGCTCCCTCGAATCCCGCAAACACGATAATCGCTCGAGCTTTTCGGATCGCATCCAAGCGATCCATCAATCGTTGAATACCAGCAACCCCGACATCGGCATACACGCGGCTATCGAAGCCCAGAAACCGCGCCGTACATTCCGCCTCTCGTAGAATAGGGATATCCGAAGTTCCACCACACACCAAAGCCAATTCGCCACGACCGGTCGCAAATTCGCTCACGCTCAAAGTCAAGCAACGCCCTACTTCATCGTAGTAAACAGTAGGGTACTTTAGACGAATAGCCTCCGCCTGCGCATGAGACACTCTCGTAAACAATCCATTACGTCCCGCTCGCTGCAATTGTTCGACAATTTCAGTTAGTTGTTCGTTCGATTTCGATTCTCCGTAAATAATTTCCGGCTGACCGATTCTGCACTCTCGATCTAAGTCCAAATTGATCTCCTCACTCATGAATCGCCCGGTTCAATTTTCCAGTTACAAACCCTTCAGAATCCACGATAGCATCCGAAAAACCCAAACGCGTCATTTCCGTTTGAATAATCGCCAATGAAGGCAACTCCCTCATCCTTTCCAATGGTACTTCAATACACGCCAAATCCTCGACATGGCGAACCCGGCAAACCGGAAACCCTAATTTATCTAACCATGCTTCCGCTTCTTCAATCCTCCGAAGTTTCGCCTCCGTGACCTGTTGTCCATACGGAATTCGAGAACTCAAACACGGGCTCGCCGGCTTGTCCCAACATTCTAAATCAAACGATCGCGCCATTTCTCGAACCAACGATTTTCCGAGACCGCATTCCGACAATGGACTACGAACCCGGTGTTCATTCGCAGCTTCCAAACCAGGACGATAATCGCCCAAATCATCCAAATTCGTCCCATTGAGAATCCAACTCCCAGGGAATTCGCTCAGCAATGGATCCAACTTCTCGTACAAAGTGGACTTGCAGAAATAACAACGATTACTCGGATTGCTGAAGTAGTCAGGATTCAACAATTCACCAGTACGAACTACTCGCAGCGGAAGATCATTTTCTACGCAAAAGGCTTTACCTGCATCCAAGTCCGATAACTTTAAACTGGCCGACGCTGATATTACGCCCAGCACTTCCTCTTTACCCAAAAAACGTCGAGCTAGAAAAGCAACGAGCGAACTATCGACTCCGCCGCTGAACGCCACGATCGCACCCGAACATTCGGCAAACCAAATTTCGAGTCGAGCGTACGCAGCTTCCAAATCGCTCGATACCAATACACAACTATCGTTTATTTCCATTGGCAAAGAAGAATCATAAACAAAAAATATGTCGCCCGATCAATCCGGTGCAACTGGGAAAATTGCACTCCACAGCAAAGCATGGCAATTCGCTTTCACGGTTACTCGTTCAACTCGATCAAGAAGGCAATCACATCGCGCAACTCCCGTTTCGTCAGAATAAAACCCATCGGAGGCATCGACGAGATTGGAGCCGTTCTTGAGACGATCATCGTCTTGTCGATTAGCCTGGACGACCCATCCAACGAAAGAATTTCCAAGTCTTCTTCTGTTTCATCGCCCAGTAAACCACTCACATTCGAGCCATCGCTTAAAGTTACGCTAATCATGCCAAACCCTTTCGCAATATCCCCGCCTGGATCAACAAGCGAGCGAAGCAAATATTGTCGATCTTTGCGCCCATGTTCTTCAAGTTCGGTCCGATCTTACTTCCACTAGCGGAGGATACTCGATGACACCGAATACACTGAGCGCCCTGATGCGTATTCACTATTTCCTCGCCAATGCGAACGTCACCAACTTCCAGGCATTCTACAAACGCTCCAATCGGAATGCTAGAATCACGACTAGACTCGAAGGACGAAACCACATCTTCGAACCCCCGTTTCGAAGCCGCCTCAAGAATATCCAACTTCAATTTGGCGGGAACTTCATTCGCCTTCAACCCTCTGGCGAAATCCCCGATAATCCTATCCGCTTGGGGCGACTCGACCAGCACCAAACTCGCCAGAGCGCTCTGGGCCTGCTGAATGGAACTATAAAATGTAAGCTGATCTCCCAAGATAAGCGTAGCCTGATCAGGGTCGCTCCCGATTAGCATACCAACTGCCTTCACTCTAAGGTCCACTAAATCGGTCTCTAAGGCGTAGGCTATGGCGTCTTTCGTATTCAAATTCTCTAGAGCCAACACTCGAAGAGGGCTAGACGCTTGCTGGTTCTTCAAAAGCGCGACGAAGGTCTCGGATTGCAATTCGACATTTAGCCGAGCCGCTGCACTGACCACCACTTCCAACAGATTGTCGTCTTTCGACGCTAAAAGTTCATTCAATACCGGGCCCACGGCTTTGGCAATCGACTGTTCATCTCTAACGCCATGTTCGCGTCGGCGACAATCCACTCGATCCCAAAGAGGCGGCTCGACCCAATTCGAAAGCGAGCTCACAATTTCAATCCGCAACTCCGATCCCAAAAGTTCATTCGTTGCGATGCTGGCAACCCGTCTCGCCTCACCTATCCCGCCTATACGCAAGTTTGCATTAATGATTCGATACGACAAAGCCGCATCGGAAGCGTTCAATTGATCAACTGCGGCCGCCAACGCTGGAAGCGCTTTCGGAAAACTGTGACTCGGTGTCGAGTCCAATTAATAGTAAAGCTCCTTACAATCCTCGCCATAGTTTCCTTGCTTCTCATTCAACCCGAATAAACGTTCCTTAAGTCGCTCGTCTTTGCTGTTCTAGAAAGCAAACGAAAAACAAAGTCGACACCCCCGGTCGCAAAATCCAAGCAACCCATCTTCGCCCCACCGATAAGCCCGAAGTCCCGATTCCTCGAATGTAAAGTGATCCTAGGCTTCTCCATCTGTCAAATAATTTTCTCGCACCGCCCCCCACTGCCGTTCCGACAAATAAGGCCCCCAACGCTTCCAATTGGCCGTTCGAAAAGCCGACTCATCCAGCCGTTTTCACTCAGCATTAACAGGTAAAAGTTTTTTATCTCGAGTCGGTATAAGCTTCAATCAACCCACAGCATCGAACATCAACCACCAACCTCAAGCACCTTCTCGCTGCTCTCCAACCGCTAAGCCAACGTCTCCGCAATCTCCGCGAACCACTGCTTGCGTGTCTTCGAATCGGCTTTGCGATCGGTAATGATTTCAATCAACCTCACGCCTTTCCGAGGAGCTCGTTCGATCAAAGCAACCAGTTCATCCCAATTTTCAGGGCGAACGTAATCGATTCCATAAATCTTCGCCCAATTCGAGAAATCGATTTGCTGATCGGTTACGAAAAACTGCTCAAACTCCTGCCCTAGCGCCGACACGGGTAGCATCTCGAATATACCGCCACCACTATTGTTGATCAAAACAATCGTTAGCGAACCTTCGAGAACTCGCGTTAACAATCCTCCATTAGAGTCATGTAATAGCGCCAAATCTCCCGTTAGTAAAAAGCTCGGCTTCCCGCCATAGGCAGTGCCCATTGCAGTCGAAAGAATTCCATCAATCCCATTAGCTCCTCGCGAACTGTAAACCTCAATTCCTCGATTATTCGGAATCCAAAAAGTCTCCATATCTCGTGGAGGCATGCTATTTGAAACGAATAGCGAACTTTGAGATGGCAAATACCGAGAAAGCGTCGAGGCTACTTTTCCTTCGAAAAGCTCTTCTGATTTTTCCAAACGAAATTCCACATTCTCTTGAACACGACGATCGCGCTCCAACCATTTCTCGGCAAACGCTGAACTTGTCCGCTCAACAACTTTCGGAGATTTGAAATTAAAATTAAAATTCAGATTCCCACTACGACCGTGCGTAGAATCGAAATTTCCGCCTAAAGCGTTTAGAAAGACCATCTCGACATCATTCCGCTTCAACCAGGAGCGAAGTGTTTTACTGATCGGCAAATCACCAACAACGACAACCTTCTCCGGAACCAATTCGCCATTGGCAATCGGAGAACGGCAAATCGTATCATATCCGGAAACACAATACGGAAAACGATCTAAGTGGTTCCGAACCGGATTCAGGGCATCAGCCAAAACTGGCCATTTCAGCGCTGCACATAGTCTTGCGACGTTATCAACCCAATTTCTTCCGTAAGGAGCCAGCGTCGCGCCAATAATAATCGCTCCACGATCCGTATCCGTGTATATGCTCAAATCCAAATCGACCACCAAACGACTTTTCCCAGCTGAATCTAATCCATCGAAAAAGAACCGCCACTCTTCGTCTGAAATCGGATTCTCAAAAAATTCGTCAGGCAACGGAGACAACGGATCGCGAAAAGGGACATTCAAATGAATCGGACCACTTCGCGGAGAAATTGAACGATCGCAAAACGAACCAACGGTCTTACGCAATTCGCGTAGCCGATCCAAACTGGATTCCGGCAATGCAAGCTCAGCCTGATCAACAGGGTACGAACCGTAAAGCCCCACTTGATCAATGGTTTGACCCGCACGGCAATTCCGTAATTCTGGCGGACGATCCGCAGTCAACGCAATCAACGGAACGCCGCTCTCCGATGCCTCGACGATAGCTGGAAAGAAATTCGCTGCAGCTGTACCTGAAGTACAAACGAGTGCAGCGGCCGCTCCTTCGCGTTTCGCTAGTCCTAGAGCAAAAAAACCCGCAGACCGCTCATCCAGAATAGAGATAGGTTCGATTCCTTCCGTTCGAGCAAAAGCGAATGCCAGCGGCGAACTACGGGACCCTGGACAGACGACCGCATATTTCACTCCCTTCGCTCGCAACGTCTCCACGATCGTCCTCGACCAGAGTTCATTCAAATTTGCGAATTGGCAGGGCATCTATAGGAGATTCTCCAGCAATGCCTTGAACTTCAAGTCCGTTTCCTGAATCTCTTTTTCCGGAACAGAACCTTCCACGATTCCTACGCCGGCGTACAAGCGAGCCGAGTCCCCATCAACCAAAGCCGATCGAATCGACACGAAAAACTCGCCTTCCCCTCGACTATTCACCCAGCCAATAGGTCCCGCATATAATCCACGATCGAAACGCTCCAAGTCGGGAATCCGCTTACATGCAGCTTCTCTAGGCGAACCACCAACGGCCGGTGAAGGATGCAAGTTTTCCACGAAATCCAACAAACCAATCCCATCCGGAATACTTCCCATTATTTCGTTATACAAATGCTGAACATTACTCAGACGCTTTAATTTTGGATAATCGCTTGTGCTCGCCTCAACTCCAAGATTCGCCAGACGGCGTATCATGGAATCCAGGACAACTTTCTGCTCACGCCGGTCTTTCTCGCTGCGAAGCAGCGCAGTCCCGAACCGAGCATCTTCAGCGGCAGACGCTCCCCGTGGAGCTGATCCCGCTAAAGCATCCGTAGCGATCGTCCCGCCTTCCAGTTGAACCAATCGCTCAGGGCTCGCTCCGATAAAACTCTGTCCCTTTCCATTGGCGAATGAAAAAGAATAGCAATCCGAAAAACGATCGCGCAGCGCATTGAGAATTTCAAGGGGGTGAAACGACTGGTTCGCCCGCAAATCCTGAGCTCTCGCTAAAACGATCTTATCGAAAGTGCCGTCCTCGATTTCCTCAAGAGCCGCCGCAACAGCCTGACCAAATCCTTCAGTTCCACCTTCTTCGTCAGTCGTCTCGACGCGCCAATTTGACCGATCGCGCTCGTCGGGCTTCGACTCGCCCGCATGATAATCGAAAGACTTGAATTTCGTATTGGCATTCCATATACGGGCTGCGATCAACTTAGTATCGCTATCTACTCCCACCAAAGCATTAGCCGTCGCTACGCAACGACTATCCTTCACACTGACTTGCCAACTCGGTACGAAAACCGATGCAGCAGGAAACGGTTCAGCAGGAGCGACTTCATGGAAGAACGTAAACCCACAGAAAAAGTGAGGTCCGAAAAACGGCAAATCCACATCGCCGATCGCAATCGCATTCTCAAGCGTCCCTTCAATAAAATCGTTCGCTCCCTTAAAACGTGCTGTACCACCTGGCGTATAGCGCACGGCCACTTCTGCCCCTGCCAACGCGACGCCCTCCAAGGGACGCTCTACATAAAAATGCGGCTGCGTTGGCTCGTAGATCGATTCAAGTACCGCCAGGGGATCAAGCAAATCCGACTCTACCGAAATACTGATCAACTGGGCATGCTCCTTTTCAATCGCTCGCAATTTACACCCCTCGAGAAATCCCTCCAGGGCTTCTCGATTCGGCGATTGCGACAGGTCTAAAGGTAGCGTATCCAAATCCAGTTCGCTTAAGCTTCGACCGGCGGTTTCGGAAATAGAATCGTTTTCGGGCCAACCGTGGAACCTGCCAAATCTTCGTTTCGAATCAACCGTTTTCTCCAATCGGAATCCGGTTCATGCCCAAGAAGCGAATACACCTTTTCCGTAGTTTCCGGCATCACCGGTTCTAGTAAACCTACGGCAAGTCGTACTGCCTCAGACATAGCAAACAATGCCGTATCCAATCGTTGTTTATCAATCGGGTCTTCGGACTTCGCTAGTTTCCAAGGAGCACGCTGCTCAGCGTAACGATTGATCGAGCTCACAAAAGCGAATATTCGCTCCAACCCGGTGTGAAACTGGAATTCCTCGAAAAGCTCCAATACTTTAGCCTGAGTCTCGTCCCAGCCCTTCCACAACTCTTGCTCAAGCGTTTCTTCCAACTGCGTAGCGGGAATGATTCCGTCGAACCCACGTCCCAGCATCGTCAAAACACGACTGAGAAGATTGCCCAAGTCATTCGCCAAATCCGAATTGTAACGCGCCATATAACGTTCCAAAGAAAACTCGCTATCCTGACCCACGTTCATTTCGCGGGTTACGAAATACCGAAACGCGTCCGAGCCGAACTGCTCAATCAAATCGAGCGGATCGACAACCGTACCGGTACTTTTCGACATTTTTTCGCCTGATTTCAGCCACCACCCATGGACCAATAAACTCTTAGGCAACTCGATTCCCGCGGCCTTTAGCATAATCGGCCAATACACCGCATGCGGTGGCACCAAAATATCCTTACCGATAACATGAAAGTCCGCTGGCCAGCGTTTTTCGAATTCATCCGTCCCATATCCAGCCGCAGTCACGTAATTGACCAATGCATCAAACCAGACATAGGTCACATAATCCGCATCAAACGGAAGTGGAATTCCCCATTCCAATCGTTCCTTAGGACGAGAAATACACAAATCGTTGATCGGCTCCTTCAGGAACTCGAGGACTTGCTTAGCCCGAAAACGCGGAAAGATGAACGACTCGTTCGTTTTGATATGATCGATCAGCCAGTCTTGGTGACGGCTTAGCTTGAAGAAATAGTTACTCTCGGCGATTTCCTCGACATCACCGAAAATCTCCGGCCATTCCCCATCTTCATTCTTATCTTTCTCCTGGAGAAACTGCTCCGCACGGCGGCTGTAGTAACCCGCATATTCCGCCTTGTAGATGTCACCCTGATCGAAAAGCTTTTGTAGAATCGTAGAAACCACCGACTTATGCCGATCTTCAGTCGTACGAATGAAATCATCATTAGTGATGTTGAGACCTTTGCAAAGCCCTTGAAACGACTCCGCTGCCTCGTTACACAATTCAATCGGTCGGATGCCCCGAGCTTTAGCGGATTGCTGAACCTTCTGCCCATGCTCGTCCAAGCCCGTGACGAAATAGACGTCATCTCCGCTCAAACGACGAAAACGGGCGACGACATCGGTCAAAACCTTCTCGTAAGCATGGCCGAGATGAGGCTTTCCATTAGCGTAATCAATGGCGGTTGTAATGTAGAATGACTTCATGAGAAATAATGCGGCCCGTAGCCATAGGCACCCACTTTACAATCGCAACTCAAAACCCGGTGAATTGCCGCAGCAATCGCAAACACGCCAAACGGCCGCGGTCCTACCGTTAACGGCTATGGCTTCCATCACAAAAGGGAGCATTGCCCGTGCTTTTGCATGCACAAAGAAAATGAACCCCATCCTCCTCTGCTTTGAAAATATGAGAGCGAAAATCGCTACCTCGATGAGCTCCATCGCAAAACGGTTGGTTTGCCGATTGACCGCAAGTGCAATAGGCGTAGGTCTCGTCCGCTTCCAAATCTACTTTAATAGGACCGTCTCCGGCTCGTTTCACGTCGCTCATAATAGCTTAATCAGGTCGATGGGTTAGAGATTGAAAAAGGCGAAATCGAATAGCCTGACCTCACTTTTCAATACAGTCTAAGAACGCCTCCCTAAGCAAGCCTACTTCCGCAATTCTATTGCGTCTTCATCGAATCGATTTCGATGAACGCTCCAGGCGCGCTTCGAAAATCAACCCTCAATGCTTTAATCGAGCCTGATTCCGGAAGCCGGAACGACGCAGTTACAAAATCACGATCCGGAATCACGGTTACAGGACCAGCCAACTTACGAGTCACACCGTCGCCATGGTTCAACGACAACCAAACCAAAGTCGGCTCCGAAACGCGCAGGTCGATCGAATAGACATCGCCTTGTTTGGCGAGATCAGCGTCGAGCCCACTCTTGACGATCGATCCAGCCCCATCCGGAAGATCAAAATCGAGGAACCCTTGGTAGCCCGCGATATTCGGAAGTCCAGGATTCCCTTCCCAGCCTTCGGTTTGCCAACCGCCGCAGTCGAAAGTAAAAAGCAATTTCCCATCATTCGGATCACGATCGTTGAACGATTCCCAGCCATCGGATAAGCCATCTCCATCGCTATCCTCACGAACGACTTCGTATTCAGGATTCACGACTCGCCATTTAGCCGGTCCCTTAGTCTGAAAGTCCATTTCAGCATCCGACTCCTCACCTTCGCCCATATCGCCTTTCGAAACCCAGTCTTCCAGCAAATCTCGATGTTCTTCGAGCACTCCAGAGAAATTCGGATTCCCCGCGAGGTTTTTCAATTGATGAGGATCGCGCTCCAAGTCGTACAATTCTTCCCTTCCCCGTTCTCCAAAATAGATATCCGTAAGCGTCGGCGACAACTCGCCCTGTGCGTAAAGTTCTCTTAGATTCTTCGTATATTCCTGATTATCGCGATACTGTGGCTGCAAGAAAACCCGATCGAGCTTGTAGTTGCGGGTATAGCGAAACCGCTCTGTTCGAAGCGTCCTCACGCGATCGATAGTAAAATCCAAACGATCCTTAGCACTCGCCACGAAATCGCGCGGCGAGAATCCGGCCCCAAACAAATCCTGTCCTTCATACCAATCCGGCTGCTTCAGCCCAGCCCAAGCCAAAGTCGTAGCCGACAAATCAAGAATATTAACCAAATCATCGCGGATTTGCGACTTCGCCACTATCCCTTTTGGCGCTCGCACAATGAATGGCACGTGCAGTCCGCCTTCAGTCGGCATTTGCTTGTGGCGAACCAAATTGTTCGCCCCATGATCGGAAACGTAAACCACAATCGTATTCTCCCAAAGGCCAGATTCCTTTAGCCCTGCCAGGATTTCCCCGATGAAATCATCGTCCTTGCGAATCGAATCGTAGTGCTCCGCCACGACCTCACGGTAAAGCTGATTCTGCGGGTAGTCCGGCGGAACGGTCACCGATGCCGGATCGGTCTTGCGCTCCGATGGAAAATTCTTCACATTTTGTTTTCCTCCAGCTGTTTGGATCTGTCCGTAGAAGGGTTGATTTTTTTTGATCAAATCCCAAGGCAACGGGCTTCGAGCTTTTTGCTGGAGCGAATACGTAGCCTTCTGGTCCCAAACGAAATTATAGTCATCCTTGCCCAAGTTAAAGGTGTAATAGCCGCCTTCTTTCATTATCTGAGGAAGCAGCTTCATCCCTTTCGGCAAAGTGTTTTTGCTCGGTCCGCGAGAAGACCGATGCTCATGAGCCCCAAATCGAATTTGGTTTTGCCCACCCATCAAAGACGACCGACAAGCCGAGCAAACCGGCGCCGGCACGTAGGCCCGAGAAAACAAGGTTCCTTGGTCCGCCAGCGAATCAATATGCGGCGTGTGCCCAGCATTCACAGGGTCGCCATAGCAGCCCATCCACGGAGAAGTATCCTCTGCGAAAATCCAAAGAATATTTGGCTTATCTTCCGCCCGAACCAGAGCGGAGAGAATAAAACTGGCGATTAGGGTGAGAACAAATCGAGAAAGGCTCATAATCTGAATTCCAGACATTCTCTCGCCTCAGGACAATGATTTTAAAATTTCAGCCCCATTTTGGAGGCTTTCTTAGAAAGTGTCTAATTATTCGTATTCAACCAACTATACGCCCATCTTTCATTGGAATTTTCTATTATAGGTCGTCTCGCCGAGGTTACTTTCTCATCATCGGCGTTTCATCGCCTTCGCCCTATAGCTCGATTAACACGAAAATTTCATCTAAGGGACGCTCTCTTACGGAATCAGCTTCGTTAGAACCCTCGCTACTTCTTTTCCTTGGGCTGTTTTACCCTCAGTATTGTAATGAACATTCCCAGGCTTCGACCACCACTTGGAATGATGAGGTTTTGTAAAACCGTAGAGATCGTTGATCTCGATTTCGGGAAAGTTATTCATCACTTTCAAAGCCACTCTATTGTACTTAGCAGCATCGCCGGCAATACGACCGGCCTCCCCTTGCGGTACTGGGGTCGTCGTTACGAATATCAGCCGAGCTTTCGGAGCGCGTTTCTTGAGATACGCTACGACACTCCTTAAGTTCGCTTCGTATTCGGCGAGCGATGACACTTGCTTTCCGTTCACGCGATCGAGTTTCCCATTCACCACATATTTCAAATCATGCAGCCCCACATTAAAATGAACGACATCCCAATCATGCGTCCAATAAGCTTTCATCGTTTCATGCATGGTATCCATTTTCGAAACGAACGAAGATGAGTCGCCCCCGTTCACTTGAATCCGGTACACATTAGCCTTACCCATAAGTTCCGCCCGAACAGTCGGAGTATAAGCGATCGAAATAGAATCTCCGTAAATCAATACATTTGGCAAACCCGGTTGATTTTCGACATAGCGAAATGCCTCGCCCTTACTCGAAGAAATACTGTACCAAGCTTCTTCTGCGTCATTCGAAAACACCGAATGGCTAGCAAGCATCGAACATAGAGCGGCAAAAACGAATACCAATTTCATGACTATTCCTAAATCGAAAATTTCCCACGAGGTCAATCTAGCAAAAAGCGCCAAATTAAACAATCCAATCAAAATAAGGTAGCCCAGAACTCCAAGAGTCTCTCTAATAAACTGCTAGTGTCGCATCCTCACAGTAGGGCTGGTCCCAAGCAGCGTCGACCACGCAGCGTAGCCAAAACACCCGACTGAAATAGCCTCCCAAAAAACATGCCATCGCCCCAACAATTCTCCATCCGTCCGATGCTCCCCTCCGAAGCGCCGCAGGTCGCTCAGCTTATTTTCGAATCGACGAATCACTGGTACGAATCGAAAGGCTTTGGAGCCATTTTCTCCGGCCAGCCTGACGATTGTCTCCTATTCTGCGACGTCTACGAAGACCTCGATCCCGGTTGCTGTCTGGTCGCCATAGACGACGAGACCAACGCAATAATCGGTTCCTGTTTCTATCACCCGCGCTCAACCCACATGTCTCTTGGCATTATGAATGCCGATCCGGGTAGCAATCGCAAGGGAGTGGCCAAAGCGATGCTAACAGAGATCATCGAAGTCGCGAAACGCCAGCAAATGACCTTACGACTCGTTTCCAGCGCTTTCAATTTGGATTCATTTTCCCTCTACACCAAACAAGGATTCGCTCCGTACTCATTTTATCAGGACATGTTCCTCGATGTACCCGAAACAGGAATTCCAATCGAACCCATTTTCGGAATCTCAACGCGTCCCGCTACCTGTGACGATGTCGATGCAATCGATCGACAGGAACGGGCCATTTGGAGTACGTCTCGCAAAAAGGACTGGGCTTACTTTATCGAAAACCAACGCCGCATATGGAGCGTAACCGTGGCCGAAAATCCTAATGGCGAAATCTTAGGAGCGCTCGCATCGGTAAACCATCCTGGCAGCAATCTGCTTGGCCCCGGAATCGCGACTGACTCAAGCGTCGCAAAGCACCTGATACAAGCCCAGCTCAACCAACATCGCGGCCGCAGTCCAGTTTTGCTCATCCCTTCGAACCAACCAGAGCTCGTAAAAGCCATGTATCAGCTCGGCGCCCGCAATTGCGAACTGCACGTCGCCCAAAGCCTAGGCCCGCCCCCTGAGATTAAAGGGATCGTTTTTCCGACCTTCATGCCGGAAACCGGATAAATCAATAGATTGAATTGAAATCCAAACCGTCTGCCCAATACTCCTCGCACATTCCCCATCAATCCAAACCGACTATGTTTTCCAACCGATTCTATTCAACCCTTAGCTACCTGGCAATAGTCGGATCGCTAGCGATCGCTCCTCAAAAACTTTCCGCCCACTCCGGAGAACATCTCGCGAATATGGCTATGTCCAATGCCGCGGCGTCTTTCCTTCATTCCTTAAACGAAAAACAGCGAAACAAAACGACTTTCGACTTCGATCACCCGCATCGCGTCAGCTGGGAGTTCCTACCCGCCGCGATGATCAAACGCAAAGGCATTGCCCTCACAGAACTCGACAAAAAGCAAAAAATGTTCGCCTACGACTTGCTTGAATCCGGTCTCAGCAAAGCAGGCAACGAAAAGATCCGCAACATTGTAGACCTCGAACGCGTCTTGCTCGAACTCACCGGATCGGACATTCGAGTTCCCGAACTCTACTCCATCATGATCTTCGGCGAACCGTCGATCGAGTCGAACTGGGCCTGGCGCTTCGAAGGGCATCACGTTTCCCTCAACTTCACGATAGTGGATGGCACGATGACCGCTACAGCGCCTCGTTTCCTCGGCTCCAATCCAGCCAAAGTTCCAGAGGGCGACCGAAAAGGACTACGAGCTTTAGGTGAAGAAGAAGACCTAGCTCGCGAGCTTTTCAAATCGCTTGATACGAAGCAGCAAAAGACAGCCCATTTCCAATCCATAGCCTACGGAGAAATTGTCACAAACCGAGCCACCGAAGTCGGTCCCCTTAGTCCCGTAGGGATTCGAGCCAGTCGCCTGAGCTCGGATCAACAAAAGCAACTCGAAACGCTCATTGAAACTTACGCCTCATCGATGCCCAAAGAACTGGCCAACGAACGCATGAATCAGTTACACGAAGCGGGTATGCACAAAATCCGCTTTGGCTGGGCGGGAGGAACCGAAGTCGGAGAGCCCCATTACTACCGTATCCAAGGCCCCACTTTTCTAATCGAATACGACAACGTTCAAAACAGCGCCAACCACGTCCACACCATTTGGCGCGACTTCGACGGCGACTTCGGCAGAGATCTGCTGAAGGACCACTACCTCAATCACCCTCATTGATTGATTTCCGTGTACGACTTACGTGTGTGGGATCTACTTTTGGGCTGACAAGAAAGCGACCAAAGAAGCGAATTCTTAGAGCGACAATGAGTTAGCCAATCCTGGCGGCATCATCGATGTCGGCAGGTGATCTTCGCTCTTTACATTGGAAACCGCGACCTTCGAGATTTTACCGGTCATGTCGTGCATAGTAATTTCATCGGAATTCCGACTGGTCACAAAGCCAACGTGAGTCCCACCAACCTTCGTCGTGACCAAAGCCGTTTGAAAGCCCTGAGAGATCGTCGCATTCGGACGAAGAATCGCTTCAGTAATTTGATCGCGCTGCATGATCGATCCGATATGCCCATTGAATGGACCAAACACTGAGGCCACAGAAGAATCCAGGGTTTCCTTGGGCTCCACATCGATCTCGGCGTGTGCCGCCCTACCCCTTAAGAATCTATCCTCCTCTATATCCTTGTATTCTGAAGGAATATTCTCGTCCCGCTTGCGAGATCTGCTCCAAGGGCATTGTTCAACAAAACATTCAAATTGCTCAATCGGAAGCGACAGCCCTACTTCGACTCGCGGCCAATCGCTTCCTTCATTTTTAGCAACATCGTCTTCAATGAAGCATCCGCAGTCAAAAGAGCTTCATTCAACGCAGCTAATGCAAATGAATCGTCTTTCACTTCAGTCTGAGCTAGCGATACAAACAATCGAGATAGAGCGTTTCGCAACGCTCTTTCATCAGACTGCATCATTACTTTCAAAATCGTTTCCAAATCACTCGCTTCTCCCCAATCACGCAAAGCGTGCGTGATAGCTGACCGCACCGAGGCTTCGCTTCCGACGATCATTCGATAGAAATCGTCTTTGAAAGCAACGGCGCCCCGCTTCCTTAAAAGCTCGATAGCCAAAGTCTGATTATCAGGCGAGACATTATGATTCTTAAGACAAAACTGTAAAAGGTAGTCGTCCACCGACGGATCGTTCATAGCAACCCAGCTTTCGCTTGCAAGTTCGCTCCATTTTTCAGACTCAAACACCAGCTTCTCCAAGAACCCTGAATCATGACTGCCCGAACCGGTTGAGAATACTTCGATTATCGCTCCTTTGACCTGATCGTCATAATCATAGAATCGCTCAGCCAGACGAGGAAGGATATCAACAGCCCCTCGAGCGCTCAGTAGTTCGACTAGCATTACGCCTACAGAAGTATCGCTTCCCCCAATGCTCTCGAGCAGCAAATCATCCAGGCGATCGTCCGTCCGACGCAACCCCCTGAAAACCGATAACGTTTTTCGCTTAACGTCTACCGATTCGTTTTTCAGGAATCGCCTCAGCAGTCTCTCTAATTCATCTCCATTGGGACTACTAAAAAATACTCCACGCCAGGCAACGACCTTCATCGGGGAATCTTTTGGAACCGCATCAGCCAGCTCAACGTAGGCTCTGTACGCAGCGACGCTTCTCCCCTCTTTAAGGTTCGCTTCTGCAGACAACAACTTTTCCAACTTCGCATCACCCGAATTCGCCGCCCAAGCTATAACTGGCATACTAGCCAACAATCCAATCGCCCCAAGGAGCTTACTCAGTGTATTCACAATACTCATATTACAAAAAAACAGATATTCGAATTAAATTGCCCATTTGCCACGGGCAGGTTTCGAGCGAAGCGAATTGGCTTCAGCATCATTTTCAAAGGCTTCGAGACGAGGATTCCAGTACAGTTTTCGATCGAGTTCTCCCGCCAGGTTTCCGCAAATCAACCACGTAGAAATCCGATGATAATATTCCGCCGAGTACATGGTCTCTCCTCGGCTTCGAATCGCATTCACGAAATTGCGGTGCTCTCCAACATACACCTTCAAGCGCAAATCGTTAGCCCCGTAGACTCGATTCATGACTTTCTGACTATCGCTCTCTACCGGTTTTCTCCAACCGCTATTTCCGACCCATGCTTTCGAGCCGATAAACTTAAGACTCGGGCCGCCACTCTTGATTGAAATCTCAATACCCGATTCGAAGCGATAGAGCACATCGTTGACTTTCGCATGATCGAATAGCCCCTCGCCTAAATATTCATTGTTCGTGACGATCGAATAGGATTGATTCACCCAATCGTCCATTGCCCACAATGCGGTGTCGCCTAAATGCACTCCCCAATCGGTTAACAGCCCTCCACCGTAATCCCGTATCGTACGCCAACCTATATAATCCTTATAGTCCGCCATTATGCGTTCTTTCTGAAACGGAACCTCAGGTGCAGGACCGAGCCACATTTGCCAATCAACTTCATCGGGAACCGGATCTTCTCTCAACGCTATCTGGTTGGTCGTACCAGTGGGAATCGTAATCTCGATACGCTGGAGTTTTCCGATATCCCCATTACGAACGACTTCTGCCATTCGGCGATATTCCGGCAAAGCTCTATCTTCCATAGCCATTTGAAAAACGGCTCCGTATCGGTCCACCGTATTCACCAAATCACGACCTTCTGCAATCGTATGACTCGTTTTCTCGCAAATCACATCTTTTCCTGACCGTATCGCAGCCATAGAGATGGGAAGGTGCCAGTGATCTGGAGTCGACACCACCACCGCGTCGATATCCGACCGGCTGCACACCTCTCGCCAATCTTGAGTAATATTTTTTTTGGAAACCGCCTCTGCTCCAACTTCCTTCATCGTCTCCAATGCAAGGGGTATCTGCCCACGATCGACGTCGCAAAGCACTCTAGTATAACAGTCGCTAAACCCTGCCAAGTTCCAGAGGTTAACGCCACGGCCATGCCTTCCCAACCCGACAAAACCAAGATTGATGCGATTCGACGGAGCAACGGCTCCACCTAGGCCTAAAGTCTTAGCCGCAACGACCTGAGGGAATGTAGTCATCAAAGGTAATGTGGCGGCCAAGCCTCCCACAAACTGCCTACGATTTATATTTTCTTTCTTCATTCGTTCTATTGTTTAAAATCAGTTCCTGTATTTACTTCTCGGTTCAGGAATTCCCAGCACTATAGAATTTCCGTCAAGTACTTCTTAGCCCGCCGATGCGCTTCGGAATGGCTCATCGTATTCGGCGTTCCTTCTTCGATCGCCATTTCAAGCGTTAATGGACCCGAGTAATCGAGCTTCCGCAGTCTCCTGAATATTTCGCGATGATCCACATCGCCATCTCGGAAAGTCTCATCCCAAATTCTGTTTTGCGATTGGCGCAGATGAGTCGTATTGATCCGCTCTCCGTAGAGCTTCATCACATCGAGCACGGCGTGATTGCTACCGCCGCAACCTCGATAAATCCAATGCGTCTCCAAACACAGTCCCATCGCTTTAGGGCTAACATTTAACATCATGTGATGAAACTCCCGAGCACCATTGCTTAGCTCCGGTGTGTGGACGTGATACGAAAGCTGCATTCCCTGCTCTATCAGCCCTTCGCCTAAAAGCTCGAGCGCTTTCACCTGCCGGCTCAATTGTTCATCGTTTTTCCCTTTCGGTTCGGTCCAGGAAATCGGCTTCGGATTGCATACGACATAACGCACCCCTAGCGGTTTCGCCAATCGAGCTTGAGCCAGAATAGACTGCACCTCTTCTTCGAAATCGTCTCCATGCAGTTCATTGCCCGCATAGATCGACACCATTTCCAAGTCCCTGTACTCCAGCAATACGGAAAGTCGATCTGCCTCCGATTCCGAATCAATTGATTGCTCCCACGCGTCCAACCCCGCTTCCTTCACCTGATCCAATATTTCTGGCAAGTGATTTTTCCAGTCCTTGCCCTCGGCCTTGTAGTACTGAAGCCATGGATACATCTGAGTTCCAATAAGTTCTTTCATAAATCGTCTATTATTAGATTACAGCGGAAGCACCTTGTCCGCGGAATTGAATATGAGACACTTCTCAAGAAACAGAAAGGACTAGACGAAGCAGAATCTCAACGAAATTAGTTCGGATAACAAACAAAGCGATATGATAACTATGCTCAATTTCTCATGCCCCTAAAAAGATGAACAATTCCGAAGGTCCATAAGGGACACTCTAATATGCGAGTGTAGGCACGGGTCCACCCCGCGATTGTGTCGATTCACACGAAATGGCAATGAAGAACCTCGGGGTAAACCCGATCCTACAGCTTACAGACAGGTTGATTTTCGACTAATAAAGCAGGCATTAACACCGAAGTCATTCCACCCCTTTTGATTGCTCGTTCCCGTCTTTTCGTGCACCATCAAGCGGTTTTGCGAAGCGTCCATTCAACACTTGGAACTGCTGAGGGTACGAACACCGTATCGTTCGGTTTTTAAGGCACGCTTGGATTTACAACAGAATCCACAACAGGCGGATCCTTCTCAGCACTAAGCAGTTAGTTTCCCTGTTGCCCGTGAGCAATCGGACTCCCGGATACTAAAATCATCGGCTACATCAAAACCGAACGAAAATAAACACGACACAATCTCATAGGGACATAGAAAGTTGAAGGTGAACACATAATGCAAAGCGATGAATCTTTCTGCTCCGAAAACGGAGTCCTTTCAATGCCAACCTTTTACTCAAGGACGCACCCATATTCCCTAGCTCGCGAATTTTGGTCTTTCTTAAGCCAACGCGATACCTATGATCTGAACCAATAATTAACTCTGTTTACCATGTAGCCTAACCCATCCATTATGAACCTCCGTCCCACTCAACCTACATCAATAACACGCCGCAAGGCTATCGCCACTACCGGCGCTCTCTTGACCGGCCTTTGCGCCGCTCCCTTCGTCCAGGCAATAAAACCATTTGAGCGAACGAGTAAATCGCCCTTTAAGCTCAGCCTTGCGGCTTACTCCATGCGTAACTACCTTCCTGACACGCGCAAGAATCCTAAAGCCGTCGCCGAGCTAGATATGCTTGGATTTATAGACTACGCAGCGACGCTTGGCATAGACGCCGTCGAATTAACCGGCTATTTCATGCCGTACCCATTAAACAGTGACGCAATCAACCAGCTGAAGCTTCACGCTCACATAAACGGTCTAGACATCAGTGGCGGGGCGATCGGAAACAATTTCACTCACGATCCCGGCAGCGACGAAGGACGCCGCCAAATGCAACATACGCGAACATGGATCAACCACTACGCGGCCCTTGGTGCCCCAGTGATACGCGTATTTGGAGGAAAACCCATCAAAGGAGTCAGCGAGAAACGCGCTGTCTCGAATATCATCACCAACATGCGACTCGCCTGCGATTACGCAGGTGAAAAAGGTGTAATTCTCGGAATTGAGAATCACGATTTTCTTACCGATATCGATCGAATGCTTCCAATCATCGAAGCAGTGGACTCTTCTTGGTTCGGAGTCAATTTCGACTCGGGTAACATTGCACCCACCGCCGATCCTTATCGCGAACTCGCCCGGATAGCTCCCTACTCGGTCAACGCTCAGATCAAAGTCGAGATTCCCGTCAACGGGAAAAAAGTCCACTCAGATCTTGAACGTATCATTAATATTCTACGCAAAGTGCGTTACAGCGGGTATATAACACTTGAATACGAAGGGTCCGAAGATCCTCGCAAAGCCATCCCGAAGCATCTAGCAGAATTACGCACCCTGATAGCATAAGGAAAAAGGCTAAAGGCGTAAGGATTAAAGAAAAAATCGGACTCAAACACATCCCAGTCCTATTTTCCTAATCCTAGAATATTTGCCTGAGAGGCTTTTTAATAGGCAGCTCGCACGCTTCAGTTTGAACATAATCTCCGGGCTTGGCTCACGCTGCAGCGAGTGAACTGCAGTCTATTGCAACATCAGCGACTTCGCACCCGTCTATCTTCCCTGTCTATTTGAAGAAACGTTTTCAACGTAGGAATGTCGCGTCCCCGTAGGCTAGGCTTTAGCAACTTCAGTGATTACCGCACAAACACCCCTGCTTTGGATACACGGCATATTCAACAGCATCTAAGATGCTGCCCGCAACCAAAACTTCAGCCTTACACCTTATTAGTTCCCTACCGTTTCCATACCTGGCTCTTGGCCGTTACTGGAACATCCCAGGCCCGCTCAGGGAGCGGCGTGTAAATAGGGTCGTTGTCGTGCTCTGGAAATGTCGCTATAAGCGGTTTCAGACGAGCCAAAGCCGCACGAGCCTCCGGATCCGAGCTGTTGATCAAATTCATCGTCTCTTCAGGATCCGCCAATACGTCCACCAAGCGTTCTGCTTGCCGCTGTGCGTTAACGTATAGCTTGAAACGTTTTTCCCGCAAAACCCGATCTCTGAAAACGAATTGATTTTCGACACCGGCATCCGTCAATTTAGCATTATTCTGTCCGCCCATGCCAAGGATCCACGACCGTTGCGTATCGTCGCTTTTTCCGAGAATATGACTGGCGATCGACTTGCCATCGTACACGTAACCTTGCTGGAGCGTCCCTCCTCCCAACTCCGCGAACGTCGGTAGAAGATCCGTAACATCTGTGAGTCCATCGGTCTTTACGCCCTGCGGAACAAGACCGGGACAATTCACAATGAATGGCACGCATAAGCCTGGCTCTGCCGTACTGGCTTTTTGACCAACAACTTCACGTCCATCCAAACTCCCTGTGATCGTATTGTCCGTTCCGTTATCAGTTACCCAAACGATGATCGTATTGTCGCGAATTTCCAATTCATCGAGCTTGGCAACGAATCGACCCAGAATCTTATCCGTGTAGTCGACCATGGCCAGGTGCTTATCCATACCGCTCGAAGCGTTTGGCTGGTCCGGAGTGGTAACCAAAGGGACATGCGTTAGCACCATTGGGAAATAAGCGAAAAACGGCCCGTCCTTATTGTCCTCGATGAAATCCAATAGAAAATCCGTGAAAACATCCGGTCCATAAGCCCCTTCGTAAGTTCGACTGCCTTGCTTGTTATGAATATATGGATCCCAATAGCGTTCGTCACTCGGAGGGTTGTTGCCCTCGCCTCCGGTCCACATGCAATATTCGTCAAAACCAATATCGACCATCGCTTCGGGCTGAACGCGAAAATCGTTCACTTGCCACTTCCCCGCAACGGCGGTTGCGTATCCGGCATCCTTCATAACGCGAGCGAGGCTTGGATTACGTTTCCAGTCATAGCTACATCCGCCACCCCAACGCGGAACGTCCCAGTGATTCACCCATCCGTGACGATACGGATACTGTCCCGTCATGAAGCTCAAACGCGTCGGCGTACACTGCGGCATGACATATGCATTAGAGAATTTCATGCCCGTAGCAGCGAGAGCATCGATATTAGGCGTTACAACATTATCCGCTCCATAAGCGCTTACCCATTCCTTCCCTAGATCATCAACGAGGATAAACACAACGTTAGGTTTTCTCTCTCCCTGTCCATTGCGAATCGTATCGGATTGGCGGCTACAACTCGCAACAAAGAAGCCGGCTAACAAAACGAAA
>JABITN010000143.1 GCA_018700525.1 Opitutales bacterium
CCCGATTGCATCCATACTAAAACGAGTCGACCAAACCAGTTTCTTCTCTCCAGTTTTTTGCATTTTTTGCCAATCGAAAGCCATCAAGATTAGAAAATACCGCTCTGCACGAAGCATCTTCTGCAGTTCCAATTCATCCTGGAGCATCAATCCCCTCCTCTTTAAAGCACGATCGAAACCGATCAATTGCACATTGTCTTACTCAGCATTCGTAAACCCTTCCTCGCGCAGATACGTTTCGGGATTCGTTAGCTCTTCCTCGCCTTCTTCATAGTCCTCTTAGGCAGCGTCTTCCGAATCATCCACAGGAAACAGCTCATCCCAATCCGCTTCGATCCGCGTAATCCCGCGATGGACAATAAGAAGGAAATCGCCGGATTCCTTCGATTGAGCCGGATAGTAATTACGAGTCTCCAACTCCCTAGCCAACCCTTCAGCTACCTCAATGAACGCCACTTCGCACAGCGAACTATCTCGAATCACCCCTCCATACGATTGCCCCTCAACCATTTGATACGTTTCACGACGAACGGACTCATCGGCGTTTTCCTTCTTAACATAGCTTTTTTCGGCAAACGAATCAACCAACACCCTCGTTTCGCTTTTTCCCTACCGTGCTCGAAGCCATCGCAAAAAAGCAATACAGGCCAAATACCCAATTACCTTGGTTGGCATTAGAGATGCCTCTACATTCTCCCAAAACTTTAAGAAACTGCCTCTTTTAGAAATTGATCCACTATGACCATAGATCGGTTACACAAAACCATGAGGACGCCTGACCATCTATCGAAAAAGGTTATGCCTATTCTACTGCCTCAATACTGAAAAAAGCGAATTGCTTTGATGAATGGATTTTCTCCGAGGCCCCGGTAAAGGCAAACTCCTTCGGCAAGCCGCTATCCTTATTCCACAAAATCCAAAAATCATATGGCGAACTATGCGAGATTCCCGTGGGACTGCCCATTCCGTCACCCTGAGCTCCAACAATGTTGAAATTGCGATATTCGCTAAACCCAAGTTCAGAAATCTCGAACGCGTGACCATTGATCGAGAGCGTTATGGCAATGACCGCAACCACCTCCTTGGTCGTATCATTCAATTCGACCTCGATCGATCCTGCCATCGCAACCTCCGGCACAGCCTCATCAAATCCAGTCACAGAAAAACTCACAACCGCACGATATGCCAAGGCTGACGAACCTAGGCAAAATGCAAGGGTCATGAGAAGAATCCTAAAGGCGTAATGATTTGAGGTCATTGAATTGATAAACAACACTTTAAATCTACGGCACGACTCTGTCAAAAATGAACTCCCTAGCCGCTCTATGAGTTTTTTAAAAAAAGAGTATAAATGCCCTCAATCAAAGGCCCTATCAATTACAGATAATACCCTAACTAAGTACTATTCCTCTAAACCAATTTTCTCCAAAATCCGCTGTAAATCGTCATTCCCCGTGTACTCGATAACGATTTTTCCCTTTTTCGGAGTGTGCTTCAAAGCCACATTAGAACTGAGATAGGACATTAGACGCGTCTCGATATCTTCGATCGCCGCCTGTTCTGCGGCTGGAGGTTCCCGGCTTGAACCCGATTTCGCCTTACCCGATTTGCGAACTTTCTGAATCAAATCCTCCGCAGCACGTACGCTCACTCCTTCTTCAATAATTCGTCGAGCGATCAACGCTTGCTCTTGCTTGCTTTCAAGTCCGAGCAAAACCTTCGCATGACCCGTAGAAAGCATTTGAGTCGAAAGATACCCACGAACCTCTTCGGGAAGCGTTAATAATCGCAGCGAATTGGCGATCGTCGCCCGACCCTTTCCCACCCGATCGGCAACCTGCTCTTGGGTCAGATCAAAATCGCGAACCAAGCTCGCGTAACCCATTGACTCTTCGATCGGATTGAGGTTTTCGCGTTGCAGATTCTCGATCAATGCCATCGACGCTGCCGACGAATCGCCCGCCTCGATTATCCTGGCCGGAATCTTCTTCAACTTCAAATGCTGAAACGCGCGCCAGCGACGCTCGCCAGCGATCAACTGATACGATCCATTTGATTCGCGAACCACGATCGGCTGGATCAATCCCTCGCTCTGGATGCTATCCGCTAGATCCTTCAGCTGACTCTTATCGAACTCCTTACGAGGTTGAAACGGATTCGGCTGGATCTTTCCTATCGGCAGTTCCAGAAAGTCGGGCTTTTTTTCCTCCACTGGAAATCCGTCCTTCGCGACTGTCTTCTTCGCCGGGGCATCGGAAACCGAATCGGTTTTCTTGACCGAGACCTTCTTGGCAACCTTCTTTTTCGCCGTCGAAGCCGGTTTACCTGAGCCTCCTGCAATTAGGCCTGCCAAGCCTTTACCAAGTCGAGATTTGGGATTCGCCATCTGTATTGTGGTTCCTAATTATGAGGAATGAAAAGTTTGCGCCCTGCTTGCAAGTGCCGAGGACTCGCGATTTCGTTCGCGTTCTGAACCCAGTCGACAGTTGAACCGAATTTCTTCGCGATTGAAGAGAGCGTATCGCCGCCACGCACAATATAAGGCGAACCAGTTTCAGGAAAGTTTCGAGGAAAGCTCGTTCGTAATGTAGGGTCCGGCTTCGCAGATGCCGCCGGCATACCACCAATGCTCTTTTTCACGCTATTGGCGAAATCCGTAATCTCCTGATTCACCTTCAGGATGATCTCGTTTTTCATTTTCTCGTCACGCAATTCGAGAGCCGAAACCGCTTTGCTAACCGCTGAGTTCACCTGCCCAATTGTCGCCAATTGATCCATACTGCTGCCAATCCGATTCTGGTATTCGCTCACCTGCTCACGCAATTGGCCATTCTCGCGTCGCATACTTTCCAACTCCACGCGCATCGATCGAATTGCCTCGTCCAAAATTCGCATATCCTCAACCATATTCGCTACTTGATACGCCAAGTTGCTGGTTTGCACTTGCGCCAACCCTTGCCCCATAAACAGACAAAGAGCCGCCAACCAAACCGCCTTTTTTCCTAAAATCGCCATTGAACCGCCCATACTTCGCATCGTGGAAAAATTGGTTGCGAAAAACAAGCTTCAACCCGAAGGAGATTCCTTGATCGACCGTGTTACAATTTTTGAAAGAAAATTCACAATGCCCATCTAGGGAGATTCGAATTCTAGCTCACCAAAGCCGACATTGGCCGAGACTCGAGCACCGTACCCCCCGCCAAATCGTACCCTCGAACGAATGCTTTCGCATCAAGCATTTTCCCACCCGGCCGCTGAAGTCGCTTCAAAAACAATACTCCTGAACCGCAGACGATTGCCAAACCCTCTTCTTCGTTTCCTATCACTTGCCCAGCAACACCATTCCGAGACTCCAAAGTAAAATCAGCCGAGCCAATTTTAATCGCCACCTCTCCATGGAATACCCTCGTCCCTGGCCAAGGGAACAAGCCGTTTATGCGATGAGCCAGAACTTCCGCCGCTTCCGAGAAATCCAAATCGCTATCGTCCTTACCTAACTTGCGGACATAGCTCGCTGCTTCTACAGCCTGAGCAATAGGCTCGGCTTCGCCCGCAAGGATCCGCCCCAAATTTCGTTCAATCAATGGAACGCACGCCTGCGACAATTTCGCTTCGACATCCAAAGCCGTATCCAATCGCAGAATATCGACCAGCTCTACATCGAGTATCGGACCTGCGTCCATCTCGAGAACCACTTTCATGAGCGTCACGCCAGTCTTCGAATCACCCGAAGCAACCGCGCATTGGATCGGCGATGCCCCACGGTATTTCGGCAATATTGACGTATGTAAATTCCATATACCAACAGAGGTAGAATCGATCAAAGCCTGCGAAAGCATATGCCCAAATGCCATCACTAGAATGGTATCGACTCGCATATCTTCAATCTCCAAACGATCACCTTTACGTATGCGTTCCGGTTGAAAAACAGGAATCCCCAGTTCCTTCGCCCATCGTTTAATCTCGCTGGCTACGACCTTCTTGCCACGCCCTTTCGGTCGATCCGGCTGGGTATAAATGGCGGTAATCTCAACATCCCCGCAGAGCCCTAACTGAATCGATTCCAATAAAGGCAGCGCAATCGGATCCGAACCCATGAAAATCATCCGCTGCTTCATGATCGTTTCAAACCTCGTTTCCCAAGAATCGGTTTCACTCTGTAAATCTAATCGTCCTTTAAGTAAGGATTTTTCTTGTTCACCAAATCGAATACAATGGGACAGCCTTCCAGCTTGAACGCCTCAACAACTCGGGCCTGTAAATAACGCTTGTAGGAATCATTCAATTTTTTCGATTGGTTGCAAAACAGCTTTATCCGATAAGGACGCTTGGCCGTATGGACCGCATAATATACCCGAAAGCGGCGACCATCCGATTTTGGAGCCGGCATACGTTCGGAAGCCTTGTAGATCAAATTATTCAGCCGACCTGTCGATATCGTTTTCTCGAGGCGCTTATCCAATTGGCGGGCATCGTAGAGCATCTTTTCGATGTCTATATTCTCCAATGCTGAGACGAAACGTATCGGCGATCCAGGAGCAAAAAAGATCTCGCGACGCAAACCCTTCTCAAAGGCTTTTCGAAATTCGGATTCCGACTCGAATCCATCGATCTCGCTTTTCTCCCAAGCAGCGAGAGCCAAGTCCCATTTATTGACGACGATAACAATCGGCTTGTTCAGCTTTGCAGCTTCTCCGGCAACTGCCTTGTCTTGGTGCGTCGGGCCTTCCTTCGCATCCAAAACCATAAAAACGACATCGACGCCATGGATTGCATCCAAAGCCCGAACACGCGAAAAGTATTCCACCGAAGAGCTAAGCTTCGTCTTCTTTCGAATCCCCGCAGTATCGGTCAACACGAAGTGCCAATCCTCCCCACGCTTCGACTTCCAAGTGAAAGGAGTCGCGATCGAATCCCTCGTCGTACCCGGAATATCGCTCACGATAAAACGATCCGACTTCACGAGACAGTTGCTCAGCGACGACTTCCCTACATTGGGGCGACCAATGAAACACACTTTGATCTCCTTCTTTCCGTCAGGCTCCTTTTCTTCAGGCGGACCGACAGTCTCATCGCGTTGCTCGATAATCTCTTTCGTCAATCTCGAGATCCCGCGACCGTGCTCCGCGGAAACCAATACCGGGTTTCCTAGACCTAGCTTAGGAAACTCATTGATATCTATAGGCGTGTCGTCCGCATCCACTTTATTCACAACCAAACAAACCGGCTTGCGACTACGACGCAAAATCTGAGCCATCTCGATATCCAAAGGAACCAAGCCTTCCCGGCCGTCTACTATCAGCAATACGTAATCAGCCGCATCGATCGAAAACGCAATCTGTCCCTCCACCGCGCTGACCAGCTTTTCGGGAGTATCGCTCATTCCAGCAACCAATCCCATTCCACCCGTATCCATCAAGGTATAACCTTCATCCATATCATGCGTCAGAATATCGCGCGTTACGCCAGGCATGTCATGTACGATGGATATACGCTTACCGATCAAACGATTAAACAAGCGGCTTTTCCCGACATTAGGGCGACCGACGATCGCAACTGTAAAGTGTGGTGTCATAATTGATAAAGACGGTTGTCCGCTGATATAATTACTAATTTGGAAGTCGCGAAACTTCGGTGCTCTCGGAAGATTTGAAAGCAGACGTATCGAGTGATTTCACGAATCGCTCTATCCGATTACAGGCTTCGATGAGATCATCATAGCCCGTAGCGAAACTGCAACGAACGAACCCCTCGCCATATTGGCCGAAAGCCGTTCCAGGGACCATGGCGACCTTCTCTTCTTCCAATAATCGTTTCGCGAATTCCGTCGAAGTAAGTCCCGTGGATTCAATATTCGGAAAGGCATAGAACGTCGCCTGCGGATTATGACAAGTCAGTCCGATTTCATTGAAGCGACGAATCACCAAATCACGACGACGCCTGTATTGGACTTTCATTTTTTGTACGCCGTCATCGCCGTTTTTCAAAGCCTCTAACGCAGCATCCTGAGCAATGATCGAAGCGCACATCATCGAATATTGATGCACTTTCATCATTGCTTCCGTCAACTCTGCCGGAGCGCAAGCGTATCCAATTCGCCACCCAGTCATCGCCCAAGCCTTCGACCAACCATGTAGAAAGATCGTCCGTTCGCGCATTCCCGGTAGGCTCGCGATGCTCACATGTTCGCCTTCGTAAGTCAGCTCCGCGTAAATTTCATCGCTGATCACGATCAAATCCTTCTCGATTGCGAAACGAGCAATCTCTTCGAGCTCCTCTTTTTCGGCGACTCCACCGGTTGGATTGCAGGGCAAATTGATAATCAAAGCCTTGCAGCCTGGTTCCCAAGCATCCTTTACCGCTTGGGCCTTTATCGTGAATGCAGACTCAGCTTCCGTCTTTACCGCTATTCCAATCCCGTGAGCCAAGGTCACTGTCGGGTGGTAGGAAACGAAACAAGGGTCCTGATACAAAACTTTGTCGCCCGGATTTATAATTGCCCGCAAAGCAATATCCATCGCCTCCGAAACGCCAACCGTCACGATCGCTTCGCTATTCGGATCGTATTTAATGCCAAAATGCTTTTCGACATATCGGCTAATCTCGCGCCGCAACTCGATCGTGCCGAGGTTCGACGTGTAATGTGTACGCCCCTTTTCCAAAGAATAAATAGCCGCCTCGCGAATATGCCATGGCGTCGTAAAATCAGGCTCGCCGATCCCCAACGAAATCACGTCTTTCATTGCCGCAACGAGTTCGAAGAAATCGCGAATTCCCGAACGCGGGAGTCCGATTACATGATCAGCGATAAAACGGTTTGGATCTTCTTTTGGCACGATAATCTAAAGTAAGAATTAGGAAATAGAATACGGACGCCCTCAATCGGGCCAGCACTGAAAAAAAAGGGGGAGTCGCGAAGCGCTTTACGGCGATACGTCGAGGCGGTCCTTCTCCTCTTCAACTTGTTCGATCAAATACCCCTGCTCCTTGTATGCGCGTAACATGAAATGAGTCGCGGTGGAAACGATACCTTCGATGGTAGACAAGCGCTCCGAAACGAAAGACGCCACTTTATGCAGCGACGATTGCTTCACCACAACCAGCAAATCATAAGCCCCCGACATCAAATAGCAGGATTCGACCTCGTCGAACCGAGCAATCCGCTGAGCCAGTCGATTGAAGCCACCACCACGTTC
>JABITN010000209.1 GCA_018700525.1 Opitutales bacterium
GGCCTCCAGTCGGCCTACGGCCTCCTTGCGACCCGACATTGACAAGCTATACAATATTAACCACATCATCAATACGTCCAGACTAACGAAAGCAATGGCTCAGTTTGGGTAACTCGACCAGAGCCGATATACAATTACATGGAAATGGAGCTGGTCGAAGGCGATTATCTTCAAGTCGACGAAACGCCTATTCAGTATTGCGATCCCGACTACGGGATGAAGAAAAGCCGCAAGGGGTACTTGTGCGGCTACTCGCGCCCCAATGAGAATGTCTGCTACAAATGGAGGCTGTCGCGCTCCTATGAACCGACGACCGCCCACTTCGCGGACTTCAAAGGCGTGCTCCAAAGCGATGCCTACCAGCCTTACATCACATTCGAGAAGGGAAACGACTCCGTCGAGCTAGCCGCTTGCTGGGCTCACGCCCGCCGCAAGTTCTACGACGCCAAAGACCTGCACCCCAGAGAATGCGGCGTCTACCTCGCGCTCGTGGGAAGGCTGTATGCCGTCGAGGCCGAAATCCGCGAAAAGAACCTATCGTCCGAAGACGCTCTGGAACTACGTCAGAGGAAATCTTCCAACACGCATAATCGTATTTATCGCGTATTGGGAATTTTAAGACGAAGATGCTTGCCTAAGAGCCCCCTCGGGAAAGCCTGCGACTATTCGCTTCGAATCTGGAAGTATCTTTCGACCTATCTCAGCCATGGCCGCGTCGCCATCGATAGCAATGCGATGGAAAACGCGATTCGCCCAACGGCAATAGGGAAGAAGAACTGGCTCTTCATAGGCCATCGCGAAGCGGGCAAGCGAGCTGCGATCATTTATTCGGTTTTGATCAGCTGCACTCGGTTGGAAATCGATCCGGCAAGGTATCTTCGAAGTGTCCTGAGCCAGGACACGAAAGTCCTCTCGAAAGAAGAACTGGCCGTTCTGACTCCCGCTCAATGGAAGAAGTCAAACCAATCCTAGGGGGCAGATTCTGCACCGCTTACTTTATATCAACAAACGCCTTCAGTGAATCAAGGGAATGCAACAGTCGGTTCCCGTGGTTTTCTATGGCCAGGAAAGAATTCTTTTCTTCTGCTAACGCTACCAGTGGTTTCAAGCTTTCATACGCTTGGTAAGCACACCAGGTTGCGAAGGTGTGGTACTTCCCCGAACCATCACTTCTCCTCCCACAGCGCCAAGAAGTTCAGCGTATTCTTTAGTGTAGCCGCCGCCGTAGACACTGAACGAGTTGAGTTTCCTCATGTTCGGGGCGAGTATGATCCTGCGGGTTCACTGGGAATATTCGCTGCGTCCACGCTTTCCGAGTTTGTGGATGGTGTTTTGTAGGGTTCCTTCGACTGGTTCGCCATTGGCTCCGGTTAACTTGTATTGGATTTCCATTTGCCATACAGGTTTGATGTCGGGGAGGTGGAGGGAGAGGGTTTTGCCGTCGCGAGATAGCGCCGTGCCGCGTACTTCGAGGAATTGCTCGTTGTAGTGTTTCGATCCATACGAAGAGGTTCGTTTCAATTCCCAGGTTCTGACGGCGTAGCGGTTGAGGTCGCGAGCGGATGTCGGATCGATCGGGTCGGAGAAGGTGATGTCGATTCCTTGCGTATGAGCCTTCAGCTCGGTGGAGAGATGGGCGGGATTGCCGGTGGCCCGAATGCGATAGAAACCGCCTTGTAGATCCATCTTGTCGGTGGCCCAAGCAGACATCCCGCAGACGTAGAGGTGACCGTTCGGATGGAAACGGCCGCGCATGATGCCAGTGGAAAGCTCGGGGAGCGGGAGGCGGATTAGTCCGCCTTGCATCTGGCCGTCTATTCGTTCATGTAGGACGATTTCCATGAGCCCGAGTCCGTAGGAAAGGAGTAGGAGCTTACCGTTCAATGCCCCCCATTTTTCGCTGTCGATCCAGAGCAGTTCAGCGGGCGAGCGGACGAACCGTTTATCGACCCAGGCGAGCGGTTGAACCATGGCGGAGTCGGAACTGTCGTCTGGAGCTCCGTAGCCCCACATGTTTCCATAGAAGCCTCCAGGAGTGACCCAATTGATACGGTTCATCGGCATCCAAAATCCTTCCTGGTCGGTTACGATGAAGGTTCCGTCGGGATTGCGGCAGACGCCGTTGGGGGATCGAAATCCATTGGCGATGATTTCGCTGCGGCTCCCGTCGGCCGAAATCTTGATCAGCGTTCCATGGTGGGGCACGATTGGGGCCTTGTTATTGCGGGCGCTTTTGGCGTAGTAGAAGTTCTTTTCTTCATCCACCTGAAGTCCCATGGTGAATTCGTGAAAGTGGTCGGTGACCTGGTGATCGCTATTAACGCATTCGTAGAAGTCGGTTTCGCCGTCGCCGTTGAAATCGCGGAGGACCACCAGTTGATCGCGGCAGGTCACGTAGATCTGCCCGTCGACGACTTTCAGTCCGAGCGGTTGAAAGAGTCCTGCAGCGATGCGTCTCCACGTCGCGGTGGTTTGATCGCCATCAATCCCGTCGACGCGCCAGACTTCTCCATCCCAACAGCAGATGAATGCGGTTTTGCCATCAGGGGTGAAGTCGAGCCCAGTCGTGCGAAGTTGGCTTTTCCAGGGGTTTTGAGTGGGGCGAGTGAATCGGTCGTAGGCGAATGGAAAGCGCTCGTCACTTTTAATGATGAGCGATTGGATCGCTTCGGGCCAATGCGTTGGTCCGCCTCTTGTGAGGGGTTCGAGGTTTTCGGGCATCGCGGCGCTTGCGAGGTGCGTGAGATCGGGCGTGCCGGGTTTGGCGAGAATGAGCTCTAGATTGAGGGGAGTGTCATTGGCTGGGATTTTAAGGGTGATGAGACCATCGGCTTCGCCGCGTATCGCATTTGGACTGGAAATGGCGACGGCGGTGCCGGATTTTGCGACCCGCATGAGCAGGTCTCGGGATGATCTGCCAATGTTAAGGGTTCGAATAAAAACGGGATTCGTATCCATTCGTTCAAGACGATGCGATTCTAGGATCGATGCATCGCCAACGGAGTAGGAGACGATGACGCGCTTATTGTGGTGGTAGAGCCCTTTGTAGCGTCCCCAATCCTGTGGGAGGGGGCCGTAGCGGCGCCCATCCAAACCGATGATGCGAGGATCTTTGAAGGAGCCGGTTTTCGGATTGGCCCAACCGGGACCGTCGGGTAGCTCAAACTGGAGCTCTCCTATTGTCTTGGGGTGAATGGCATGGCGTTGGTTGAATTGGATGCCGTTCCAGTCAATGAAGCCGCGGCCGATCCAGGCTCCCGTCATGCGGAGCGTGTCGTGTTCGAAGATCGTGAAGGTACTGCCTGCGGCCACTCCTCCTGCTCCGGAGTCGAGTCGAACGGCGATTCCTTTGTAAGCGAAATTCGCGTTTGGCGAAAGCGTATCGGCGCGTGGTTTGCCGTTTCTAAGGTCTTGCTTCTGTTGATCGGTGAGTTTGAGGTCGGGTAGAGTATCAGGGCCGACGAGCTGGTAGGTGTTGATGAGGAAGTCCCCGTAGTCGAATTTTCGCCATGGTTCGTTTTTTACAGGTGTGGGGCCGCGAGAGGAGCCTTGGGGCAATCTTGCTAAATATTTTTCGCTTATTTCAAAGACTTCCTTTGGGTTGTGTTCCTTGACGTATCTTTCGAGGATATAGTGGATGACATCATACTTCTCTTGGGGGACGAGCTGCGTTTGCGGAATCATGAGACGCCAACCGCGCGTGAGGGTCTGGTATATCGTGAAAGGATCGTTGCCGTGTTGAAATTCCCCTTCGGCGAAGCGCAGGGCGTTCGGGAGGGAGCCGGGAAGCGCTTCGTCTCCGTGGCAACTGTGGCAAACTTTTTGGTAGATGGCATTGCCACGCTTAAACGAATCCTTGTTCCAGTCCCTAATGTAACCGGCGTGATCGATGTCTTTTTCGTATTCAGGAATTGAGGATTCGGGCAAAATTGGCCCGTCGGGCGGCTGGGTCGTTTCTTGGCTGCGGGAAAGGGGGAGAATAATGAACAAGCTGATTAAAAGCAGAGCCGGCTTCCAGCCTGTGGACTGCCACGACGACAGGTAGGATGTCTGTTCTACAATTGATTTCACAGGCGGGAAACCTGTTCTGCTTTTATTTGAACCTGCATGGTGTATTCCGAGAACGAGTTGTACCCGTGTACGCTTAAAGGAGCGGAAATTGCCCGTCTAAAATTAGGGAACGCGCTTTTGTCTGGGTTCGAGTTGGAAGCTGCGTAGCTCGGTGTCGTTCCGCGAGCCAGGAACTCGTTATAGACAAGTCTTCATTACCGTGCCCAGGGTGTGAACATTCGGCAGTTCGGCATCGAACTGGGTATTGCGTCTGGCAAAATGCCCCTGATGTCTGCCTGTCCATCGGCAAGGATTAACACCGATGTTCGGGGCAGCGGGTTCTCTTGCCTGTGTGGCGCCTGCCGCCACAACGGTAAAGAGAAGAACTGTCAATAATTTCTTGATAATGAAGTTCCTGGGAATCCGGCCGGCACAGACGGCCCTACGTTCACTTTTTTAATCCTACTAAAGTTCACGAATCCTGATGTTTTTCCAGCGGACGGAAAGCGGTTTGGTTTCCTTACCAACACCATGGACCTGGAAACCGAGGCGGCCCTTTGCAAAGTGCGTGCGGGTGTCTTTGCCGTCAGAGATCTTTGTGCCGTTGACCCATACCTGGAGATGCTCACCCTTCGCGAGAACCCGATAGTTGTTCCAACCCTCTTTCCTGTAGACCTTCTTTGTGATTTCAGGTTTGGGAGCCAGCAGCCAGCCACCAACACCTTCAAACCAGACAGCCGCGGCATTGCCGTTTGCAGCGATTTCCACCTGCGGCCCAAAAAGCGATTTCCCGTCAGCTCTCTTCTTTGCCTTCACGGCATCTTCTTCAGAAAGTCCAGCTGGGATTTCGTCGGCGTTGGAAATCGAACGGATTTGTACGCCCGAGTTGAGGGCTGGATCACACTGGACGAGAAAAGTCAGTTCAAAGTCGCCATATTTTTTCGGGGGACACAAAAATGTATTTGGCGTGTTGGGTTTCGTGGTCCCAACAATGCAGCCGCCCTCGACCTGATAGGCTGCTTCGCCGCCTTTCTTTTCCCAGCCTTCGATGTCTTTGCCGTTAAAGA
>JABITN010000055.1 GCA_018700525.1 Opitutales bacterium
CGTATTTCCCGGAGCGAACTCTTTGATGGAGGGAACGACGAGCTCTGGAAGAGGCTGTACTGGATTGTGGCCGTCTGTCGGAAATTGCTCTACGACGATATGGGCGATCGGCTCGCCATCCATATAGAGGGCCGCATCATCACGGGTTCGAATCACGATGCGATGAATCCCCAGCGGATGCGTCAGCGTAGCGGTGGCCCTTAAGACAATCGGGCCTTTCGGCATCAAACGAGCGCCCGTTTCATCATACTTATTGGGAAGCCTCTGGAAACCAAAGGCATTAGCGTAGTAGACGCGTTCCGGGACTTGCCCTTGAGCGATCGCTTTCACGCCTTCGAATACATCGTAGGGAGTCGTATCGTTGCCGGAAAAACTTTCCGACCCGCTAGATTTCTCCCCTTGTTCTCGATATCCGCTATCCGAATCCTCTTTCTCCGGAGCCATATCCTCGAACAGTTCCACCTGAACCGGAGGGGCGGAAAACCCGATCGAAACAATGGTCAGGGCTACCCAAAGGCAGAGGCAATGATGAGGCAAATTCATGGGGTAGTTTTAGCTTTCAACGGACTCGATCCTCTAAATCGCTTAGAGCGTCGTATGCCTAGGGCATCTTCGACCTATAAAGTGACCAAAAAAGTAGAAAAATCAATTTAAATAGGGACTTGATAAGGACCCTGGATAGACAATCGCGGCGATTTTTCAAGCTATAAACTACAGGGGAGTTGCTCCTCCTCGTTTCCAGGCAACCTCTCCTCCGAATCAAATCGGAACCATTGTACCCAGGAACGACACAACCCTCGCTCAGGGTTTCATTTCCTATCAATACAATTGGATTCCCTATCAACCTGTTCGAAATTGTAGGTGTTGGCTAAAAAATTCTCTCGGCACGGGCGGCTGTATCCCAAAAAACTGGATACTAGAGACTCTTACCCAGTCAATATCCGGCGACTCGCTTTCCATTCGGATCGATGATTGCGAACCCAATTGAGTAGAGCCCTATCGAAACCAATGTCCTTTCCGACCTTCTCCGACTCTAGCCATTTGTGCCTTAGAGTGCCGCCCCAGAACGAGTCAGCGCTCGCAAGCTCAACTGCTTCCGCCTTTCACTTCTTTCGAAAGGCCGGATCTTTGGGGTCGCCACCGGAAATGAAGTAGGCCAGCAGGTCAAGGACGTCGTCTCTGCTCATGGTATTGATCAGGCTCGGCGGCATCATCGAAATGGGTGAGGCTTCGATGGATACAAGATCATTGACGTTAACCGAGGTGGTGGCGCTGGGATTCATCATATTCGTATCCACTTGGTAGCGGTCCTCTCCGAGAGCCGTTGCCGCAATAAACCATCTAGGTCTTCAACAGGCCCATATCCATTTTACCACTACCGAATTGGCCTTGGTCGATATTGAACTTGTGGAGTAGCTCCAGGTAGAGATTGCACAATGGAGTGGGCTTTTCGAGTACGGTATGGGCCTGATGACGATAGCCGCCTCCCGCCACGATGGTAGGAAGATTATTGCAGGTGTGATCGGAGGAATCGCCGAAGTTGCTGCCAATGACCACAGTCGTATGATCGAGCAAAGTCCCGTTGCCTTCGGGGATACTGTCGAGGTCCGAGAGGAATTGGTTCAGACGCTTCAGGAGATCCAATTCAATGCGAACGAGCTTATCTAGCTTCTCGCTGTTCCCGGCGTGATGGGAAAGCGTATGCCAACCACCGGTCGCTCCAGGCACTTTGATCGCTCCGTAAATCCAATCCATGGAAAAGGTGATCACCCGGGTCGAATCGGTTTGAAAGGCCAGTTTCGATAGCTCGAGCAGATTGCGAACCTTGGTCGAGAACGCGTACTCCTGATCCTCGCTGAGCGTGTTGGGCACCTGGGGCTTTTTCGTGTCTAACCAGAATTTCTCGTGCTCGAGCTTGGCTTCGAGCTCGGCGATCACAGTTCGATAGGAATCGATTTTAGCGCCGTTTCCTCCGCTTCGTTTCAATTGCTTCAGATCTCGATAAAGGGATCGGACGACTTGTTGATCATCGAGGATTTGCTGTCGTTTGGCTTGCAGGTCTTCCTTACCAAAAAGCTTGTCAAAGATCTTTGTCTCCTCGTAGAGAGTCGGAATCGCTACGCCGCGGCTATTCCAAGAACAGCCCCACCCCCGGTCGTAGATGCTAAGCGGCAGAAAGGGAAAGCGCGTATCGCCCCCCATGTGGCGGGCCAAAATCTGGTCGAGCGAAATGGTGTTGGTAAAGTTAGCCGCTTCAGGACGCGGGACTCCGGTGAGGAAGGACTTTTCCGAATCGTGATTGCTCGTTTCCATGCCGGGATGGAAGAGGTTTTGAAAGACAGTCATCTTGTCCTTCGTCTTCATCCCTGCCAGATACTGGGAACTGGATAGGTCCCCTCGCGTTTGCGGAAAGAAATTCGGTTCGTAGAAACCTAGTGAATTGCAGATAAACATGACCCGCTTAGGCGGCGTTGCGGACTTTGGCTTTTGAGCAGCTCGCAAAGAGAGCGACTGCAGAGCCAAGGGCAAGGCGGCTCCGACTTTGAGAAAATCCTTTCGTGTGAGTGGTTTCATTTCGCTTCTTGGGTCAAGGAATAGATTAGAACGTCGGCAACCAAGTCCTTCATACCACAGTCTTGGGCATTCGTCGGGATCTGCTCGAAGAGATCGAGGCGTTGACGCAGACTGGGTTGGTAACCGTTAGAGTATTCGAAAAATTTCTTGGCAAAATTATAGGCGATCTTTCGGTGATCGGAAAGCAGGAAGTTTTTGAGACCGAATATATCGTCGAATTCGGTATCGTCGATCTCGCCTGACGCATCAACTTGCCCTGCCTCGCTATAGAAGCCCCCAATACGATAGGTGAAAGTGCGCTTGTGCGGCTTTTCGACGCGGTAACGCGTACGCCATTGTCCGGTCGCATCGAAACTCTCGAGCGCGTATCCATAAGGGTCGATGCTCTTGTGGCAGGCGTAGCAGGTCTTGCTGCTCTTGTGCATTTCGATCTGCTCCTTGAGCGTAGTGGCCTCAGCATGGTTGGGTTCGATTACCGGAACGTCTTCGGGTGGAGGGGAAATCGGCGTGCCCACAATGTTCTTCGAAATCCAAGCGCCGCGCAGAATGGGCGATGTGTCGTATCCATCCGTCGTAACCTTGAGCACGCTTCCCATGGTTAGCAATCCACCTCTCGGCATGTCGGGCAAGAACGATATTTTTCGCAGTTCCTGACCGTATACGCCATCTATTCCGTAGTGCTGGGCGAGACGTTGATTCAGGAACGAAAAATCGGAATCGATCAGTCGAGAAACTGGAAGGTTCTCTTGGATGAGGTGATTCAGGTAGGCCCGAGTTTCAATGGGCAGGTAGTGATCCAGTAAGTCGTTGTATTCAGGATACAGTTTCAGAGAGGGCGTCACCTTGTTCAAGGACCTCAGATTCAACCATTGATCGCTAAACGACTGGATCATACGTTGGCTTCGCTCATCTCGGAGCATTCGATCGATCTGCGCTTGTAGAGATTCGCGATTGATCCCCTCTCGTTCGGACAAGGTCGTTTGGAGTTCGTCGTCCGGGACGGAAAGCCAAAGCGTACGCGCAAGGCTAGCGGCCGCCGCATGAGACTCGCTTGAATATTCGCCGGGAGCCATGAGGAAGCGGGGCGAGCAAATGATCGCCTTAAATCCGGCTCGAGCCGCCTGAACGAAATCGCCGTTTTCTTTCAGCTTTCGCTGACTCACCTGCAGGTAAGGAGCTAACTCCTTGTCGCTTAAAATCGAGGAGAAGGCCTTTTCCGCAAACCTCCTAAGAACCGGTTTCAAATCTTTAGACGAGCGGGAAGCGACGAGGATCTTGGATTTGCCCAGATCCCTTTCGAGCGAGGCGATCACATCCAACTTTCCAATCGAGGCGAGCGACTGGCCATCGACGGAGAGCGAATCCGTCACGAGGAACTTGATATAGCGTTTCGTCGTCGCTTCGCGAAACACAATGGGCTGCTCATTTGCCAATCTCGTTTCAAGTTCTCCTGCGGCGATAGGGTCGCCCCAGTTTATTCCATCGTCCGAGAGATGAATCACATAGCGCGTTACCTGTCCATCGCCATCACCTCCGGACCAGGTTGCATAAGACAAGCCATTTATCTTCGCTCCGTGGGGATTCTCCAAAATAACGTAATGAGGCGACTTAGCGGCGTTCGGTGCGAATTGGGATTGCCAATACGTAAGGTGGGAACCGTCCTGCATCTTATCTTTTTCCTTACCTAGTTGAAAGCTGCTGACGGTGAGTTTGCCCCCAATCTTCTGAAGCGTGGTTTGAAATTTCGAAGCATGGACTAACTCGCGTGGCGGCGCTTCGATCGACAGGTCGGAAAAGGCTTTTCGATAGGATTCAGGCGGCCATGAATCATAGACTGGGCCTTGCGCGCTCATGCGCTTGATGTAGGCCCCCTGATTGGTTTCTTTCTTTCGAAAGGTGTGTTTAGAGTAAGAGTGGACCGATACATTTTCGCCGGGATTGAGGAATGCGCGGATTTGGTAGGTATCCAATTCCGGATTCGCGAGCGAGATAACGCCGATCAGGCGCTGAGGCTGCGGACGATCGTCCGCGTAGTAGTATTTTCCTGTATACACCTGAAGACTAATATCCTCATCGAAGTCTCCCAACTTTTTCGCCTCGAATGTCAGGTCGTACCAACCCGCAACCGGTGGTTCGAAGTTGTCGTAGAAGAAGGAGTAGTTGTTGCCGTTATTGGCCCGCGTCCAGGAAAACAGCATCCCCTCCTCGTAGGGACGAAGGTAGATGTTGTAGGTTTCATGACTGTCCTTGACCGTGTTCGTGGTCCAGAGTTTCTCTTGCGGGAAACCCTCCTTAGGAAACGCGAAATCAAGCATTTTATCCGCAGTCTCGAAATAGGCGCTTAGCATTTCCTGGCTCAAGGAGATCCGTCGATTCGTATCGAAATAATTGGTACCGCGATCTTCCGGGATCTCATCGACGAGATCCAAGCGTGTGCCCAGCAAGTCGTTCACCGAATGGACGAATTCGTGCCGACTGATGCGGCGGAATGGCGGAGCAACGCTATCCTTCTGCTGTGAGGCCAGCCATTTCAGGAGCGTGCTCCTCTCTTCCATCGACGGCTGCCGTTTCTCGGCAGGAGGCATTTTCCCATTGATAAGATTTTCGAAAACGAGGGCGCCATCGAAATCGGCTCCTTCCAGCTTTGCCACTAGGTCGAGGTCGCCTTTCTTCTCCAGATCGTCATGACAATCGAAGCAGTACTGTTCGAACAGCTGATAGGACTCAGTCGCTAGCATCTCGCGGGATGAGTCAGAGCCAAAGGCAGATACGCTCAAGCCGCGATCCCCCATGCTCCAGTACAGCTTTCCGTCGAAGCCCTGAATCACGCTATGCAAATCGTGGTTTCCGTAGCCGATATGGTTGGCGAATCCGTGAACCACGCTTTCTCGCTTATCCGCCCTGCCGTCACCATCAGTATCCTCGAGTTTCCACAAGTCTGGGATAATCGTCGCGTAGACCGCGTCCCTGATTGGATTCACGCTGTGGGCCACTCCGGTCAAAATATCGTTGAAGCCCTCCGCAAACAGCCGGGATCGATCGAAGCGCCCGTCCCCATCCGCATCCTCCAAAACGTGTATCCGCTCGCTTCGAACAACGAGGTCGCGCAAATCCACGTCGCCATCGGCATCCTGGTCTTCCATTCTCTGGGAGGCGGCGATTCGGGGAGAGTAGTTCCGCTCAATCCAGTCCCGCTTCTGCTCCACCGTCTTCAGGCCCATATCGACTTCGTGCAGGTAGGAAGACTGCAGCAAGCTGATCTCCTCGCGGGCCTGCCGGACCGTCTCGGTGACGTAAACGTCCCCTTGGTCGCTCACCCCGATGCCCATTACCCTCTTAGGCAAGTCTTCACCCGCCCCGTAAAGCGGCCGGGCGACCAGACCGCTTTGCCCATTCAGCGCTCCATCGCCACCGCTCTGAGCATAGCCGCTCGAAAGTGAAAACAACGCCAGCGCCGTCATGGCCTGCCGAAACCACCACCGCGTTCCTCTCTTCCTCATGGGCCGAAGCTTCCTAGAGTTTGCAACCTTCAGTCAATTCACAATTTCATGCGCAACGACTGGGTGCAAGCATAGAGGGGCACATATCAGAGCCGCCCTGTGAAGCCAGCCGGCGCGTCACCCTTTCATAGGATTGACGCGCTATCATCGCTTACGTAGGTCGTCATTGCTGAAAGCAGGGTGTTTGGGGTCGCCGCCGGAGATGAAGTAGGCCAGCAGGTCGAGGACGTCCTCTTCGCTCATGGTATTGATCAGACCGGGCGGCATCATCGAGATGGGCGAGGGTTCGATCGATTCGAGCTCGTCAACAGGAACAAAGGTGATGGTACTGGGCTGCATCATGTCCGTGTTCACGTGATAGAGTTTCTCGGTGAGGTTCATGATGCGCCCACTGACCACAGTTCCGTCTTTCATCTTGAAGTTAGTGGCCCCGTATTGGTCGCTGATTTCCTTGCCGGGATCGATGATGGATTCAAGCAAGTCGTAGGCGCTGAACTTACCCCCTGCTGAAGACAGATCCGGACCGACGGCGCCGCCCTCTCCCTTGAAGCGATGGCAAACGTAACAGGTGCCGGCTCCGGCCATTTTCCGACCGTTGGCAAAGTCGCGATTGGCGAGTACGCCAGCGTCTAAACCGTCTCCAAAATCCCCCAATGTCCAGTTCTTGACGAAGGATCGAGGTTCAAGCGTAAACTGGGGAATGCCGCTCTTGGGCTGCGTTTCAATCAGCTTCTTAAGCGCAAGCGTCAGCTCTGCCTCGGGAACCGATTCCGTCGCATGTTTCTTGATGTCAGCCAGATAATTGGCAAGACGAGCCCCACCCTTGTAGTTGCCGGATAACGCGAACCACTTGAAGTAGGTCTCGCGTAGTTCGGGAGTCCAGCCGTCCTTAAGATGGCGAAGATTGAGGGCATAGCCGATCTGCTCTTCCTGACCGGAAGCGTTGGCAAGAAGCTGCATGCCGCGTTCGACGGCAAACGGAGCGCTCAAGAACGCTGCTATGGCGGAAAGGTCGCGATTCTCTTCCGGAGTCTGAGCCGGGTAAATGCCATCAAGCCATTTGATTAGTTTGGCTTTGTCCCTTGCGCTTGGATTCCCACTACGAGTCAAGGTCAGCGTGACGCTCCGCAGCAGGTCCAAACGTGTCTGGCGGGAGTCTGTATTGTTGTATTCGATACTCGTCGCCTTATCGAGGATCTCGGATGCTGAGTTCTGGGCGTCGACGCGAGCGAGCGCGATCATGCCGGCCGTACTGACGACAGGATTGGTCTCGCCCTTGATCCGCCCCTTCCACTCGCCCACAGGCTGCTTCTCAAGCGCCGCCCGAGCCGCGTGACGAATGCCGCGGTCCGCAGAGCCCAACGAGCTCCAAATGCGGTCGAGTTCGGAACGACTGGCGACTGCGGCGCCGCTCTTCAGATGAGCCTCCAATGCGCGGCGGGCCTCGCGTTCGGATTGGCCGCCGGCGACGGATCGCGCGGGCACGGTAGATTCGTCGCCAACGTAGGTCACCCGATAGAGTCCGGATTGGACGCGACGACCGCCCACCGTGATGTACATGGCCCCGTCATCCGGATTGACGAGAAGGTCCGTGAGCGGCAAGGGTTGGGCGGAAGCGAATTCCTCGACCGTTGCCGTATAGGTCGACCCTTTGAGTTCGAGGTGGACGGCATAGAGCTTGCCGTAGGACCAGTCACAGGCGAAAAAGGCATTTTGGTATTTGGCTGGAAATTTGGCGCCGTATCCAAAGGCGACCCCTGTTGGCGAACCCGGACCGACGTCAACGACCGCCCCGAAGGTATCCGAGCAGAAGTCCATGAACTTACCAGAGCCGGTCCGCCATCCATAGTCGGCACCGTCAATGACGTGATTGATCCGCGTCGGACGGTACCACGGCGTGTTGAGGTCCCACTCCATGTCGGCGTCGTAAGTGAATAGTTCCCCCTCGCGATTAAAGGCGGCGTCGTACTGATTGCGAAAGCCGGTAGCGACAATTTCCCAGGTTTTGCCTTCGGGATCGATCTTCGTGATATGTCCCAGCGGAGCTTCCGCCCCCTTCATGAAATGTTGCAAAGACGGTAGAAGCTGATCTTCCCCCCACACTTCGGGTACCAGCGAATGGGTGTAATCCGCTGGAACTTTCGTCTGGTTGCCGATCACGACGTAGAGATGCTTGCCGTCGGGGGCGGGTACGATGGCGTGCGGGCCATGCTCGCCGGCCGTGTCGCCCAGGGACTTTAGCTTTACCAGCTTATCGAAATTATCGTCGCCATCCGTATCGAGGAGACGAAAGACGCCGCAACCCATGGAGCTACTGCGCGAGCTGACCACAACATAGAGGCTGTCGAAGGCGTAACAGAGCCCTTGGGCATGGCCAATCTTGGGGA
>JABITN010000153.1 GCA_018700525.1 Opitutales bacterium
AGATGGTCCCTCGGTTCAGATGAAATTCCCGAGAGAGAATTCACCCGGCTCTCCCTTTACCGCCCTAACGCTGAACCTAGCTCTCGACATACTTAAGCAACTTTTAAGCAGACATGCATTTCGAGAGACGTCAAACCAAACCGATCAATAGATTTGAACACAAAAAAATCCCCTTTGCAATCAATTGATCAATAGGGGGATATACATTTAAAATGGCGGAGAGAGCGGGATTCGAACCCGCGGTACGGTGTGACCCGTACGACGATTTAGCAAACCGTTGCTTTCGACCACTCAGCCATCTCTCCGGTAAACTGAGTGCGAACTGTGGTTAACTAAAAACGGAGATCAAGAATTAAAATCCACTTATTTTAAATGAGCCCAATTCCGTTTTTTTCGTTTAGAATCTTTACCTCTTCTTACAAGGTCCCTAATGATCATATAAAAATTAAAAACGCCAATCTACTTCGTAATGGAAAATAAAAAACCTCTGATCATCGTTCTCGTCCTCGCCCTCTTATTGGCAGGATTCTTCGCTTTCAAGTCCGTTAACGCGAACAAAGCCGCAGAAGCCGATGCGGCCAGAGTCGTTGAGCTCGAACTAGCCGTTCAAGAACAAGAGCACCTGGCTAAACAGGAAGCTAAAAAAGCCGCCCTCGCCGAAGAGGCCCGTCGACTCGCCGAAGAAGCCCGTCGACTCGCCGAAGCGAAAGCAGCCAATGACGCAAAATCCGAGCAAGCTCGCCTCGCTGAGATCGCCGACCTGAAGGCTAAGCAAAACGCAGTCCGCAACGCCGCTCAAGTAGCCCGAGTCGAAGCGGAGAAAGAAACCGCTCGCCTTACAGCTGAACGCCAAGCGCTCGAAGCCGAAAGCAAACGCCTTCAAGCCCTACGTAAATCGGAAAAGGCCGGAGCAGCCACGAAGCTCAAAGCCGCAGAAGACGCTCTCGCTAAAGCCAAAGCTCAAAATCGCCGCGACATCGTCGCCGCTCGCGATGAAGCTAGAAAACAGGCCATCAAAGAAATGGAAGCCCGCGCTGCCGCGAAAGGACAAATGGCTATGACTGAGGTCGTCTCTAAAGAACGTGCCGAGAACAAATCCTCTATTCCTAAGATTTTCATTCAGAAAACAAATACGAATCGGCTCCAACCCTCGTACATTATGCGTTCAAACTAGGCTTTGAACTCGTTTTTGAAAATGCCTTCGCGCATTTTACAAAAGCCGACGTTACGGCGTCGGCTTTTTTGCGATCCAAAATCGGCAGTCCTCAGAGAAACTCAATACATCCGCGGATTCGCTCGCGATTTCACTACGCATTTTATCCTCTTCCCAGACCCATCCCGTCGCTTCAAGGTCAATCAGCACCTCGCTTCGCCTCGGAACATGCATAAAAGTCGTCCCATGCTCCGTATGAAAATGACGGTCTCCGTCTTCGATCACATTCGGGTTTTTAGCGGTATCGTGATCGTAATCCGATGAATCTCCGAAAACCGCTTTATACAAGCGATCCTCCCGGTCCAATGTAGTGAAAATCAAAATGCCTCCCGGCTTCGTGGTTCGCCAAATTTCTTCCAACGCCTTCTGACGATTCTTCCGATAAGGAATTTGCATCAACCCGTTAAATCCAAACACCACCGAGCTGAAAAACTCCGTTTCAAAACGCATATCCGTCGCATCTTCCTGTTGAAAAGCGATATCCGCGCCGAGGTATTCCGAAATCTCGCAAGCCTGCTTAACCATTCCCTCCGACAAATCCGCTCCCCACAGTCGACGAAAACCCATTTCCCATAGACCCAGAACAACTCGTCCAGCCCCGCAACCGAGATCGAGAACCGCTTTATCCCGATCGAACCACTTCTCAATCAACAGCCGCTCTGATTCCCACAAACCGACGTTGGCCACGGCCCGCACATAGTGTTCGACCGTTTGAGAATCGTTAAAATAGCTGCGAATCTGCTCGATATCCATGAATAGATCCACCATACGACGCGTTAAGATTCTGTCTAGGAAAGACACCAGGCGAAGTTTTTAACAAAAAAGATTGATTCCCTGGGAAGAAGCTCCCTTATTACGCCGTTTTATTTCTAATGAAAGCAACTATCCAAACCCAGGGCAAACAGTTCACAGTACAAGAGGGCGACGTTCTCATACTGGACCGCTACCCCGAAACCGAAGCAGGCGCAACGCTCGAGATCAGCGAAGTCCTCACCGTAGGTGAAGGCGAAGGCTTTCAGTTGGGCAAGCCATTCGTCAAAGGCGCAATGGTCAAAGCGACCCTCCTTGAAAACAAACGCGGCCGCAAGGTTGTCATCTTTAAGAAGAAAAAGCGTAAAGGCTACACCCGCCGTCGCGGTCATCGCCAAGAGCTTTCCGTAATCAAAATTGACTCGATCGAGTCTTAAATTTCAAAAGAGACACTGAACAATGGCGCATAAAAAAGGACAAGGTACCAGTAAGAACGGACGCGATAGCGCATCTCAACGTCTTGGAATCAAGAAGTTCGGTGGTCAGCAAGTTATCGCAGGCAACATCATCGTTCGCCAACGCGGCACTCGCTTCCATCCCGGCACGAACGTCGGCATCGGTCGCGATCATACGCTCTTCGCTCTCAGCGACGGCACAGTGAAATTCGACAAAGAACACCGCAAGGTGGCTGTCGAAGTCTAACACTCCTCGCAACCCGATTTCACCAAAGCCTTTTCCTCTCAGAAGGAAAAGGCTTTTTCGTGTATTCGCTTAAGACGTGTCAGTCTGAAACTGATAGCAATAATGTCAGCGGATTATGGCCAACAATCGACTCAACCAACTTCTCAAGCAAAGGGCCCTCATACTAGTGCACCTCAGTTGGCTGGAATCGGAAATAAGCACCCTCGAGCGCGCGTCGATTGAAGCGCCTGAAAATGATCCGCAAGACAGCCCTATCCCCTCCGATCGTATCATAATTGACGATGCCCTAGAATCTCTCGAATTTACAGGCGAATCCCGTAGCAACCAATTCGTGGACGAACCCGATCCCAAACCCGTCGCATCAGACATTTACGGCAAGCTAGGCCCAGAAACGCAAAATTCAGTCACTGATACCCGCAAAGGATGCGTCACTGTTTTCGGATGCCTCTTCCTAGCCCTTGCCGCTATCGCGGTCTGGATCTGGTGGAAGTATTAGCCGGAACTTGCACCGTAAATAACTGCAGGCTCCTATCTCAGAGCGTGAGTATTCGCCATCGCGATTCCGCTCAACATGCTGCCGACGATTCCCAGGAAACCCTGGTCTGTGCCACAAATAAAAAGATTCGAAATCGGCGTCGTACCATCCTTCGATTTTTGCGGAGCCCCATAGATTGCGCCCTGCTTTCGCCACGTGTAGCGCTCTACCGTGGTTGGTGTGAACATATCGTGCGCGATACATGCTCCATCATAACCCAAACCTGTGGCCGGCATGAACTTCTTCGCAGCCGACCAGATTCTCGGACGCCACAACTCTTTCTGTTCAGCGTACTCCGATTCGCCGTAGGATTTCCACTTATCGTAATTCGAGAGACACGTTAGCCGAACAACCCCTTCGGCCATTTGCTCGTCTCCAAATTGAAAATTGTTTGGGATACAAATCACCCCGCTGGTCAAATCAACCAGATCACTCGCTTCGCGGTACGAAAACCGTTCGCGGGCATTGAAGAAAACAATCGTATCGTCGCCCCAACCAAATGACTTCGGCTGATCCTTGAAAATCGAAATCGTCTCCGCAAATGCAAGCCGACCTGCCGACACTGGCTTCTCGAGCTTTGGCTGCGGCGAGCACAACGCGTACGTCTCCGGCAATCCAGCAGAGGAGAGTACTACATCGGCCTGGACTTCTTCGCCGCTATCGAGAATCAGGCGATCGACCTGGTTCGCTACCGTCACAATTTTAGCCACTCCTGTATTCATTTTCCGAATCCCTCCGGACTCGCGATAACGCTTCAAAAGTAAGCGGATAATGTTACGGATTCCCTCAAGCGGACGAGCGAAGCCCTCAAAGAAGATGGATTTGAACATGATCACAAATTGACCGAAATCCATATCCTCTTCCGTCGAGCTTCCGTAATACATCAACGGACAGAAAATCATGTCCTCTAAGACCGGATCGCTCACGCAAGTCCGAACCATTTCTCGGGCGGATCGATAAGCGTAATTGAATTCATTGTCGTCGAACGAACGTATAGCCTCAACCAGTTTCCGGAAACCGTCGATTTGCTTCGGGAACACACTAGCGATCTCAGACTCGAAATACGCGAACTCATTATTGAAACGGAGGTTCGCGCCCGGGAAAGCCACTCGCGACCCCCTCTGTTCACAAAGTTTGAGATCCTCCCGCGAGATTCTCAGTTGACGAATAATCCGATTCAGCGGAGCCCGTCGGTCGCCCGGACCCGTAAAATTCGTCATCGCGTGCAGACCGACATCGTACTTGCGACCATCCTTCGCGTAGAAGCTATTCAACCCTCCTGAAGCGTAGTGACGCTCGAAAATACATACCTTCTTTCCGAAGTGAGCCAAGCGAATCCCTGCCGCTATCCCCGACATCCCTGCTCCAATTATGGCTACGTCGTATCGTTCCATCTCAAAAGTAGCGCTCCATTGAATACAAAAAAATGGCCCGACGCAAAGGTCGGACCGGAATTGATCGAAAAATAAAACCGCCTAGACCAATGCGTTGAATTTCGGAGTAAGGTACTCCGCGCAACTATCGAGCGATACTAATTGACCATACTCAGACTCAGGCACTTCGACGTCGTGCTTCTTGCGTAGCTCCATCACAATATCGAGGAAGTCCATCGAATCAAGATCCAGCTGCTCCCTCAATGCCACATCTGGCTTTACATCGCTTAGCTCCTCGTCAGGAGCGATCTCGGCGATGATGTCGAGAACCACTTGTTTGCATTCGTCTTTACTCATAAAAATACGTTCCGTTTCTATTCAGAAAAGCGCCGGATTATCAGCGCTGAATTAATACCGAGCATACCAAAGGAGTTATTAAGTATAGCGTCAACTCGTTTTGCTTTAATAGGCTTGTTCAAAACTAGGTTAGGAATTGCGCACTCCGGATCGAGCTCACCTACGTTGATCGAAGGGTGCACAACTCCATCGTCAAACGAAGGCAAATTCCCCGCGAGCTCCAACGCTCCCGCTGCTCCCATGGAATGTCCGATAAACCCTTTTGTGTTATTGACATAGGTGTCTGGACAATCGGCAAATACTTCGCGAATCGCCTTGCATTCCTGCACGTCGCCCATCGGCGTGGCAGTAGCATGCGTATTGACGATATGAATGTCGCTCGAAGCCATCTTGGCCCTCTTCAATGCAGCTCGCATGCACTGCGCCTGACGCTCCGGGTTAGGTAAAACGTAGTCAGTGGCGTCCGAATTAACATGATAACCAACAATTTCGCCGTAAATTTTCGCTCCCCGACCCTGGGCATCTTCGAGGCGCTCAAGCGTATACAAAGCACCTCCTTCACTCACTACGATTCCATTGCGTTTTACGTCAAACGGACGCGACGCTTTGTTCGGATCTTCATGTTCCGCCAAAGCTCCCTGGCTTTTGAAACCTGCAAAGATGCCGAAGGATCGAATACTTTCGGACACACCTCCAGCGATCGCAACATCAACTTCCCCCAGTCGCAACATTTGCAATGCCTGGACAAGTCCCATGTTTCCCGCCGCGCAAGCCGCTCCAATCGTGTACGAGGGACCGGTCACTTTCAAATTCAGTGAAGTCTCTCCAGCCGGATTGTTGGCGACCGTCCGTGGATTATGATGATGGGTCCAGAACTTCGTATCGTAATCGAACTTGGAAATATTGTAGATTTCATTCTCGGTCTCGACGTTGCCATGCTCGGTAATCCCGACGTAGATACCGACGCGATCTTTGTTCACGTTTTCAAAGTCGATTCCGCTGTCCGCAACCGCTTCCCGAGCGCAATAGATCGAAATACTACCTGCTCTCGTTCCTACACGCACTTCCTTCTTTTTCTGATAACGAAGCGGGTCGAAATCGCATACTCCCGCGAGCACCTTTCCCATGTAACGTATTTCGATGCGGCTAATCCCAGCCACTCCATCAAGCAGGTTCTGCCTGAATTCCGAGAGACTATTGCCGTTTGGCGAAGTCAGCCCCACCCCTGTTATAACAATTCTGCTAAGCTCCATTTCGAAGGAAGAATAATTTGCTTTCCAATTAAGAAGCTCTTTCCGTAGTTAAAAAATTCCCCTTATCAATACTAAAGCAGCATTATGAAGATACTCGTCGTCGGAGGAGCAGGATATATCGGCAGCCATTGCGTCCGCCAAATACAAGCAAGCGGCCATGAACCGGTCATTTTGGACAATTTTTCATTTGGCCATCGCGATGCAATTCCTGAGGGAGTTTCCCTCTATGAAGGAGATATTGGCGACATCGACTTCGTCCAACCGATCCTCGAAAACGAAGCGATCGACATCGTCATGCACTTCGCTGCGCTCATCAACGTCGGCGAATCCACAACTGATCCCTTAAAATACTACGATAACAACGTCGCTAAAACTATTCGGCTTCTGCAAGCGATGCGCGCAGCGAAGGTCGAAAAAATCATTTTCAGCTCCTCATGCACTATTTTCGGCGATGCGGCCGAAATGCCATTGCATGAAGAATTACCTCTCCAATCATTCAGCTCGTACGGACAAACCAAGCAAGACATTGAAGTACTCTTAGGCTACTGTGCGAAAGCTTATGGCCTCTCATATGCCTGCTTTCGCTACTTCAACGCTTCTGGCGCCGCTCCAGACGGATCCATCGGCGAAGACCATGAGCCTGAAACCCACCTCATACCCCTTGCCATTCAAGCCGCTCGCGGACAACGCAAAAAGCTAATCGTATTCGGAACAGACTACCCGACCCCGGATGGAACCTGTCTGCGCGATTACGTGCACGTCAACGATATCAGCCGAGCTCACATCGCCACTTTCGACAAGCTCGACCAACCCGGAACCGAGCTCCACTACAATCTCGGCACCGGCACTCCTGCAAGCGTTCTCGAAATAATCCAAGTCGTTCAGGAGGTAACCGGTCTCGAAGTGCCGCACGAATTCGGCCCTCGCCGCGATGGCGATGTTCCTGCCGCCTACGCCTATCCAGCCAAGGCTATCGCTGAACTTAGTTGGAAGATCGAGTTTTCCGACATTAAATCGATCGTGGAGACCGCTTGGAAATGGCACAAAAATCACCCCAACGGATTTGAAAAATAGAATTGTAAAAGTTAATTGCTAAGTTCGCCCATCCTTTGTTTTGAGGCGTTATACTACGCTTAAATACCTTACCGGAAAATTGGAGTTTCATTCAAATTTCCACTGTTTCCTAATAAAGCTAATTTTTCCTGGACGCCGACTGTCGGAAACCCCAATTATATCGAATTTCAACTCGTATTCGTCAGTATAATTCCCTAAATAGCTAACGCTAATCGCTTTAACTATTAAGCCAATCATCGGATACTGCCAAGCGTACAACCGCATGAACGTTATAATCATTGAGGACCAAATACTCTTTCGAGAATTTACTGTTTCAATTTTAACCAACGATTTTGGTTTGAATGTAAGCGGCCAGTACGATGATGGCGAATCCGGTCTCGAGGCCTGTTTGGAGCAACGGCCAGATTTAGTCGTCTTGGACATCAAAATCAAAAAGCTCGGGGGGCTCACGGTTTTCAATCGACTGAAAGATCAGGCTCCAGACATGAAGGTCATCATCGTGTCTGCTCACTTCAATCCTGAGATCGTTAAAGCCACCGTCGAACGTGGAGTAAATGGCCTCGTCACTAAGAACTGTACAATCGAGAGCCTTAAAAACGCAATTGGGCAAATCCTCAAAGGAGCCGTTTACTACTCCCCTGAGGCTTACAATTTACTACGCCAACCCATCACGAGCAAAGACTACAACGATAGCCTTGAGATGCTCACCCCCCGCGAAAAGGACGTTTTGCAAATGGTAGGGGAAGGATACACCTCCAAAGAAATCGCACAATCCTTCGGTTTAAGCGTTCGCACGATCGATGCTCATCGCAGCAACATCATGCGAAAACTCAAGCTTCGTGGAGCAACGGACATGACTCGCCTAGCAGTCAAGCTCAAGCTCGTCAGCCAAGACTAGTTCGCACTGATCGAAGCGACCACGCCTAATCTTTCTTTTACTCCAAGTACTGCTTTGCCTCCTCGCAATAGGCAGCATACTCAGTTTCTAGTAAACTGGGCAATTCGGCCAAATCCGCAAGGTCCAAGTCATTGCGGCAAATTTCAATCGCGGCATTAGACATGGCATAAACGCGAGATGCCCCCATCGCCGCAGAAGATCCCTTCACTTTATGAATGGCATCGTGAAGCGTCGAGCGATCATTCATCCGCAATCCTACAACGATGTCTTGAATCAAGGTTGTTCCCTCATCACTGAAAAGAGCATTAAGACGAATAAAGAGCGAACGGTCATTGGGGGTTTGATTCATTAGCTCAGTGACGCGTTCTTTGTCTAAGGCGGGATGAATCGAAACATCAGGTAATGGCATAACTAAAAAATTTGGCGAGCCGAGAGAGCGCTTTGCAAGGTTACGGCATCTGCATATAAGACCGACCCTCCACTCGGCAGTCCAAATCCAATCCGCGAAACACTTACGGGGTGCTCATTCAATAGATCGATCAGGTAATGGCACGTCGCCTCACCCTCGATGTCATTAGGTAAGGCCAGAATTAGCTCCGAAACGGCATCCGATTTGATACGCTTAATAAGACTTTCGAAATTCAATTCTTCCGGACCCACGCCATTGATAGGCGAAAGCTTTCCATGCAAAACATGATAAGCTCCATTGTAAGCTCCTGATTTTTCGAGAGATAGCAAGTCGCTCACATGCTCCACCACGCAAACTTGACCGGATTGCGACCGACGCGTATCCTCGCATATAATACACTGTTCAGCCTCGCAAATATTGCCACATGTCGGACAACTCGAAACGCTGTCCCGCGCCGATTCCAACGCGGCGATCAATGCCTGACTGCTTTCCGGCTTTTCCAATAATAGGTGAATCGCCATTCGCTCGGAAGAACGGAATCCCACGCCCGGCAGCTTTTTCAACTGCTTCTGGAGCCTTTCAAACGAGGGAGTCATCTTTGATAATCAGGAAGAATGAATTATAAAATTATTGGTACGAAGAAGTATTCATACGTCATCAATCATATTTCATACCTACATCAAGCCCGGCAACGACATCCCTTCAGTCGCCTTGCCCATTTCTTCTTCGTGTACAGCCTTTGCCTGAGTGCTCGCTTCCTTCACAGCCTGAAGGACCGTTTCCTCAATCAAAGACCTTTCCTCCTTCAGCAAATCCGGATCGAGCACGATCGAAAGAAATTCTCCCGAAGCGGTAATCTTGATTTTAACGGCGTCTCCCCCACTTGAAATCTCCAACTCGCGTTCCGCGAGCTCGGTCTGCAAAGACTCAATCTTTCGCTGCATTTTCTGCGCTTGCTTAAGCAATTTTCCTACGCCTGCCATAATTATAATTCTAAAAGGTTAATCTCTCGAGGTTTCGTCGATGCCGAAGAATTAGCAAGCTTTCGCGGACTTCCCAAAGCGTCAATCCGAAACCAAATCTTCCATTCCTTCAAAGGCATTAGAATATCGGGGTATCCAATTGAACTGTTCTTTCAATAGACGATTCGAAATGCGCCGATTCGCGGGGAGACCTTTTTCCCATCTCCGGGATGTCGCTCCCTCTCCAACTTTCCCATCGAACATCGGTCGCGACACACCTAGCTTGTCTGCCAAACCCGCAACCAATTCCGCTTTCAACAAACGATGGTCATCCACCACATTGAACACGGACTCGCTACAAACTTCACTCGAGAAAACCAACTCGATAGCCGAGACAATATCCTCAAGCCGAATCAAATTCAGATAATAGTCGCCAACTCCAGGCAACACGCCCTGCGACTGTTTTATCCGCTCCGCCAAGAACGACCGCCCCGGCCCATAAATTCCACCAAGACGCAACACCGTGGCCTGTCCGAGTCTAGCGCCTTCCAAAAAGACCGACTCCGATTCGAGAATCAAACGCGCCCGGGTAGAACCCCCGCTAGCATCTTTCTCCGAACACCATTCGCCTCCGCGGTCTGGATACACCGACACGCTAGAGGTATAAATAGCCCTCCCTTCGAAGCCTGTTCTTAGCATCCAATTCGCCAAAAAACGATTGCCATCGACGTATGACGCCCGGTAACCAGCAACCCCCGGCTCAGAAGCGCTCACGCAATTGAGTACCCAATCAATATCTTCCCCAGCAAACTCGTACCATTCCGAAGAATCCACCCTCCCTTGAAAAGCGCTCACTCCATTCGACTCGAGCCATTCTATTTTCTCCGCATTCCGAGTAACCGCCCGAATCGAATGCCCGCTATTCCTAGCCGCAATCGCATATGCGCTCCCAACGTAACCACAACCAAGTATCAGAATCTGTTTCATAAACAATCTACCCAATAAAAGTTTGCCAGTATCGGACAATTGCCAGAAAGAAATCTTCACAGATCAATAATGACCACCTCAAACGACGACCGCCCCAGACCACGCGTACTCACCCTCCTTTTCGACGGTGTTGAAGAAATTGAAGCGATCGCTCCGGTAGACCTGCTTCGAAGAGCCGCAATCGTCGTTGTCATGGCAAGCGTAAACGAGCAACAAGTCGTCGAAGGACGCAGTGGCATACGCATCCAAACCGAAAAAACTTGGAGCGAGATCGAAAACGAACCTTTCGACCTACTATTCATCCCCGGCGGCCCCGGAGTATTTGCGCTCTTCGAAAATGAAGCCATTCTCCAAATCATTCGCCAACGCAACCAAAATGCTCAATGGACAGCAGCCATCTGTGCTGCTCCCAAACTACTAGCAGCAGCTGGTATTCTCGAAAACCGAACCGCTACCAGCCACGGATCCATCCGGCCAGAACTCCCCATCTCAAGCGACGAACGAATCGTTGTTTCCGATCACATCATCACTTCTCAAGGCGCTGGAACAGCGATCGAGTTCGGGCTCCAGCTGATCGAAACGCTAACCGATCAGAAAACCGCCCAATCAATCGCCCAATCAATCCACTTTTAGACAGTAATCCGAAAACCCTTTCCACAATGACTAAAGAATACGATTTTATCGCCATCGGCGGCGGCAGCGGCGGCTTCAATGCCGCCCGAGTCGCTCGCAACTACACCGACAGCGTTGCCGTTATTGATGGAGCTCAAGAATTGGGCGGGCTCTGTATCCTTCGCGGATGCATGCCCTCTAAGACTCTCATCTATTCCGCCGAGGTGCTTCACCTCGCCCAACACGCCAAGCAATTCGGACTTTCGATTAAAGAAGCCAAAGTCGACATGAAAGCGCTCCATCAGCGTAAGGTCGATACCATCAAAGAATTTTCGGACTACCGCGTCGAATCCATGCAAAGCGATAAGTATAGTCTCTACCGAAACTTCGCCAAATTCGTCAGCGAAGATACGGTCGAACTTGACGACGGTACGTGCCTCAAAGGCAAACATTTCATCATCGCTACCGGCTCCCACGTATCGAACCCTACAATACTCGGAATCGACCACCCGGATCTTTGGACAAGCGACGAGGTTCTCGATCTCGATTTCCTTCCGGAATCCATCATCGTTCTTGGGGGTGGCGTGGTCGCCTGCGAATTGACTCAATTTCTGAATCGCGTAGGTTCAAAAACGACTCAGATCCAACGTAGCCCTCACATCCTTAAAGACCAAGCAGCCGATGTCTCTGAAGTCGTCGAAACCGCATTCCGAGACGAAGGCATTGAACTCTATACAGGAACGAACTTAAAGCGTATCGAAAAAACCGACATTGGTTTCACTGTCGTTTTCGACTATGCCGGAGTCGAAGTCTCTTGCGATGCGGATCACGTGGTGAATGCCATGGGCCGCATTCCAGCCACGAATTCCCTCGGTCTAGAAGCAGCGAGCGTGGAGCTAAAACCGAATGGCCAAATAAAGACCGACGAATTTCAGCGTTCCACTAACTCGCGCATCTACGCCGCGGGCGATTGCGCCGGACCATTCGAAATCGTCCACACCGCAGTCATGCAAGGTGAACTAGCCGCATTCCATGCCTCAGGCGTATCCAAGGTGCCGCTAAATTATGATCACATGCTAGACGTCACCTTCACCGACCCGCAGGTTGCTCGTGTCGGACTAACCGCTCAAGCGCTAGCCGACCGCGGAATTGAATACGTCGTAGCCGACTATCCTTTCGACGACCACGGAAAATCGATTCTCATGGAAGCGAAATACGGATTCGTCCGAATTTTCGGAGAGAGGCCAACCGGACGTATTCTCGGAGCCGAAATTGTAGCCAAAGACGCCGGCGAACTCATCCACGCGCTTTCGATCGCCGTCTCGCACGGACTCACTGCCGCCTCTCTCATGCAAACTCATTGGTATCACCCCACTCTCTCCGAAATTCTCACTTATCCGCTTGACGATATCGTCGACGAATTAGCGAAATAGAACACATCGTTTAAACAATTCTACCAAAGAAATATGTCCTACACGCCTCCCGAATTCCTCGTCGATCTCCTTAAAGCAAAAAGCCCTTCCGGAGCCGAAGGCCAAGCTCAGGCAGTCTTCGATACGTATGTCGAAGACAAAGCCGACCAATATCAGCGCGACACATTGGGCAATCGCATCGCCACCCTAGATGGCGACGGTGGCCCTAGCGTCATGTTCTCGGGTCACCTAGACGAACTCGGATTCATTATCAATTACATCGACGACAAAGGGTTCCTTTATTTTGGAGCGATTGGCGGTCACGATCGCGTCATCATTCCCGGACGACGCGTCATAATCCAAACGGAAAACGGATCCGTGAAAGGCGTCACAGGCAAACGGGCCATCCATCTGATGAATGTTACAGATCGTGAAAAGGTCCCTCAGATAAACGAAATGTGGATCGATATAGCAGCGACCAATAAAGAGGATGCAATCTCCCGCGTCCAAGTCGGCGATGTCGCTACCTACGATCACGAATTCGAACTCATCAACGGATCCGTAGGAGCCGCTCGAGCATTCGACAATAAATGCGGGGCCTACATTGTCGGCGAAACGATTCGTCGCCTTGCCCAAGATCGCAGCTCATTTTGCGCAAAAGTCGTTTCGGTCGGTACTTCCCAAGAAGAGATTGGGGTTCGTGGAGCCACAACGTCAAGCTATGGCGTCAATCCCGATTTCGCAGTTGCTGTCGACGTAGGCCACAGCACCGATCACCCCGATTGCGACAAACGCAAATTCGGCGCCACAAAGCTGGGAGGCGGTCCAATCGTCACACGCGGACCCAACATAAATCCCATTGTCTACAAAAAGCTAATACAAGCTGCCAAAGACAGCGATATTCCAATTCAGCTCGAAGGTGACCCGAGACCGACCGGAACAGATGCGCGAGCAATTCAAATGGCGCGAGATGGCGTAGCGACCGGCCTAATCTCGGTACCACTCCGCTACATGCACACGCCTAGCGAGATGGTGGATCTCGAAGACGTCGAGCGCTGCGTTCAGCTGCTCGTCGCTTTTTGCAAGGATCTGCAAGTCGGCGAAAACGGGAATTGGTAAGCGACGCCTAATGATAGTGAAATGAAAACGTGACCTCTTCGGAATCTCCGAAGACGTCAACCATTTCAGGGGTCCAAGGACCATACGGGGCTCCGTCCTCCAAAGCAGTTCGACTGATATAGATGCCAATTACTTTGGATGTAGTCCCCTGACGCGTATTCATATTTGAAATATAGCCATTCTTATCCAAGGTAAACCGCAACACGACCTTGCTGTTACTTTCCTTAGCGGCCGCTTCATCCGCTAGCGAATTCCACCGGACACTCACAATCTCGATAAAGCGCTCCATATATTCCCCAAACTCGCTAAATTTGGCATCCATCGCTATCGTGCCGGTTCTCGAAACTCCAGGAGTTCGATTCCGAACAGGTCCAGGAGCGACTTTAGGCAAACGGGGACGGGGGCGCGGCGAAGGCTCTGAAGCCTCGGCAGTCACTCGTGCCCTTTGCGGAACAACGAGCGGTTGAGGCGACGCGGCAACTTGCTCCTCTTCCTCGCCTTCTTCAGCTTCCCCCTGGACGTACTCGTCCACATTCGTCGGGGCTTCGTTTTCATTGTGATCCACTTCCATGATTCCCGTATCATCCGGATCTTCTTCTTCCAGGGTCCCCGGTATCGGAATAGACTTTATCAACGGCTTACTCTCAAACTGTGGCACCAATAACGGTACTTCCTGAGCTTCTTCCTGCTCCTCTTGCTCTTCGCTTTGCTGCGATGGAGGCGGTGTGAATTCCGGCGGATCTAGATCGCCCGTAATAAATTGATTAGTCTCGATATTATCGTCGCTCTCTGACGATGGTCGATTTTCGTCGTCTATCTCCTTGGGAGCCTCCTCTTGCGCCGCTTGCTGATCCCGAGCGGCGAAATTGTTCGTTTGATCCGGTTCGTTCTCAGGCGCATCCGGATTCGTCTGCGTATAGACTTGCTCCGGCTCTTCTTCAGCCATGGCTAATTCAACTTCGAAATCTCGATAACGATCCTTCAAATCCGATTTTTCCGCTGTAAAAATATCAGATGGCAAACCGAAAAGCCCTATTAAATGAAAGAGAATCGTGCCAACCACTCCGGCAATCAGCGAGTTTCGCGACAAAGCGCGACGCTTCAACAAGACATCCAGAAGCGGTTGCTCCCGCCCCGCTCTAGCATTCTTTGCTTCAATCGCATTACCTTTCCCGCTCATTTCACCCGTCAAGCTAACCTATGACGTGCTAACATCGCCTTTGTTTCATCGATTGGCAATCCCATGATATTCGAATGCGAACCAACGTATGATTCGATTATAATCTCGGTTCCTTCCTGAATCCCATAAGCGCCCGCCTTATCAAGCGGATTCACAATACTGAAGTAACAATCAATTGTCGCGTCATCGAGCGTATTGAAGGTAACCTCGCTCCGAACGCCAAACGTCTCGCACAGTCCGCTCGATACGTTTTGGAGGGAAACCCCCGTATAAACCACATGGGTACGCCCCGACAAACGCCGCAACATAGCCTTAGCATCCTTCCAATCACGGGGCTTATTCAATACTCGTCCATCCAAGTGCACAGTCGTATCCGAACCCAAAACAAACCGATCCACATGCCGCTCAGCCACCCAGCTCGCCTTTAGCTCCGCGTTCGCCCTCACCATCGCCTCCGGATCGTCATCGCCGGCATTATCCTCTTCGACATCCGCAGGTATAATCTCGAAATTAACGCCGGCACTTTCCAGCAAATCCTTACGCCGTGGCGATGACGAAGCCAGTATCAATCTCATTTGTAAATCGGAGCTCATAGGTCGTCCCAATAATTGCTTCTCTTACCAGGTCCCTAGCAAGCCGGAAATTCGTAATTTCGAATGCAGCCTAACTTACCGTTAGGCCACAAACAGAATATCCCCAAAGTCATCAAAGGTAGCGGGCGATCTCCAAGCGGACCTATTAGAAAGGAAACGAACTACGCCGTTTCTTCATGAAAAATAAAAAAATGCCCACGACGAGAGTTCCTTTGCTTCAAAACCTTGCCCTTTGAGAGTACCCTTGTTCTTTTCGTGTTTTTCCACATGAAAATCGGCTTAGCCCAGATAAACACCACCGTCGGAGACCTTCTAGGCAATGAAGCACTCATCATCGACGCCTATCGAACCTTGATAGCCCAAGGAGCTCAATATGTCGTATTTCCCGAACTCGTCGTTACCGGCTATCCACCTAGAGACTTGCTATTCAAGCGTAGTTTCGCCCTCGACAATGTCACGGCAGCCCAGCGGATCGCCACTCAATCTAACGAGGTCCCTATGATTTTCGGTTTCGTCGAACCCAACGCCAAAGACTTCGGGCGCCAATTCTTCAATTCAGCCGCTGTCTGCTATAACGGCAAGATCCATCACATAGGCCAAAAGTGCCTTTTGCCCACTTACGATGTTTTCGACGAAGACCGCTACTTCGAGGCAGCCTCCTTGCCATTGGTTTTCGAATACAAAGGAAGTAAGGTCGGCGTCACTATTTGCGAAGACATATGGACCACTCCCGATGTAGCTGCTAGACCACGCTACCGTTCTTCCCCAATTGAATACCTAAAAGATCAAGAGCTCGATTTTCATGTCAATCTCTCCGCCAGCCCCTGGCACGTCGAGAAAACGGGAACGCGGCGAAAATTGATTTCGGACGTATCAACCTCGCTCAATTGTCCAAGCGTCTACGTTAATGCCGTCGGTGGCAACGATGAGCTCATCTTCGATGGGCGCAGCATGGTCGCCGACTCCCAGGGAAACATTCAGACTGGCCTCTCAGGCTTCGCCGAAGAATGCCGCGTAGTTGACCTCGAAACCAAAGCCAAACGTTCTCCCAGTTACGACCAATCCCCAATGCAGGATATTGAGGACGCTCTCTCTCTTGGGATTCGCGACTACGTTCACAAGAGCGGATTCAAAAAAGCCCTCATTGGCCTAAGTGGCGGTATCGATTCCGCGGTGACAGCAGCGATCGCTGTCAAAGCGCTCGGCAAAGAAAACGTGACCGGCATAGGTCTGCCCTCTGCGATTTCCTCCGATCACAGTAAAAACGACGCCGAAGATCTGGCCGAAAAACTGGATATAGAGTTTCACATGATTCCGATCGCTGGAGTCGTCGAAGCTTCCGAAAGCGCCCTCGCCCCTTTTTTCAAAGGACTCGCTCCAGATGTAACCGAAGAGAACATCCAAGCTCGATCTCGAGGTCTATTGCTCATGGCCCTCTCCAACAAATTCGGAGCCCTTCTGCTCACGACCGGAAACAAAAGCGAACTTTCCGTCGGCTACTGTACGCTCTATGGCGATATGTGCGGCGGACTCGCCGTTATTTCCGACCTGCCGAAGGTAATGGTATTCGAGTTGGCCCGACACATGAACCGCGACCGTGAAATCATCCCGATCAACACCATCGAAAAACCTCCATCGGCCGAACTCCGCCCCGACCAGAAAGACGAGGACAGTCTTCCTTCTTACGATATTCTAGACGCTATCCTAAAAAGCTATGTAGAAGACGGCCTATCCACCCAAGAAATCATCGGCCAAGGTTTTGAGGCAGACGTAGTCAAAGACATAATACGCAAAGTCGATCTAAACGAATACAAACGCAAGCAAGCCGCCCCTGGCCTCAAGATCACGCCGCTAGCCTTCGGCGTCGGTCGCAGAATTCCAATCGTACAAAAATACATTTCCTAACCGCTTTCTTAAATGACCACATCATCCGAACTTTTTCAGCGCGCTCAACAACTCATGCCCGGCGGCGTCAATTCGCCAGTCCGCGCATTTCGATCAGTAGGTGGAGCTCCTTTCTTCACGAAGAGCGCCCAAGGCGCCACGCTGACAACTGCCGATGATCGCGAGTTAATTGATTTCGTCTGTACTTGGGGACCCGCGATTCACGGTCACAACAACGAGACCATCCGCAAAGCAATCTCAGAGGCTCTCAATAAAGGCACCAGTTTCGGAACACCCAATCCGTACGAGATAGAGATGGCAGAGCTCATTATCGATCTCGTGCCCTCCGTCGAAAAAGTAAGAATGGTCAATAGTGGCACCGAAGCCACAATGACCGCTATTCGACTTGCCCGCGGTTATACGAAACGCCACAAAATCATCAAATTCGCTGGTTGTTACCACGGCCACGTCGATTCGCTTCTAATCAAAGCCGGTTCAGGAGCCCTCACACTCGGTAATCCCGACAGTGCAGGAATTCCTGAAAGTCTCGCGCGGGAAACCATCGTCCTTCCTTTCAATGATCCGGAAGCTCTCGAAAACGCATTCGCGAGCTACAGCGACCAACTCGCTGCCGTCATACTAGAACCGTACCCCGCCAACGTAGGACTCATTTTTCCAAAATCTGGATACTTACAACAGCTACGAAAACTCTGCTCCGAACACGGAGCGATCTTAATTTTCGATGAAGTCATGACAGGCTTTCGCGTTTCCGCTGGTGGCGTTCAGCAGCACGAAGCAATTACCCCCGACCTTACGGCACTCGGCAAGATCATCGGTGGCGGATTGCCAGTCGGAGCGCTTGGCGGTAAAGCCGAAATCATGGACTATCTCGCTCCCCTGGGTCCTGTTTATCAAGCAGGCACTTTAAGCGGCAACCCTCTCGCCATGGCTGCTGGCATAGCCTCCTTGCGTATGCTCGAGGAAGGCAATGTCTACCAACGCCTCGAAATTATGGGCGAACAAGTTCGCGAAGCGATCCAAACAGCTTCCAAAGAAAGCGGCATTCCCCTACAAATTCCGCAAGTAGCCTCCATGTTCTGCATCTACTTCAGCGAGAAACCCGTCGAAAACCTCGACGATGCAACTGATACTAACACCGATCGATTCAATAAATTCTTTCATACCTGCCTAGAAAACGGTGTCTATATTCCTCCTTCGAAATACGAAGCCAATTTCATCTCCACCGCCCACCAGCAAGGCTCCATAGACCAAGCCTGCGATGTGATGGTTGAAGCGATACACTCGCTTTAGCTGGACGAGCCATCTTCTGCACAGTTTCTTACGGGCTAACGACCCGTCGCTCTATTGATCAGCTCAGAGGATTCCGTTCCTCAACCGCCCTCCTAGACTCAATCGTCGTCTAGACGCTCAGCTTCATCTTCATCCTGCTTTTGCTTCTTCACTAAGAAAGCCGAGACGATAATCGCCAGTTCGTATAGAATCCACAGTGGACCTGCCAGCGCTAGCTGCGTTATCGGTTCAGGAGGCGTAAGAATAGCCGCTAGAACAACAATCGTCAAAACGATATAGCGGCGATATTGTCTGAGTTGTTCCGGAGTCACTACTCCAACTGACACAAGCACTACAATCGCAAGCGGCATTTGAAATGCGATACCAAGACCCAAAATAGTGAAAGTCAGAAATCCGAAATAATTGCTGGTGGTCCATAAGAGCTGAAATCCGAGCAAATTATTGAACCAAATAACCGCCCCTATAGTGCGCGGCAGCAAAAAGAAATAGCCAAACGAACATCCAAGCAAGAAAAGTACGAACACTGCTATTGAGCCTGGAATCAGAATCTTCTTTTCGTGCTTAGTGAGTGCCGGCGCCAAAAATCGCCCTACATAGTATACGATAACTGGAGACGCTATCATTAGACCGATAATCACCCCAATCAACAGCATCGCCATAAAAACGCCGGTAACATTGTAAGTCGTTAGCCCCTCGAAAACACGTAGGCGCTCGGCTTCGGGCAAATGCACATAGTTTGCATGCAATGGAGCCAAAAGAATATCTTTCACATCCACGATCCGGATCATCGAGGCGACAAACGCTATGACAAAAATCGCCAGTGGCTTTAGAAGCGTCCAACGCAATTCTTCCAGATGGTCCAAGAATCCCATTTGCTTAGGATCGCCCGCCCATTCTGGCTCGTCGTCATTATCGTGATATGGCTCTATGTCGCTCATTCGAAATTCGAAAAACAGTTACATGAACAAGTGATTCAGATCCCGCAATACCAATTTGATACTGATTCCAATGCTCGAACACGGAGATTTCCACCAAACCTAAGATGAACCGACTGCTCGTTCACTTGTCTCGAATAAGAACAATTGAATTCCACGAATTAATGCCCGCCAGTAATTCAATCGCTTAAGCAGAACCGTTCATTGTCCTCTTAATAGAACCTGTTTAAAGCTTCCCTTCCCAGTTTTCATTTGATCATTCCCGTTGACAGAACCCTATCTCTCCTTATGAGGGATCCTTTTCCTGGAGGAATAGGTGCATTTTCCGACGCCCCCAACACATCGCAAATCCATATTAGCTAATTAAGGATGCCATCAAAAACAACTGCGAAGAAAGCAAAGAGAGCCGCCAAAAAACGCGCCTCAAAAGCCATTAAATACGTTTACTCGTTCGGTAAGAAAACCGACGGTGACTCGAAAATGAAGAACCTGCTTGGCGGCAAGGGAGCTAATCTAGCCGAGATGGCCAGAATTGGTCTTCCCGTTCCTGGTGGCTTCACTATCACGACAGACGTCTGCGTAGAATACTACGACAACGGACGCGTCTACCCAGCTGCCCTCAAGGGTCAGGTCGCAGGTGCGATCAAGATCTGCGAAAAAGAAAGCGGCAAGAAATTCGGCGACGAAAAGAACCCACTTCTTTTCTCTGTCCGTTCTGGTGCTCGCGAATCGATGCCTGGCATGATGGACACGATCCTCAATCTCGGGCTTAATGACAAAACCGTTGAAGCTCTTAAGCTGAAGTCTGGCAATGGGCGCTTCGCATACGATTGCTACCGCCGTTTCGTTCAAATGTACGGAGACGTCGTAATGGGCGTTCAAGCTCGCACCGAAAACGAGGCTTGCCCATTCGAACACGCGCTTCACGTCGTAAAGGAAGAAGTTGGCGTAATCGTTGACTCCGACCTCACGGAAGAAAATAACAAAGAAGTCATCAAACGCTTCCAAGCTCTCATCAAGGATCGCACAGGCGGCGCATTCCCTCAGGATGTAAACGATCAGCTAGACGGCGCAGTGAGCGCGGTATTCAATTCTTGGCAAAACGAGCGCGCTACGCTCTACCGCCAGAAATACGGCATTCCTGCAGAATGGGGTACAGCAGTAAATGTACAGTTGATGGTTTTCGGTAATCTCGGCGACACTTCCGGAACAGGCGTTGCGTTTACTCGCGACCCTGCAAACGGAGAAAACGTTTTCTACGGCGAGTATCTCATCAACGCTCAGGGCGAAGACGTGGTCGCTGGAGTTCGCACTCCTTTCCCGATCGCGAATCTCGCAAACGACATGCCTAAGTCTTTCAAGGAGCTTTGCGTTGTTCGCAAGAAGCTCGAGAAGCATTTCGGCGATGTACAGGATTTCGAATTCACCATTGAAGACGGAGTTCTCTACATGCTACAAACTCGTAACGGCAAACGCACCGGCCTCGCAGCGGTTCGTATTGCCGTCGAAATGACGAAGCAGAAGCTCATGACCCAGAAGATCGCGGTTACGAAAATCCCTGCGGATCAGATTTCCAGCCTTCTCGTTCCTATCTTCGACGCGAAAGCTATCAAGAAAGCGACGCTTATGGCAGTCGGCCTTCCTGCAGGTCCTGGAGCTGCTTCCGGCAAGGTCGTATTCAACGCCGTTGACGCGGAAGCCGAAGTAGCAAAGGGTAACTCGGTAGTACTTTGCCGCGAGGAAACGTCTCCTGAAGATCTTCGCGGAATGATCGCTTCTGACGGTATCCTCACTTCACGTGGTGGTGTTTCGTCTCACGCGGCACTCGTTGCTCGTCAAATGGGCAAAGTATGTATCTGTGGAGCATCCGATATTCATATCGATTACGCAGCCGCTACGATCACAGCTGGCAAGACCGTTCTTAAAGAAGGTGATTTCATCTCTATCGACGGAACGACTGGCGAAATTTTCGCTGGCAGCGTAGCAACCGCTCCTTCTGAAGTCTCTCAAGTCCTCGCGGGCAAGATGAAGGCTGAAAAGAGCTACACCTACCAAATGTTCAATCAGGTCATGAAGTGGTCTGACAAGTTCCGCACAATGGGCGTCCGCACAAACGCTGACTCTCCTGAGCAATCCAAGGCAGCTGTTGCCATGGGCGCGGAAGGTATCGGACTTTGCCGTACAGAGCACATGTTCTTCGAAGGCGATCGTATCACCTACATGCGTGAAATGATCCTCGCTCCTTCGGAAGCCGCTCGCAAGGCAGCTCTCAAGAAGCTCCTCCCATTTCAACGCAAGGACTTCAATGGTCTATTCAAAGCAATGGAAGGCCGCCCGGTCACGATTCGTTTCCTCGATCCCCCATTGCATGAGTTCTTGCCTCACGACGACGCATCCCGTCGTAGCTTGGCGGAACATTTGAACGTGGCTCCCGAAGTTGTCAGCGATCGCGTTCACGCTCTCCACGAAGAAAACCCAATGTTGGGTCACCGTGGTTGCCGTCTCGGAATTTCGTATCCAGAAATCACCGAAATGCAGGCACGTGCCGTCTTCGAAGCCGCAGCTCAAGTACTCAAGCTCAAGAAGAAGATCAAGGTTAAGCCTGAGATAATGATTCCTCTCGTAGGATTCAAGGACGAGCTCGACAACCAAGTAGCAATCGTTCACCGCGTTGCCGAAGAAGTTCAAGCAGCCAAGGGCGTTAAGATCGACTACCTCGTAGGTACCATGCTCGAAGTGCCTCGCGCTTGCGTAACCTCTGCCGAAATCGCGAAGACTGCTCAGTTCTTTAGCTTCGGCACAAACGACTTGACCCAAACGACAATGGGTATGAGCCGCGATGACGCCGGCAGCTTCCTTGGCAAGTACAAGGATCTCGACATCCTCCCGCAGAATCCATTCGCAACACTCGATCAAGAAGGCGTGGGCGCATTGGTTAAACTCGGTGTCGACGGTGGCAGAGCGACCAACCCGGACATCAAGCTCGGCATCTGTGGTGAACACGGTGGCGATCCAGCCTCTATTAAGTTCTGCCACAGCGCTGGCCTTTCTTATGTGAGCTGTTCGCCAAACCGCGTTCCTGTAGCCCGCCTGTCCGCTGCTCAAGCAGCAATCGCAACCGGCGTGTAAGCGATGCGAATTCAAAAAAGCTTTTAGCTAATCAGCCCTGCTCTCTTCACGGGAGCAGGGCTTTTCTTTTTAAAGATCACCCTAATCATTCTTCAATCGACTATCTCGTTTTACTGCCCGATTATTCTATTTCCAAAAATAAAACTAAGTGTTCGACCTCGAAGAAAACCGTAAGAAAGTTCAAAACGCCCTCCTCGTTGGCATTCAACAGCCAAAGATGACGCGTCAGGAATCCGAATATCTGCTGGAAGAACTCACCGAGCTCACACTCAATCTCGATATCCCAATCGCCGATCGAATGATCGTGAAACTAAGGAAGCCAACCCCTGCCTTTCTAGTTGGCAAAGGGAAACTCCAGGAAATCATAGATCTCATCCACGAGAAAAATATCGACGTCATCATTTTCGATGAAGAACTCTCTCCTGCACAGCAGCGCAACTGGGAACGCGAATCGAAAATCTGCGTCATTGATCGACAAGAGGTCATCATCGACATTTTTTCCGAACGCGCTCATACTAAAGAAGCTGTCCTTCAAGTTTCCTTGGCTCGAATGGAATACTCCTTGCCTCGTCTCACTCGAGCATGGACCCACTTAAGTCGTCAGCGAGGTGGAGGAACCGGAGCGCGCGGACAAGGCGAAACCCAACTCGAGGCCGATCGCCGCATGATCAACGATCGTATTTCCAACGTTAAGAAGGAACTCAAAGAGGTCATCAAACACCGATTGGTCCAACGAGCCAAACGTCTCCGAAAGCCTGTTCCAACCGTATCTATCGTAGGATACACAAACGCAGGGAAGTCATCGCTCCTTAACGCCCTCACCCACTCAAAGGCTCTCGCAGCCGACAAGCTTTTCGCAACGCTGGATCCTACAACCCGCCGGCTCGATCTCGACAACAGCCAACATGTATTGCTCACCGATACCGTTGGATTCGTTCGCCGCCTTCCTCACAGGCTTGTAGATGCCTTTAAAGCCACCCTGGAAGAGGCAGTCGTAGCTGATTTACTGATACACCTAATCGACGTTTCCAACCCCGAGTTCGAATCTCATTTCGAAACAACAAAGAAAGTCCTCCAGGAAATCGGAGCCGATAAAAACCCAACTCTCATCGTTTTCAACAAGGTCGATCTTTTGGTAAATGCTGAAATAATCGACCGTCTAAGAATCCTACACGAAGATGCTCTCTTTATCAGTGCCGAAAGCGGCGAAGGACTGGAGTCCCTCAAGGAAATCATCTCCGATCGCCTCAACGCCCAGCTTCGCTCCACGAAACTCGTCATCCCCCACGACCGCTACGACATCATTTCAAAACTCCACACGAGCGGCGGCATTCGGCACCAAACAACGGAAGACGATGGAGTTCACATAGAAGGCCTTTTCTCGGAAAGTCTCCAAGGAATCCTCACGCCATTCATTATGAACGCCTAACTTCACAACATACCAGACGATCCTACAGTTTGAATGCTGTCGAATAGTTTGAAAATCGACTCCGACCTTAGAAATTACTCGGTCTATTTAAAATCAAATATGGACTTAGTATCCCTTCGACCCTCTTTTGTTAAGCTAACTGGAATGCAATTATGACAACCCCATCTCGACGCGACTTCGTAAAAAACTCACTATTCACAGCCGGATTTCTCGGACTGAGCGCTTGTTCAACCAATTACTCGAGCAGCAATTCTCCAACTAAAACCGGCCCAATAAATACCTCAGCCGAAGGATACGGTTCGCTTTTCCCGGACCCTAATGGCACATTAAGACTGCCCAAAGGCTTTTCCTACCAGACTCTATCCAAGACGGGGGAATTGATGGATGACGGCTTTTTCGTACCAGGAGCCCATGATGGGATGGCTGCATTCCCAGGTCCCGATGGACTCACTATTCTCGTCCGCAATCACGAAATGAGTCCCGGAAGCAAACAGAAGGACGCTTTTGCCAAAAAAAGTGTGGAGCAATCATTCGACGATAGTCAAATGTATGATGCAGGGAACAACGATACGCTCTGCACAGGAGGCACCTCGACCCTCGTTTTCGATACCCGCACGCAAGCGCTCAAACGACATTACTTGTCCCTCTCTGGAACCATTCGCAATTGCTCCGGAGGCACAACGCCTTGGGGATCTTGGGTTACCTGCGAAGAGACCACAGCCAAAGCCGACGAGAACCTGCAAAAGGATCACGGGTACAATTTCGAAGTTCCCGCCAACGCAGAGATGAGCTTAGCCACTCCAACGCCTCTCATAGAAATGGGCCGTTTCAATCACGAGGCCATAGCGGTCGACCCGGCAAGCGGCATCGTCTACCAAACCGAAGATCGCCCTGACGGACTGATCTACCGCTACATTCCCAACGTTCGCGGACAACTCTCAAAAGGCGGCCGTCTCCAAGCGCTGGCGATTAAAGGGTCTCCCTCTAGCGACACCCGCAATTGGGAAGAAATCGATTTGCCCAGCTTTCCCGCCAACAAGCCGATCGAAGTCGAATGGATCGACGTGCAAGACCCAACCGCTCCAAACGACGACCTACGCTACACCGGATTTAAAAACGGCGCCGCTAGGTTCGCCAGAGGCGAAGGCATGTTCTACGGGAACGGCGAAATCTACTTCGCCTGTACCAACGGCGGGGCTAAAAAATTCGGTCAAATTTTCCGCTACCGTCCTAGTTTTAACGAAGGTACGCCTACTGAAGCCGACGCTCCAGGAAAGCTCGAGCTCTTTATCGAAAGCTATGATCTTGAGCTTCTGAAAGCCTGTGACAATCTCACCATCGCGCCCTGGGGCGATATAGTCATTTGCGAAGACGACGGAGAAAGCAGCGCTATCGTTGGCATAACTCCCAAAGGAGCGATGTACAAAATCGGTCACTTAGACATGGATAGCGAAGTCGCCGGAGCCTGTTTCTCGCCCGACGGTACTACGCTTTTCGTCAACATCCAAAAAAATCCAGGACAAACTCTCGCGATAACCGGCCCCTGGCGCAACCGTATCGGATAAATCGCTACAGCTTGATCTTCACGGTCTACTCAATACTTCGACACATTGACAGTACCGGCCAACATGTCTGGCACTAGCAATCGTCGATTCTCTTCATCCAGGTAAAAATCAGCAGCCGATTTCAGTCCGTCAATCACGACACGCGACGACTTCCCATCCGGAGCTACTTTCCAGGCCCGTCCTTGCTTCCAGCTGGAAACGAAATAATTGCCCTCACGATCCTGTTCCACCGCATCGGCACCGCGAAAACTGTCGGCGACGACGTCTAATTTGCCGTCTCGCAACTCAAGAAGGTTACCTGTAAAAAACGCTCCCACCATCAGTTGCCCGTCCTTGCCAACGCCGACACCGTTCGGGCACGGCATCAACGAATTGGCATCAATTGCTATACTGATTTCTCCATCTAGGCCAATCTGATACACTCGGCCGATTGTTGAAATTTCTCGAGCATCTTTACCCCCCAAAGGCCACAGTTTCCCATTCGGACCATGCATTTTTGTGTTAGCTCCCATATCGGTAATGTAGATGCTTTTACCATCAAGGCTCGCAGCAGCGTCATTTAAATAGGACACAGCTTTCGGGAAATCACTCTCGCCTGCCAAGATAGTGACATTCCCCTTACTATCGATTCTCCGAACTTTGTTCAGATCTGTAGCGAATAAATAACCACCCACGAAACAAATTCCTTTCGGTTCGTCGAAACCGCGAGCGAACACGGTTACCACTGAACCATGGATCCGCTTGATTACGCCATCGCCCGCTTCCTTGCCATTCATAACCGTCACGAAGAAATCTCCGCCGAACCCTTTCGTAATACTCTCTGGGCGTTGGCCCACCTCGATTACGTCGGGCAAGGCTGACTTGTGATGGTCGGCAAACGAGACGGCAAACGACAACAGGATTGAAAGGAAAGTTGCCATAGCGGCTCGAAGATAACGATTACTGGTAACACTCATATGGATACATTGAATATTGAAAAAACCGCTATTATCTCTACTTTAAAACAAGAGATCTGTCTATATCAATTCGCTCAATCGATAAATGAAAGAGATGCCTCCCATCCATGCCCAAGTACTTGTTTTCAGCGAAAATCGACCCAAATAACCGCTTCGAATCCCGCTTGACCCGACAAGCCGCCTACCTAAGGTGCGCTTCTTCCTATGATCAATCTAGTCGACGTCTCCCTCCGCTATGGCGAAAAGGTAATCTATACCAAGATTTCCACAACAATCGGCGCTCGTGACCGCATCGGTCTCGTTGGCTCCAATGGATCAGGCAAGTCCACGCTCATCAAACTCCTTCTGAACGAGGTCGAAATCGACTCCGGAACCGTCGAACGCCCCAGCTACGTCACCCTCGGTTACCTCCCCCAGGATGGTATCGAAGTGAAAGGCAAGACGCTCATCGAAGAAGTCGCAACCGCCTTCGAGGACGCCCTCGAACTGCAAAATAAAATCGACGAAGCCGACGAGAAAATGATGGAGATGGATACTTCATCAGAGGAGTATTACGAATTGCTCGATCAGATCGGCGCCTGGGAACAAAAGCTCGATACTCACGAGCCAGAAAAAATGAAGTCCCGTATCGAAAAGACGCTGATGGGACTAGGATTCGCCACCTCCGACTTCGGACGCGACACCGGCGAATTCTCTGGCGGATGGCAAATGCGGATGGCACTGGCCAAACTGCTCCTTAGAGAACCTTCGCTCCTACTACTCGATGAGCCAACCAATCACCTGGACATCATTTCCCAGCAATGGCTCGAAGACTACCTCACTCGCTACGAAGGCTCGCTCATAATCATTTCCCATGATCGCGCGTTCCTCGATGTCGTCACCAATCGCACTATCCATCTTTCCATGGGAGCGCTGACCACCTACAGCGGCAACTACTCCTTCTACGTCAAAGAATCCGAGGCCAACCTAGAAATCTTGCGTAAGAAAGCGAAAAACCAACAAACGGAAATTCAGCGTCAAAAGGATTTTATTAACCGATTTCGCGGCAACGTAAAAAAAGCCTCCCTCGTCCAAAGTCGCATCAAAGAATTGGACAAAATGGAGATCGTCAAACTACCTCCGCAGGAAAAGAAAATGTTCTTCCGCTTCCCGCCTCCACCGCCAGCCAGCGCAAAGGTGATCGAGCTCACGAACATGTCCAAATCCTACGGCGATCTCGAAGTATTCAGAGGCCTGGACTTTCATATCGAAAAGGGTGACCGCTTAGCCATCGTCGGCGTCAACGGTGCCGGTAAATCGACCCTTGCCCGCATACTCGCCGGTATTGAACCCTTTCAAGAAGGCGAACGTACGCTCGGAATCAATACCGTGCTCGCCTACTTCGCTCAGCAGCAAGCGGAAGAACTTGATCCCAACAAAACCGTTTTGGAAGAGGTCGAACAAGCCTCAGCCGACGCAGGGCGCGAAGAATCCAATCCACGGGCTGTGCTCGGCGCCCTCCTCTTTCGCAAAGACGATGTCTTCAAAAAAACCACTGTCCTGTCCGGCGGCGAACGCAATCGCCTGGCATTGGCGAAAATGCTCATGCAGGAAGCCAATGCCATCATACTCGATGAGCCCACCAATCACTTGGACATCAAAAGTAAGGAAATCCTTCAGGACGCCGTGCGCACATTCAACGGCACGGTGATTCTCGTAAGCCACGATCGCGACTTCCTCGACCCGATCGTCAACAAGATCCTCGAAGTCAGCAAGACTGGAACGCGGATGCTAACCAGCAACGTCAGCGAATACATCGAGCGCATCAAACGAGAGAACGCTGAGCGCTAAGGCGACAGCGTCTCTACAATTCGAATTGGTTTTAGACGCGTCGGCGAATATCTCCCCCATCGCCAGGAACCGGAACGACGTTCTCAGGCGGTAGAACAACTACGCCTTTTTCAAAGTGCTCCGGCTGAACGCTGACTTTCAAGTCATAGAATTCCGATTTAGGATTCTCCATCAGATCGCTAAAACGAACGTACTTTCCTGTGTACGCAGCATATCGACCCATAATCGCAGCCGCAGTTGATTCAGCGATCTGACGGGCTTCGTTCATCGGATTACCGCTTCGAGCGCTTTTTATCCAATTTATCAATCCCTGTAAGTTTCCATCTTTATCCATTACGTCGAACTTAGGGATCGATACATCGACACCTTTCAGCTTTCCGCCGCCTTGGACTTCACCCTTCGATCCACGGAAAAATTCTCCGACTCGTGGATACGTACCGCTAATTTGGCGACACTGACTGTGAATATGCACGCCGTCTCCGTAGTCTAAATCCAAGCTGAAAAAATCGTAATTATTGCCTGACTCGCGACGAGCCCGTCCGCCAAAGCCAATTGCCGATTCTGGCGTTCTGCCCAAGTACCAATTGGCTACGTCAATATTATGGACATGCTGTTCGCCAAGATGATCTCCCGACATCTGATGCCAGTTCAACCAGTTGCGAGCGAGATAATCCGCATCGCTCCAGCTCTTTTGGCGTTCCCAAATCCAAGGTACCGTACCATTCCAGCTGACTGTCCCGCCAAGAATTTCGCCTATCGCTCCATTCTCGATCTTCGCGGCATTCTCCATGTATCCGACCGTGTGACGGCGTTGGGTTCCCGCCAAGATGGCCAAGCCCTTTTTCTTTGCACGCTCACCAGCCTCGATAACTTTTCGGCAACCAGGAGCATCCACCGCTACCGGCTTTTGCATCAAAACATGCTTTCCCGCTTCGACCAGCATCTCCAAGTGCTGAGGCCTGAAAACCGGCGGCGTGATTAACATGACAAAATCCGCATCCGACTCGGCTACCTTTTGGTATGCATCCCAACCGACGATACAGCGACTCCGGTCGACTCCGTACTTGTCCGCCTGTTCGAAAGCCTTGTCCTCAAAGGCATCAGCCAAAGCAACAAAATCTGCTTCCAAGCCCAACATCTTGCAGGCCTTGATAAAATTCGGGATATCCCGATTCGATCGACCACCGCAACCAATGGTAGCCACTTTGATTTTTTTGTTCTTCGAGGCTGCTACGCCTGTTGTTGAGAGCAGCGAAGCCGCAGCCAATGAAGTAGCCGCCGTTTGTACGAATTTGCGTCTGGAAACTGTCATAAGAATTTCGATTATTAAGGGTTAACGATCGATCATGAACGCCATAAAAAGTACGTTCCATAATGACGTTCGAAACGCGATTAAAGGCTAACGCACACCATATTGTCCAGTCAGGATCACACTGATCCATCCCCTGACCTTATAAATTACAACGTTGTAACTTTAGCGGTCGAACTTCCCATTCGCAAGTTTGTCTCTCGCCGTAATCTAAACGCAAAAGCAATTCATGCTCTTCTCTTGAACTACGGTCGTCAAAGGCCCGTGTCCCGAGGCTATGATCGTATCGTCGGGAAGACTAAGAATTCTCTTCAAGCTTTCCATCCCCTGATCATAAGACACGTTTGCCCCGCCCATCGAACCAGCGAATATCGCATCGCCCGCAATCGCGAAAGAACGACTCAATCCCTTGACGACAAAGGTTCCTCCCCCAGGCGTGTGCCCAGGCGTATTGAACATTTCGATGCGTAAGCGTCCGATATTCTCTTCAAAACCTTCGTCAACCTTCTCAGTCTCGAAAGCCACGTCCGGCTCCAATCGACTCATTACCGTGCTGGCTCCTGTCGCTTTCATTATCTCACTCGCTCCTTCGATATGATCTCCATGCGAATGCGTGAGGTACAAACGTCTCAATTTCAATCCAAGTAGATCGATCCGTTGCAACATAGCCGTCGCATCTGTTCCCGTATCGAATGCTATCGCTTCGCGCGTAGCCTCATCCCAAAGCAAATAAGCATTTACATGCATACTATAAAATGGCGTCGCGATGAGTTCGAAACCTATCACTGATTCCGGCTGAGTCGGATACCATTCGTTCTTCCCAATCGTAATCAAAGCAGGAACATTCAATTTAAGAGCCTTACCCAATCCGCCAACAGTAGTTTCATTAAAATCTCCGCGGCGCACCTTGCGAATCCGTTCCTCCGTCACTCCAGTTCGTTCCGACAAGGTTTCGGTCGTAATACCTTGGCCCTTTTGAGCTTTCCCAATCACATCGTTAAAATCATCCTCTACCGGTAATTTCATTAGCCTTTCTTTTTTAGATTCCCCCGCCAGACGCGAACCAATTCGGCTTTTTCGCAGAAGATCGACTAACTATTTCCATCGCAAAAAATCGAGATAGGTTAACTTCGAGACACTATTAAAGGTCGTATTCGACTCACCAAACCGTCCTTTAATACTTGGGAAGCGCGAAGCAATAGTAGCTATCGCCGGACCGGGTTTGTAGTTTGCCTCCGCCGCCCCCTGCGATGACGACGTGTTGACGCCCATTAATTTCAAAGGTCGCAGGCGTAGAATATCCAGCACCTTCCATCTGATACTGCCAAAGCTGTTCTCCCGTTTCCTTATCGAATGCTCTAAAACGTTCGTCCTTCGTGGCCCCTATAAACACAAGGCCTCCGGCCGTTACAACCGGACCTCCAATATTAAATGTCCCCGTTGGCTCGAAGCCTTGCGCCTCCAAATCTGGATACGTTCCCAATGGTACCTGCCAACGAATTTCTCCACTGTTTAAGTCAATCGCATTAAGCGTTCCCCAAGGTCGCTTGTTTATCGGATATCCATTCGAGTCATGGAAATCATGATGCCCAGTACTCACCCAAGGAATATCACCAGACCAGGTAAAGTCCACGTCCTCGGTTGCCACTCGCTCATCGCTGTCGCGGTCGAACAAAAACGTTGTCACCGCCCGTTTCTCGATTTCGGAAAACGCCGCGAACGATGGCATCTGCCCTTTCCCTTCATTAATGAGGTCCAAAACGCTCTCGCGCGTTGAGCGCAATGCAACCGTCAGCAGATCCGGCAACAGCTGACCTTCAACTGAAACACTAGTATTCTGCCCATGGCAATTCGAACAAGTCGCTTGATAGATTTGTTTTCCCAGATCCGACAAACGAATATCATCATCAACTTTTGCTTCCTTCATCGATATCCATTCAGCTTCGTTGCTCGCATTGATGTACAACAAAGCGCTTTCCGGATCGAAAGCAGCTCCCGGCCATTCCGATCCACCATTGAACTGCGGCAGCATCACCAACTTCTCGATGCCTGGAGGCGAAAACAGTTCGCCCATTTCCATTTCCTTCAATTGCTCCAGAACATTCGCTCGCGAATCATCCGATAAATCCGTAACGTCGTCCAACGAAAACCCCTGCATGGCATAAGCAGGCGGTTTCAAGGGGAAAGGTTGAGTCGGCGAACTTGCTTCGCCTGGAATCACAGACTGAGGAACCGGTCGTTCTTCGACACCGAAGATCGGTTCGCCCGTTCCTCGGTCCAATACAAACAAATGCCCCATCTTCGTCGGCTGCGCCAAAGCGTCAATTTGGCGCCCGTCTTTTTCAATCGTAACCAAAGTTGGAGCCGTTGGCAGATCGAAGTCCCAGACATCGTGATGCACTGTTTGAAAATGCCATACGCGCTCGCCAGTAGCCGCGTCCAAAGCAAGTACGCAATTAGCGAAAAGATTATCCCCCACTCGATTACCACCCCAGTGGTCATAAGATGCGGAACCCGTGCCCATAAAGACGATCCCTCGCTCCGAGTCCAAAGTCAGGCCTCCCCAAGCATTAGCCCCGCCAACAACCTGATACGAATCCGGTGCCCACGTTTCATATCCAATCTCTCCAGGATGCGGCACGGTATGAAAAATCCACCGACGCTCGCCTGTACGCACATCGAATGCTCGAACGTGACCCGGAGCTCCCTGATTCGGTCCCTCGCCAACGCTGGTTCCCAAGATGATCAGATCCTTATAAACAATCCCTGGGGCTCGAGACGAAACGGTACGTGAGATGCCGTCCCCATCCAGACCTACTCGCAAATCAATTTTCCCGCCAACGCCAAACGATTCGACCAGTTTTCCGGTCTGGGCATTCAAGCAATAATAATGAATGCCAGCCCCATAGTAAATACGCTCGTCGTCGCTATCTTCCCAATACACAAAGCCGCGCGTGTTTCCCGATCCACTACGACCTTCCCAAGGATCGAAACTCCAGATCTGCTCACCCGTATCCGCATTTAGAGCAATCGCTTTTTGTCCCGGCGTCGACACGAACATAACTCCATCCGCCACGATCGGGTTGAACTGCATTGTCGAACGTTTCCCTGGCTTCATATCCGTAACCCGAAAACGCCACACCAACTCCAGCTCTTGCACATTCGAACGATTGATTTGGTCCAAGCTCGAATATTTCGTACTGCCCAGGTCGCCTCCATAAACCTGCCACTCGCGATCGCTGTTCCGCGGATTCTCTTCTGCTCCTAACGATTCAGCGAAAGCAATAGTTAGCCACAATACACCAAACAAGTAGGGTCTCTGCATAAACGGATTGAACAACCACTCGCATGAAACGTCCATTCTTAATCTAAACACGGTGTATCCATTTACAAAAAAACGCCGCTTCGAAAAGCGACGCTTTGAAAGTCATAAACGCGTTCTATCAGGAGCCCACTTCAGCTGGAACCAATTCTTCCTCGTCATGATCCACCCGTTCGATCGGCTTATCATACAACTTACAGAACAAGATCCTAATATCTTCGAAAATCAAAGTTATCACAGGCACGAGGACCAAGGTGATGGCAGTTGC
>JABITN010000078.1 GCA_018700525.1 Opitutales bacterium
GCCAACGCGCTCGCGGCTAAAATCCACGACCGTATGCCGGTAATTCTGCTTGATGATCAAGCGATCGAGTGGCTCGAAGGCGATCCGCAAAAATTCGAAACAGACCGTCGCTTCGAATTCTTCGCCGCCATCGATTCCAAGCAAATGCAAAGCCGCCCAGTGAATTCTATAGTAAACGACAATCGAAACGATTGCCCCGAATGCATCGAGCCGCCGCTCATCGAAGCGAGCACCCAGCTCAATATGGAGTTCTAAAACGCTACCAGATAAGCCCGTTTTTATGGATGTTCAATGAAGAAGTGACGCTCCTCCTATGACGCGTCTGTAAAAAATAATTCCTATACGCGGCGCCAGCCCTACGAATTCACCTCAACCCAAAACTACCCCTTCAGCTCATTCACCAACTCGGAAATCGTTGCCTTGGCATCGCCGTAAATCATCCGCGAGTTGTCCAGAACGAACAGCTTGTTCACAAGCCCCGAAAATCCCTTGCCCTGACCGCGCTTCAGAATGAATACGGTCTTAGCCTTGTGAGCTTCGATAATCGGCATCCCGTAAATCGGACTGGTCTCGTCATCCGTCGCCGCAGGGTTAACCACGTCATTCGCCCCGATCACTACGGCAACATCGACTGTCGGCATGATTGGATTAATATTATCCATCTCCACGAGCTGATCGTATGGAACATCCGCTTCGGCCAAAAGTACGTTCATATGACCCGGCATACGACCTGCCACGGGATGGATCGCGAAATTAACGTCAGCCCCATTTTCCTCGAGTAATTCGCCCAATTCCTTGACGACGTGCTGCGCCTGAGCAACCGCCATTCCGTATCCAGGAATAAATACGACCGAACTCGCCGCTTCCAATACGTAATACGCGTCCTGCACGCTTATCGCCTTTGGCTCGCGATCATCGCCATCTCCTTCCGATTGGCTTGTCGCGCCGAAGCCGCTGAAAAGTACATTGCCCAAGGTCCGATTCATGGCCTTGCACATAATTGCCGTCAGAATCAATCCACTCGCACCGACCAAACAGCCTGCGACAATGAGTACGTTATTTCCGATTACGAACCCAGCAGCCGAGGCAGCCAATCCGGAAAAGCTATTGAGCAAGGAAATGACGACCGGCATGTCGCCACCGCCAATCGGCATTACAGCCATCACTCCAAACAAGAGAGCCAAAGCGATACCAACGAGAAAGAGCGTATCGCCTAACGCCAAATCTCCAGTCCACGTGAACAGGACTCCAATCGCCAAAATAGCGATAAACACGAGAGCGTTGAGAGCCTTCTGCCCTGCGAACACTTTTGCCTGTCCCGAGACCCTACCAGAAAGTTTCCCGTAGGCATAGAGGCTACCAGTGAAAGTGATTCCTCCAATGAGCATCGCCAAATAGATGACGATCGAGCTGAAATATCCCGGTGCTCCCATTTCGGCACTGTACGCGCCCCACCCGAAATCCTTGATCTTTTCGAATTCGGCCCACGCTACCAGCAAACTCGCCAAGCCGCCAAAGCCATTGAACAAAGCTACCAGCTCGGGCATCGAAGTCATTTTGACTAACCGAGCCGCAATACCACCGATCAAAGTGCCGACAACCAAGCCTGCGATGATCCACTTGAAATCTAAAATGCCTTGATCCAGCAACGTGATCACAATCGCGATCAGCATTCCCGCCCCTGATATTAAATTGCCTCGTCGCGCGGTCTCCGCGGACCCCAGCATCTTGATGCCGAAGACGAACAAAGTCGCGGCAATTACATAGACCAGATTGATTACGTTATCGAATTCCATGCTTACTTATCCTTCTTCTTGAACATCTGCAACATGCGATCCGTTACCAGATAGCCACCCACAACGTTGATCGTTGCCAGCACTAGGGCGAGAAATCCGAGGATCATTCCAACCGTACCGTTAAGATTCGCTCCCGTCGCCACAATCGCTCCGACGATCGTTATCCCCGAGATTGCATTAGACCCCGACATCAGCGGCGTATGCAGTTGCGACGGCACTTTGGCAATCAGCTCGAGCCCCAGAAAAGCCGCGAGCACGAATATGAAGAATAGCAGTACAAGATCCATGACGAATTACTAAGAAACGTGAATACAGTATTTAGAGGCGATTTATTTGAACTGTTCGTGAACAGTCGAACCGTCGTTCGTGATGACGCAACCAGATAGAATTTCGTCTTCGAGATTCAGACCGATTCGAGACGACTCCGCGTCCCAGAAATGTTCGATAAAGTTGTATATATTCGACGAATACATCTGGCTCGCATGAACCGCGACTCGGCCTTCCAAAGCGCCTGTACCGATGATGCGAGGCCCATTTTCGATCTGGACTTCTTCGTCCAACTTGGAACCAACGACATTTCCGCCGCCTTCAACCGCGAGATCCACAATCACAGAACCGAATTTCATGCCCGTCACCATTTCGCTCGTAACGATCTTCGGAGCTGGGCGACCGAAAAGCTTGGCCGTAGTGACCACGATATCGGATTGAGCGCAAATCTTCGCCATTCCGTCCTGCTGCTTTTGAATTTGCTCGGCCGTTAGTTCCTTAGCGTACCCTTGATCGGTTTGTCCCGTATCGCCAAGATCGATCTTGACGAACTTGGCCCCGAGAGACTTCACCTGTTCTTCCACGACCGGACGCGTATCAAACGCCTCGACACGAGCTCCCATACGTTTCGCCGTTGCGATCGCCTGCAAGCCGGCCACGCCAACGCCAATCACGAAAACACGCGAAGGAGCGATCGTTCCAGCGGGGGTCATCATCATCGGAAGAATCCGATTCAATCGCTCAGCTCCCTTAACCACTGCAAAATACCCAGCTAAATTCGCTTGGGAACTAAGAGCATCCATCTTTTGAGCAAGTGTCGTTCGCGGGATCATCTCCATGCTAATCGCCGTTACTCCCGTTTTCGCGAAGGCATCGATGAGCTCGCTCTCGTTGAAAGGATCCAGGAAACTGATATGGAGAGCACCGCGTTTCAGCTGAGAAACTTCTTCGAGCGAAGGTTTCCTCACCCGAACAACCACGTCCGCTTGCGACAAAGCTTCGCTTCGATCTGTCACAATCAAAGCACCCGCTTTTTCATAAGCGGTATCCAAAAAGTAGCTATCCAAACCCGCACCACGTTCCACCTCGACGGACAAGCCTAACGAGGTCAACTTTTGGACGGACTCTGGAATAAGAGCTACGCGAGTTTCTGAAGGGAACGCTTCACAAGGAACGAATACGCGCATCCAATAAAGCTATGCACCGTATTCCCGAAAATCAATACACATTCTTCGACTCAGGTGATTTGTCGCAGATCTACAACGATTTCCGCAACCGTCGCCTAGTCCTCTTCCTTCTTGTTTGGCGGCTTGTTCTTGAATTCCACCGTCAGCGATTCGATATCCGCCGGCAAATCCTTGAGGAATACGCGAATGAAGCTGGCCTTGCAGCTCCCGTAGCTCTTGTCGAATTTGTTTCGACGGACAATCGCCTTATGTTCCCAGGCTATCTCCGTCTCTTCGCCTTCGATCGTGTAGAAGTGCAAATTCGCGATCGGCTTAACAAATCGTTCCGCCGCCGTTTCCAATCGGCAGTTAAACAACCATTGTCCGTCTTCTTTTGGAAACCACTTCGGGTTTTGATGAACACCTTCTGACCATCCAAACACTCAACATCAGCGGGCTCTTCCCATCGCCATCAAGACCAACGCCGCTAGGGCTGCTATTCCGAATTTTACCGTTTTCATCCCTGAAACAACTCCCATATCATCATATACACGGTGATTTACGCCATGTTATTACACCTCTGTTTACCTAAGGCTAACTAGGTAGGTACCGCCACCCGAGAGCCAAGCGACGCTTTCAAAGCGTCAAAAAGACGATCGCGTCGATCGCGAGCGACGTCCAAGGAATGCGTCCGCAGGCTTCGGCGGACGCGTTCGGATGTGTACGCCGTCGGGTAAACGGTATAATGGAGCCACCAAATTCCGTTGTTATTCCAGAGATGGTGGTTCGGGTTGTCGTCGCTAATTCGCAACGGGAATCCATGTATTTCATTCATTGATGCGTAACGTTAATTTGTAGTCACACACCAGGAGTCGCCCCGGCATTCCTTCATCTGAGAGAAGATGCTGCATAATAGGTTTTTTCATCGAAACGCGCCCAGTTGCGCGTTCAATGCTCATCCGACGAATAAATCGTCGAATCCACCGTAGATCCTATAGAACTCGGTTGGCAGGCTGCGGAATTCCGCGACCACTCCTGATGCTGTTTAAGAACGTACCGCAAACGCTAGGCCGCGGCGGCGAAAAGGAAAGCCTTTTTAGTGTCATAAACGTCGACCGACATAAAGCGCTACAGATCGAGCGATTCGAAGGATACGTCCACTTGCAAGTCCTCAGCAATCGACTCGAGGCGTTCACGCAGCTTGTCTGTATCGCAGGATTCCGGAATACATACCTTGGCTTTCGCTTCGAATAGTCGCTCTCCGGACATCGGAGCGCTCGAACAATGTGACGAAAGCTCTTCGACATTCACTCCTTCCGAAGCAAATGCATTGGTGATTTCCTTCACGATTCCTGGCTGATCCTGGCCGATTATCTCCACCATCGCGACCTCCGAGCAGCTCGATTCGCTATTCGAACTGCTTCGATGAACGATGATTTCCAACTGCTGGCCCGATAACGCTGCCAAAGCAGCACGAAGCTTTTCTCCCTCCGACTCGTCAATCTCAACGCGTAGCAAACCAGCAAACTGGCCTCCCAAATGACACATGCGGCTCTCAAGCCAATTGCCTCCATGCTCTACGACTAGCGAAGCAACCGAATCGACCAAGCCAGGCCGATCAGGCCCGATAACCGTCATCACGAGGGGGATATTCATACACCGCAAATCTGTAAAAATCGCTCACGGAAGCAAGAGCCAAGCTCCGAAAACCCAAACGGTTCGCAGTCAAAGGCTCCTGTCCGCTCTATTGCTTGAGGGAATAGCGTGTTAATGTAAATCAAGTTTGGAATAGCACGACTCGGCCCATTCGTAAATCGGGGTCGAGGACTTTTCGCTACTAAGACTTCCGACTAAGCAATATGCCTCATCTTAGATTTTTGCCTCAAACAAAGACATTCTGCCAGGCAATCGACGAAAAAAGCGCGGACTTCCTCTATCGTGAGCCTAAACTATTCACGCATTGCGCCGTTCTCCAATGAACACCTCTCTACACGTGGAAAATTCGGTAACACAGCAGAAAACACCCGCGCCTGGAGGCTTCCATAAACTCTTTTCCCTGGGAGCCTTCCGCTCGACGTCGCATAAATCCCAGATTCTGCCGTTCGTCAACCACATCGGTGGAAAATTCGTCGAGATTGGAGCTCAAGACGGAATCAAAGATAGCTTCACCCTCTACCTCGAAAAAGCTCTCGGCTGGAAAGGCCTTTTAATCGAACCCTGGCCGCACCTATTCCGTAAGTGCCGGAAAGCTCGAAAGCAAAGCCTCGTCCTTAATGTTGCAGTAGTCGATCATTGGCTGGAAGATTCTTTCATCGAAGTCCGCGGAACTCCTCCCAAAGCCTCTATTCAGAAGGCCCTTCGAAAAGAAGCATCAGAACGACTTGTCGGCAAAAGCGTCGAGGCCCCTTTTAAACGACCAAAACAAGAACGCGTATCTTACGTTACGACCGACGTAGCTCACAATATTTTAAAGCGAGCCAAATTCGATCATAACTTCGAACTTCTAGTTCTCAACTTGCAAGGTTACGAAAATCACGCCCTAGAGGGACTGAATTTCGAAAAATACCACCCCAATTTCATTTTGGCCAAAGTAGGCAATCGTCTGCCAAAACTATCGAATCTTCCGCTCTCCTACGAACTGGTCGCATCCTCCAGACACGACCAGCGGTCCATGCTCCGCCTCTACCGAAACTCTCAATCAGGAGCTAACTAGAGCTCCAAACGGTCCAAGGCTATCTTCACCACGACCTTTTTCACTTCTACTCTCTCCTCACCCGTCCCCAACTGAGGCATATGGGCGTCCTGGGGAAGCAAACACGCGAATGTCCCCGGGAACATTCCAAGCTGAATTTTCGCTGCTTTCTCATAAGTGAAAAACTCCACGTCACGTTCCGCATTGTAAGGTGTTTTCATTTTGAGTGAATGCACCGGATAGCAGGCAATCCGCTCACTCCCAACGAGGGCCATCTGTATATCCACGTATTTTCGGTGAGTCTCGAGAACTGCATCCGCATCGGTTTCCCGCTTCGTCGGATAGCTCATCACTATCGCAAAAACATCATCGCCATCCAATTCGTATCGGCGTTCCTCAGAATCGGAAGTCAATCCCTCCAAAAACGAAAACGCCAATTCCCAAGTCGATCCAAACGAGTACCGTTTCCAATTTTCAATGTGATCTACGATCATTACCCATCCTTCTCCACATCAAAGGCCATTCTGGCAATCTTCAAACGCTGCCAACGCTCTAAACGCTGAGCGATATCCGTTTCCGCTCCCACTTTCTTCGATTCGTAGAACGACAACGGTTCTATCATGAATTCCTGACCCGAAACGTTCTCCTCGCTCATATGACTATATTGGTAATCCTCCGAATTGCCCAAACGTTTCGAAGCCTTCCCTCCGTTATCTCGTAGCCAAAGCGGCACATCCTGCACCGGTCCTTCCGCTATCGATTGCTTGGCCCGACCCAAAGCCGTATAGGATGAATTACTCTTAGCCGCAGTCGCCATATACACCACGCAATGAGCGAGATTGATTTCACACTCCGGCAAGCCCACGAATTCGCAGGCCTGTTGCGTCGCGGTCGCCAAGGGTAAGGCATGCGGATCGGCTAATCCCACATCCTCCGAAGCAAATATGATCAATCGCCGACCAATAAACCGCGGGTCCTCCCCGCCAGCCAACATCTTCGCCAACCAATACAAAGCCGCATCCGGGGCCCCACCCCTCATGCTCTTAATAAAAGCGGAAATCGTATCATAGTGCTCGTCTTCGTTGGCATCATATCGAATCTGTCGTTCGCTCGCGAATACGGCGATAGAATCGCTCGTTATCTCCTCACCACTTCCCAAGCCTAAAGCGACCACCTCCAAGGCATTCAATCCCCGACGTAAATCGCCGTCACACAGTTTCGCCAAACCCTCGAGAACCTCCGGCGAAGCTGTGTGCGAACGCCCCCCAAGCCCCCGTTCCTCATCGTCAAGCGCCTTAGCCAAAACCCTGGCCACTGTATCCACAGAATGCGACTCCAAGCGGAATAGGTGGCTTCGACTCAACAACGGCGCGTTCACATAAAATCCTGGATTATGCGTCGTCGCTCCAATCAGCCGGATCTTCCCCGCTTCAACATCGGGTAGCAAGAGGTCCTGCTGAGATTTATTGAAGCGGTGAATCTCATCGATAAAAAAAATCGTATCCTTTTTTTCGACACGCCTAGCCGTTGCAAGAATTTGCCTCAGTTCCGCCACGTTCGACATAACCGCATTCACCCGAACGTAACGGCTCTCCGTCTCGTTAGCGATCGCCTCCGCCATGCTCGTCTTACCGGACCCTGGTGGTCCGTAGAAAAGCAAACTCCCAAATGTATTCGCCTCAACCAGCCTCGGCAGCAATTTTCCTGGACTCAGAATATGCGACTGCCCTACCATTTCCTCCAGCGACCGCGGACGCATTCGAGCCGCAAGCGGTTGACGCGTTGCGGCCTCAGGATCTAGGCCCGCCTTGCTGCCAAGCATATCCATTTCCGTTTCACCCGAAAAAAGCTCCTCTTGTGGTACCATTCTCAAAGACTCTAAAAGGAAGGATTGATCACCTGCAAGCATCCCTGTATAAAACCAAACAATGGAACTCAACCCTCGCCAACTTTATTTCCCAAAACCTCAACGAACCCACTATTCTAAAAGTTCAATACCGATCAGAGGAAAGCCCCTCATCAACCACAATCCTTAGAGGATGCAACCAAAGCCTCCAGCTCGGGTTCCCCTCCTTTGGATTCTCCTTCCACTCATTCTTGGCATCGCTTTAGGACGACTGCTTCCAATCGGACCCTACTACCTTCTTGTCGTCCCGAGTCTCACCCTCGGAATCTTCGCCTGGAAAGCAAGCGACCGACACCCAAAACGATGGGCACGTTTCCTCGCGAGCAGTCTGCTCATAGCCGGATACTGCTACGTCAATCTCGCCGACACTCAAAACAAACCGAGAAACAATCTCCCTGAACGCGAAGCCGACCTTTACGTCGAAATTGTTCGCCTCTTCGAAACCTATGGCGAAAAGCAAAAAGGAATCGGCAGAATCATCGCGACCGACACCCACCTCGACGATATCCAAGAAGCGAAGATCTACTTCTCCCTCTACTCGCCGCCCGACGCCGAGTTCAGCGATTCAATCGTCGCCGGTTCATCAATACAGGTGACTGGGCGACTCCGCCCAGTATCCCCCAATGACACCTCAACCAATAGCTTTCTTTCCTATCTAGCGAATTCCGACGTCGCCTTCCAATTGGATCGTGGCATTATCCTAGCTGTCCAGCCCCGTGCCAACGTCTGGACCAATCGATTCAGTGCCATCCTCAGTTGGGCCAATCATTCACTTAGCCACGGTGTCGATCCCGATTCGCCTTCCACGCATGCCTACACAGCGATGCTGCTTGGAATGAAAAGCGAACTCAACGACGTGCAAAAAACGCTCTTCCTGCAAAACGGCGCCCTTCACCTATTTGCCATCAGCGGACTCCATATCGGAGTAATCGCCGCGTGCGGACATGCCCTATTTCTTTTGTTAAGAATCCCCAAACCCTGGATACCTATTCCCAATCTACTGCTAATCGGACTCTTCGTTCTTTCAACCGGCGGAGCTCCTTCCGCTTGGCGAGCCCTTCTAATGATCGCCTGCTACTACCTCTGCCTAGGCACTAAGCGGCAAACAGCCTCTCTAAACGCCCTCGTTCTATCCGCATTGATCTGTTTGCTTATAAATCCGCTTCAACTTTTCCTCGCAGGTTTTCAAATGTCCTACGTAACCGTATTGGCGATCATCCTTTACGGAGTTCCCCTGGCCGAACGACTTAGTGAATATTGGAATCCCTTCGAACACCTCCCCCGAAAAGCATGGTCTTTCGTCCACCAAAGCATTCATGAAATCGGTCGATTCCTGATCGGCAGCTTCGCCGTTAGCCTCTCTGCCTTTCTCGCCTCTTGTGCACTCAGTATCATCTACTTCAATACTCTGCCACTCATTGGAATCCTAGCGAATATCGTCCTCCTCCCTCTCGCCTCTCTCACCATTATTTCCGGGTTCATATCGCTCGCCTTCGCAACAATCGGTGCCGATCCAATCGCCTCCCTCTTCAACCACGCCGCTCAAGTCGTCCTCTGGCTCATGCATGCGATATTGAGTAAACTCGGATCAATCACCGGCTCCCATCTCGTTTTCACCGAACCATCCGCAGCAATCCTCTACCTTTTTCTTACGGCCCTACTCATCGGCATGCTCTGGGGATACAATCGCAAGTGGAACATCCCCAAGCGCTACCTCTGGGCCTTCCCAATCCTCTACCCTAGCATCTGCGTAATTGTCGCATTGCTGTAAGGACCATTTGAACATCGAAATTCCAAGATTCCACTCATTACGATTGATGCTTAAAGCGAAACCATCTAGTCACCCTTTTATATGAAATCCTCATACGAACTCGCCATGGAGCGCTTCAAAGACGATGGAGACGACACTCCGATTTCCGAAGAAACGAAGAAAGCTCTCGCCGCTGTCGACGAGAAATTCAAAGCCAAAATAGCTGAACGGGAAATATTCCTTACCCAACAATTGCAAAGCGCCCTATCGAAAGGCGAAATTCACGAAGCCGAAGCAGTCCGGACCCAAATATCCAGCGAGAAAACGCGCCTCGAAGAAGAACGAGAATTCGCAAAAGACAAGATCCGCAACGCGAAGTAGTAGAGGACGACTCAGGCTAACGTTATTGGCCCCTAATCCTCTTCCGAGCCGGCTTGCTGAACGTCGAAGCCTTTGGCCTGGCTACGGCGAACCTTGGCTTCCTTGTTGATGTCGCCTTGGCTCACCTTCTCTTCCTTGGTCTTCTTCACTTCGACCTTTGACCCGGAGCGCTTGACGAGCTCTATCGTGAGGGCATCTCGGTAAGCCTTTTCAAAGGCCTCCGACGAAGTCACGGTTTGATTCAAAATCTTCGAAGTCCGTTTCGATTCGCTATCGACTATCGACGCCTTCTTCCCATTCGATAAATTCATCGTATCGCCAGCCAATGTCGACGTAACTGGAAATCGAGCATCGCTGCTAATCAACTTACTATCGATTTTCTTAATCTCGAACCGCTTGTTTTGGAATTTGGAAACCATTTTCGCCTCCTGTTTCGCTGGCTGAATAAGCTTCGTTTTCTTCTTCTTAGAAGCGTCCACATTCAGGTTCGCCGCATGCCCCACAGGCAGCAGCATTACTGAAATCAGTATTAGGATCACTCGATACATTGAAACTATAGCCGAGAAATTACGCCTCGGGCACGATCAAGACAACGCTAAACCGTAGGGCCATGGCTTGTGCCACACCGGGGAGTTAAAAGAGATCTGCAAACACGGCGTGGTGCAAGCGCCAGTCCTACATGGAAATCGTTGCAATCCTTTAGCTCAACCCGCAAGCCAGCTTCCCAATGGAACCTGGTAGAAACCGAGGACTATCGTTCCCAAGACTGCCACTAGAATCGCTAGCTTGCCGAGAAGTTGCAGAGATGCGCCGGGAACCGGTTTTTCCTGAACTTCCTCGTCCTCATCCTGATAACGCCAAACATCGAAGAACGCGGCTTTCATGATGCCAAAATAGTAGTAAATCGACACGACCACGCCTACCACCGCAACTCCCAAAAGCCCATAAAGCTCAGCCTTAAAGGCTGCCACGAAGATCAATAGCTTGCCGATAAAACCTGCCAAAGGCGGAATACCTGCGAGAGAACCTATTCCGATCGCCAAGGCCATTCCGAGAAATCCGTTTCGTTTCGCAAGTTCGCCCAAGTCATCGAGCGTCAATTCAGAATCATCTTCCTTGCCCATATGAGCCAATACCGAAAAGACTGCCGCCGAAGCCAATAAATAAGCAAACAGGTAAAACATGATCGCATTAACCGCCCAATCCACTTTTTGGGCAGCAACGATTCCGATCAGTAAAAAGCCCGCGTGCGATACGCCAGAAAGACCAATCAATCGCTTCAGGTTGCGTTGCGACAACGCAGCGAAATTCCCAAAGAGAATCGTCAACGCAGCTAGTAAACTCAACAAAGGATAAAGCCATTCGCTCAATGCGCTGAAAACCGTCGTCAGATTCAGTAGCATCGCGAATCCAGCGCCTTTCGAAGCAACCGCCAACAAAGCTGTCGTCGGAATCGGAGCACCTTGATAAACATCCGGAATCCAGACCTGGAACGGAAATGCACCAATCTTGAATGCTATCCCCGAGATCACAAGCAGCATGCCCATTAGACCGAGCATATCGTTTGGATTCGCTGCCAAGAAATTCTTGAGATTTCCGAAGTTCAACGGATCCGCGTTGCCGCCAACCAACTCCATGTTGCTTCCCGCTCCATATAGCAAGACGATGCCGAAAAGCAAAATTGATGAGCTCAATGCTCCCATGATCAAGTACTTCAAACCCGCTTCCAGCGAAACTGCTTTATCCCGAAAATAGCTAACCAATATGAAAAACCCAACCGTTGCCGTTTCCAAAGCCACGAACAGCATTACAAAATGGTTCGCCTGCGCCAAAAGCATCAATGCCGCAGTAATCACTAATAATATATGGAAATACTCCACTTCGGGCAGAGTTTTCTTTTCCAAACTGACCATACCCAGGTAGCTTACGAAAATCGACGTACCCAAGAAAAACGCTCGGAATAGTTGACCCGTTTCGCTGAACGACAGCATTCCACCAAAAGCTTCGCCAGTATAACAAAAGCCCGAACAACCGTAGGTGAGCATCACTCCCACGATGATCAACTGCCCCAAGATCGCGACTCGCGGGATCAACCCATGAGCGACTTTAGGAAGGGTCACCTCCATGGCGAGCAACGCAAGAGCAAGTATGCCCAAGGCCAGCTCCGGAGCGATAGCTCCCCAAATATTGGTTTCAGCGATTTTTTGAAAATATTCCGTGGACATGATGTATCCGTAATTGATTTTAAACTACTACTCGGACTGGGAGTATACCGCTTCTTTCTGTAGCGATTCGTTAAGCGATTCCGTGACGGTCTTCGGAAAGAATCCGATGAAAAACATTACAACAATAAGAATTAGGGCCGGTACGCGCTCCGCCCAGGTCATATCGCTTACTGCGAATTCTTTTTGAGATTCCACGAAATCCTTCGACTCCTCGCCAAAAAATATCCTCGCTATTGCACGCAGACCATAAATCGCGGATATTACGATACCCGCCACCGCTGCGTAAATCAGCCAACTCTTAAATTGGTAGATCGCTATGAAGATCGAAAGCTCTGCCCAAAAATTAGCCAAGCCTGGACCCGGCAGAGCAATGCTCGCCATCATCGAGCATACGAAAAACGCCGACAGGACCGGAGCCTTTTTCGAAAGACCGCCCATTTCGTCCATCTCGAATGTCTGCGTCCGATGATGAATCATTGTCGAAAGCATAAATAACAAGGCCACCGTCAGTCCATGAGCAATCATCATAAAAACCACTCCGCCGACACCCAGCACACTCATCGCCGCGATACCGAGAAACGCATAACCCATGTGCATGACTGAACTGTATCCAATCATTTGCTTCAAGTCGCGCTGCGCCATCGTTATCAAGCCGACAACCAAGATATTCCCCAAGGCCAGCCAAACGATCCAATTCTCCCACTGCTTAATTCCATCCGGCAACAACGGAACCGCTATTTGGATCAAACCATACAGGCCAAACTTCTTCAGCACGCCCGCATGCAACATCGCCGCAGAACTCGGTGCCGCGCCATACCCAAGAGGCGCCCACGTATGCATCGGCCAAAGCGAAACCAAAATCCCAAAACCGAACAATAGTAATCCGAACGCGTAATGCTGAACTGCCTCCGCCAAAGGAGCCTCGGCTAGATGCGCTTTCAAAGTGATCAAGTCAAACGACTCCGCTCCGCTCTTAACGTAGATAGCGATTAATCCCACCAGAGATAACATAGCTCCCAACGTAAGATAAATCGTCATCTTCATCGCCGCGTAGTTGCGATCGCGACCGCCCCAGATACCCACCATAATGAAGGTAGGAATCAGAGCCAACTCGTGGAAGAAGTAGAAGAAGAATATATCGATCGACGCGAACACGCCCATCAAACCACCTTGCATGATTAGCAGACAGAAAAGATAGCGGGGTAGATTCTCCGCCTTGGATTGAGCCGCAAACAAACCAGCCGCCAATCCGACGACCGAAGCCATCACGAACAAGGGCAAACCAACGCCATTAAGTCCGAGATGCAGACTTACGCCGATAATACTCAAACCGGTATCCATCTTGCTGACGAACGCATAATCGCCAGCGATTGCCGGGTCGTAAAAGCCCCAGAGGAACAACGCAAATATCGCCGGAAGCGCAAACCCCGTCACGCTAACGATCTGAACGGCAGGCCGACCCCACTTCCCGACATACAAAGTCAGAAAAGCCGCGATAATCGGGACTGCTATAGATAATTGAACTAGAGAAGCAAAATCGTTCATTCGAATAACGCTTTAAAAAATTCCAACTGCCAAAACCCAGAACAATGCCAAGCCTCCAATAAACCAATACACGTAAGCATGGATACTTCCCACATGCAGAGTCTTTAAACCAATACCGATTAATCCCGCAAAGCCCGCTGCACCTCGGATGATCAAACCCGACAAAGCAATCTGCTCGGTAAAATGAAGCGTCGTCGCCACCCTCTGCTGAACCTTTGCCACATACCAATCGTATGCATGATCAAAATAGAATTTCCCCGCCAGGACAATATGCAGCGGCTCAACCGTCTGCTCAAGTCGGTCCTCCTTGGCTCCAGCTCCATAAAAGAAATACGATATAATGTATCCCGCGAATACCGCGACCAAACTAGCGATCAAAATCGTTGTTTGCCCCGCCGAGTCAGGATGAGGAATTCCACTGATCACTCCGCTCACAACTTCCGGATACAAACTGGCATAACCACCAACGACAGACAACGCTGCCAACAGAATGAGTGGAATCGTCATTGTCAGCCCATTCTCACGCGCATGATTCGCGTTATCCGATTTCGGAGCTCCCAAGAACGTAATCAACCAAAGGCGCGTCATGTACAACGCCGTCAGAAACGCTCCGAAAACGAGTAAATAAAATGCTGCCGAATTCGATTCAAGCGCTACTGCAAGAATCGCATCCTTCGAGAAGAACCCCGCAAGCAACGGGAATCCAGTAAGAGCCAAGACACCAATTGAAAACGTAATAAACGTAATCGGCATCTTAGATTTCAATCCGCCCATTTTGAAAATGTCCTGTTCGTGGTGGCAGGCGTGAATAATCGAGCCCGAACCGAGGAACAGCAGAGCCTTGAAGAATGCGTGCGTCGTCAGATGAAACATCGCCGCTGCGACGCCTCCCGTAACAACTGCATCGCCCATATGCCCATGAGCATGGCCATTACCGCCAAACGCTGCCAAGCTACCCAATCCGAAAGCCGCTACCATGTAGCCCAATTGCGAAACCGTCGAGTATGCGAGAATCTTTTTAATGTCCCGCTGAGCAACTGCAGTGAAACCAGCGAAGAGCGCTGTAGCAACCCCCACCCAAGTAATCACCGTCAAAGCATCCACCGTCATGAGAAACCCAGTACGGCACAAAAGAAATACCCCTGCTGCAACCATGGTCGCCGCGTGGATCAAAGCTGAAACGGGAGTCGGACCTTCCATCGCGTCAGGAAGCCAAACGTGCAACGGTAGCTGACCCGACTTGCCCACTGTTCCGCAGAACAGTAGAAGGCCGATCGTAGTGACCGCCGCCTGATCCAACAACGTACCATCTGTACTGAAAATCTCAGAGAGCGAGGTCAGATTGAGTGTCCCGAACATCGAAAACAGCATAATGATCCCGATCAAAAATCCGAAGTCGCCAACTCGATTCACGATAAACGCCTTCTTCGATGCTGCCGCAGCACTCGGCTTTTCGAGATAAAACCCGATCAACATGTAGGAGCTAAAGCCAACCAGCTCCCAAAAGATAAAGAGCGTTATCAAGCCGCTCGCCATCACGAGTCCCAACATCGAAAACATAAAGATCGACAATCCACCGAAGAAGCGAGCCTTGTTCGGATCATCTTTCATGTAGCCGAGACTGAACAGGTGCACGAGGAACCCCACGAACGCCACGACGAAAAGCATGAGCTTCGCCAGATCATTAATCAGGAAACCAAAGCTAACCTTAAGCGACCCGATCTCGATCCATTCCACATTGTATTCGAAATTCTCTACCCGAAAAATGATGTGCCCCGCTGTCGCGAGGATCGAAGCCGCCGCGCCAACCGATATGCCGGATGCGAGGGCTCCGCTGCGGCGAAAGAAAAAAGCGATCGCGGTCGCGGAAAGAAGCGGAATGGCCAACAAGCCGTAAGCGTATAATTGTGATTCCATTCGTTATCCTAATTATTCAAGGCGTTAAGTTCATCGACCTCGACGGTCTGCCGTTTGCGGTAAAGAGCGACGATGATAGCCAAACCGACTGCAACCTCAGCTGCTGCCACGGTAATCGTAAAAAAGACAAACACGTTGCCTCCCATTCCGCCATGATAACGGGAAAACGCAATCAACGCCAAATTGGACGCGTTGAGCATAAGCTCGAGACACATGTACATGACCAGCGTGTTCTTTCGCAACAGCACTCCGAAAAAGCCGATTGCGAATAAGAGGCTGCTCACCCCGATGAAATGTTCCAATCCGATCATCTTTTAAAAATGAAGAAGTAAGAATTAAAATTTAAGAAGTTCATGCTTAGCGCTCCCAATCTAGGGCGTATTGGCTTTCTTGCTCAAAGCGATCACGCCTACCATCGCGATTAGAAGAAGGAAACCCGTCACTTGCATCGGCAAGAGATAGGTCGTGAAAAGTTCGTATCCAAAGGCCTTCAAATTCACGCCTTCGGCAACCGGCAAATTAGCGGCTTTCGTTTTGATCGATTCTGCGGAATTAATCGCAACAACCCCGACTATCATAATACCGAAGCCGATCAGACTCGCTGCCCAAGTATAGATACTCGTCTTGCGAGCCGCCGCCTCTTTTACATCGAGTAACATAATAATGAACAGAAAGAGCACCATCACTGCGCCCGCATACACGAGTACTTGGACCACTGCCAAAAAGTAAGCTTCAAGCAATACGAACAAAGCCGCCATGCTCAGAAACGTTCCAATCAGACACATCGCCCCGTTCACTGTATTGCGACTGAACACCACGCCAAACGCGCACGCCAAGGCCGTTATCGAAAATATATAGAAGAAAATATCCGTCATCTAAAAGAAATTCCTAAATCTTAATTCAATCAGTGCCCACTTCCCTTAGCGGCTGCTTCCTGCTTCTTTTTCCACTTGAAGTGCTGATCCGGCAACGTGCCGCCGAGCTCGTAAAGCTTCTCCTTGCCATTAACCATCTCCGCCCTGGAGTATCCCGAAAGCGAATAATCGTTCTGCAACCAGATCGCTTCCTCTGGGCAAACCTCCTGACACATGCCGCAGTAGATACAGCGAAGCATATCGATGTCGAATTCCTGCGGCCCCTTTTCCACATGGGCAAATTCACTATCCTCCGCGATTGCTCCCGGCTTGATCCGAATTGCCTTCGGCGGACAAACGAACTCGCAAAGCTGGCAAGACACGCACTTCTCACGTCCTTCCGGGTCCTTCACCAAAGTCGGTACGCCGCGATAGCCTTCGGGGATTGTCGGACGTTGCTCTGGATACTCGAGAGTCACGGGTTTCCCCCAGAGTCTTCTAAACGTCGTTGCAAGTCCCCGCGCTATCTCTGGAAGATACATCTTCTCCAGGAAGTTCAGCGGCTTTCTCTTAATGATAATGGACATGGCAGATAAATTAAAACGTTTTCTATTAAAGACTAGTCTCCAAATAATAGATTATGAAGACATACGCGATGAGGTTCGCGATCGAGAGTGGCAAGAGGACCTTCCAACCAAGCTTCATCACTTGGTCGTAGCGGAAGCGCGGCAAAGTCCAGCGGATCCACATAAAGAAGAACATCATACCGCACATCTTGCCGAGGAAGATAGCGACTGATAGTGCCGCTCCAATATAGCCAGCACCCCAACCGAGCATATCGATAGTGACGAATGGCAATGGATTCCAGCCACCTAAAAACAGTAAAGTGAAGACGCAGGAACCGATCACCATATGAGCATATTCGCCCACGAAAAAGAGGCCGAACTTAAAAGAGCTGTACTCCGTATGGAATCCGCTAACCAGCTCCGTTTCCGATTCCGCCATATCGAACGGCAGACGATTTGTTTCCGCGAACAGACAGATTAGAAAAATGATCGCCGAGAGCGGCATCCACATAGCAAACCAAAAACCGTTTTGAGCCTGAGCGATATCGAAAAGGTTTAGCGTCCCCTTCGACCCTGGGTGATTTACCCACATCAGAATCGGCAGTACTGAAACACCCATCGCCAATTCATAGGAAATCATCTGTGCCGATGCCCGAATGCCACCGAGAAATGGATACTTCGAATTGGAAGACCAACCCGCAAGCACGATTCCGTAAACGCTAAGCGAGGAAATCGCGAAAAGGAACAACAGCCCCACGTTCACATTCGCCAATACCAAAGGTACGACTTCGCCGGCTTCCGTTACGATACGTCCAAACGGAACGACCACTACCGTTGTCAAGGCCGGCACAAGCGAAATGACCGGAGCCATTATAAAATAGAACTTGTTAACGTGGCCTGGAACAACGTCCTCCTTAAAGAGAAATTTCAATCCATCCGGCACAGGCTGAAAAACACCGAGACGCGTCAAGAAGGGACCGAGAACAGGAATCAAGCCGACCAAAGGCAGCGAAGTTCTATTCGGCCCAACACGACCTTGAATCCAACTGGAGATTTTTCGCTCAGCCAAGACAGCATAGGAACAAAGCCCCATAATCACACTCACTACGATAGCGGCGTAAACGAATTTTAGAAAAATGAAATTGATATCCATGATCCGCGTTATTCGGCTACTGCCACCTCCCGCTTGGGTTCAAAGTGAAGAGATTCGCCTTCTTTGAAAGGCAGGTTTTCAAAAGCGCTTGCATCGAGCAACTGCCCTTGATCCGACAAGGATTTGAATGAGACTCCAGCGAACGGCGTACCTACCGCTCCAAGCTGTTTCCAAACAGACCCAACCGTTGAGGGAAAAGAATCTTCGGTAATATTCGCCTGAATCGACGCTAACGCATAAAGATCTTCGATCGTTCCTCCTGGTCCGGGAACCACCCGATGGAATTTCTGAATACGAAATTGCTGATTGATCACCGTACCGGATTTTTCGAATTGCGTTAGTCCCGCAAGCAAAACTGACGCTTTACTGCTGGTCGCATTCGCGTGCGCTCCCAGGTAGACGATCGTTACCTTATCAAGCTGCGCTTCCGATAGGCCTGCCGCGACGAGATCTTCCTTAACCGCGAATATCGCAGAAACTTCCCCGCTATCGATTTTCGCGCCTAGGTCGCTCAATTGCTCTTCCGGCAAACCGTCGATCAAACCAGTCATTAACGCTCCGCGAACATTCGGGTTTCGATCGGTTGACATCAGGATACCATCGGCTTCGCCATAGCGAGCGACCAGGTAAACCCCTTTCGCTTCCACTGAATTCGCAATCGCCTTGAGCGTATATTGCTCTTCGACGCTACACAACCCCGAACCGACCACTGCAACTCCTTGGCTGCTCTTCAAAAGTTCGCTCGCCTTCGCAATCGCATCTTGAGCAGAGACTTCGGCGCCATCAGCCGCACAATTCGACAAACGATCCTCGGACTCGACAAGCTTGTACAATTCGCGCCCCGAATCGGGCATCCAGGTATCGTTCACTTCATCGTTGCGGCGCGGTTTGACGCGATAGATTTTGCCCTCCCGAGCCGACACTAGCGTATTCGCTCCAACGCTGGTCTCGAAGTCGATGCTGTTAGATTCCTTCAAGAACCATACGCGCATCTTAAAACGGAAATCAGTGCTGGTAAGCGCTCCAACAGGACAAATGTCTACTGTATTCAGCGAATAATTATTCGCGAGCTCTTTACCTGGGAAACAAGTCAATGTAGAATAGCTTCCGCGATCCGTAAACCCAAGTGCGTCGTCCTTGGCAATCTCTTCCGAAAAACGGACGCAACGCGAGCAGAGCACACAACGCTCGTCATCAAGCGTCACTCTTGGCCCAAGGCGCGTGCGCTTAGGCTTTACGTTCTTCTCCTCGATAAAACGGCTATATCCACGACCATGTGTCGACGAGAATTCCTGAAGCGTACACTCTCCCGCTTGGTCGCAGATAGGACAATCGAGCGGGTGATTGACAAGAAGAAATTCCGTTACGGCTTCGCGAGATTCAAGCGCTTTCGGCGAATCCGTTTTAATATGCATACCCGGGGCAGCCTTGGTTCCGCAACCGATAGCTGGACCAGGCATCCACATGATCTTTGGCGTACCATCTTCATTGAGCATTGCCTCGCCCGTTGCCCGATCGCGTCCCGGCATACCGAGCTCAACCAAACACATGCGGCAATTACCCGCGATAGAAAGCTTCGGGTGATAGCAGTAGTGCGGGATCTCCTTGCCGAGCAAGGCCGCGGCTTCGACCATATTCGTACCCGACGGCACTTCTAAATCGTGACCGTCAATATTGACCGTTATCAAATTCTTTTTCTCTTCCATTAGGAGACCATTAATAAATTAGCTGTCATCGCTCGCTGCCCTAGTGATTACAGGCCAGTTCCTTTGCTGCGGTGCGATCTACGTCCGTATTGCTATGCCTTTCGGCAAATTCACGGAATTCCTCTTCGAACTTCTTAATATAACTCTGGACCGGCCAAGCGACTGCAAATCCAAATGCGCAGATCGTGCGCCCTTCGATTTGATCGGCGACTGACTTCATCAAATCAACATCTTCCGGCCGTGATTCGCCATGAACCATTCGCGTCGTGATCTTCTTAAGCCACAACGAACCTTCGCGACAAGGCGTGCACTGCCCGCAACTTTCGTGCGAATAAAACGTCATCAAATTCGCCAATGCCACCGGGATATCAATCGAGTCGTCAAGTACCATCATACCGCCCGAACCGGACATCGATCCAGCCGCCGCAATACCATCGTAATCGAGCGGGATATCTTCAATGCCCCAATCGTAATCCGTACCGTCGCGATTCTTGCCTTTGAAGCGCTCCCCATTCTTAAGAATCTTCATAGAAGAGCCACCGGGGATGACTGCCTTGATCGTTCTACCTTCTTTCGGCCCACCGCAAATATCGTAAATCAACTCCCCCAAAGTAATACCTGCGACTTCGTAGTAACCCGGACGCTTGACGCCACCCGATACGCACCAAATCCGCGTACCCGTGTTATTGGGGCGCCCAATATTCGCGAATGCTTCCGCTCCCATTTCCAGGATGTGCTTCACATTGCAGAGCGTCTCGACGTTGTTCACGATCGTTGGGCACATATACAGCCCCAAGACCGCTGGAAAATAAGGAGGTTTGATACGCGGATTAGCCCGCTTGCCTTCGAGCGATTCAATCAGCCCCGTTTCCTCTCCGCAAATGTAGGCTGCTGCTCCGCGATGAACCACAATATCGCAACTGTACCCAGACCCCAACACATCGTCGCCAACGAAATTCTTTTCTTTCGCTTCCTTGATTGCCTGGTCAAGTGCCTCAGCGCCCTTGGGCATTTCCTCGCGAATATAGATAAACGCCTTAGCACAATCCGTCGCGAAACAGGAAATCATGATCCCTTCGATCAACTGATGCGGATCCTTGTGAACGATCTGCCGATCCTTGAACGTCCCTGGTTCGGATTCGTCGCAATTACAGACCATGTAAACCGGTTTACCCGATTTACGATCCACGAAGCTCCATTTGACACCAGCAGGAAAACCCGCCCCGCCCCGCCCGCGTAGCTGCGACTTTTTAACTTCATCGCAGATATCCTGCTTTTTCATCGCGACAGCCTTCTTGAGCATGTCGTATCCGCCATGCTTCATGTAGCATTCGATATCCGGAGTGTATCCAGGTTCGTCTGCGTTCTTTAGAATGACGCGGTGTTCTTTTGGATGTATTGCCATCGTGACTACGCTCCTGTCGCCTCCGTTTTAATCTTTTCGCAAATTTCCTTCGTCTTGGCCACGTCGAGATTTTCGTGCAATTCGTCGTCAACCAAGATCACCGGAGCAGATCCGCAGCTCGCCAGGCATTCCGCGAATTCAACTGTAACTTCCCCATCAGGAGATACTCCATTCAAGCTAGTATCGAATTCGGAAAGCATCGTATCGCAAACCTTCGCCCCGCCCGCCATTGCGCAAGAGAGTGTTCGGCACACGCGAATGTGGCGTTTGCCAATTTTGTGCTGACGGAAAAATGGGTAGAATGTTATAACCGAAAGAACGTTGATCGGCTCTATCCCCAGCTTTTTCGCGACCCATTCTGCAGCTTCATTGCTCAGCAAACCTTGATCCTTTTGGATGGCGTGTAGCAAAGGCATAACCGCACTGCGCTTCTCCGGGTACTTGGGAATCGCTTCTTCGATTTCAGCTAGCGTTTCTGGCTTTAGATTCATCTATGTAAATATGGAATAAGAATTAAGATTTAAGAAGTGGCATCGCTAAAATGATCGTTCGCTGTATCCATAGAAAATTCATCATTCTTCAATCATGCTTCTCGCATTATCTATCGCATTCTCCCATCACGAAATCTAAACTTCCGAGGATGGCCGAAACGTCGGATATCATCCCTCCGAGGCAGACCTTTTCGAGAATACTCAAATTATTGAACGACGGTCCCCGAATCTTCATTCTGTATGGCACTCCGCCTCCTTTGGATACAATAAAGAAACCTAAAGCTCCTTTCGGATTTTCCGCCTCGAAATAGACCTCGCCTGCCGGCATATCCGGTCCTTCGGTCGTGATCATAAAATTCTGGATAAGTTCCTCCATTGAGGAGAGAATCTTCTCCTTGCGAGGAGCGAAGATCTTCTTCGCGTCTTCGGCATAGAAAGAACCACCGGGCATTTTCGCAATCGCTTGACGAACAATGCGTACGCTTTGACGCATTTCTTCCATCCGCACAGCGTAACGATCGTAGCAATCGCCATTCTCGCCAAGCGGAACCTCGAAGTCGTATTTTTCGTATCCACTATATGGGGCATCGCGACGTAGATCGACATCCACTCCAGATCCCCGCATATTAGGTCCGGTCAACCCGTAGGCGATCGCATCTTCTTTCGAAATGATTCCTATATCGGCGGTGCGATCGAACCAGATCCGATTCCGCGTAAGCAACGCTTCCACATCGTCGAGCAACGGTAGGAATTGTTCGCAGAAAGCAAGTACGCGATCCATCCAACCATCGGGCATATCGCGAGTAACCCCACCAATTCGCGAGTAACTGGTCGTAAAGCGGGCTCCTGTGAGCTCTTCGAAAAGCATGTAGAGTTTTTCCCGCTCTTCGAACGTGATCATGAATACCGTGAGAGCTCCCACATCCATCGTGTACGCGCCAAGGCCAAGCAAATGAGCGGAAATACGGGCCAGCTCGCTAGTCACCACACGTATCGCCTGGCAGCGCTCAGGAACTTCAAGGTTCGCCAGCTTTTCCACTGCCATCGCGTAAGCCGCATTGCTGGCAAGTGGAGCTAAATAGTCCAATCGATCCGTGTAAGGCACGAACTGATTGTATGTCATATTCTCAGCGATTTTCTCGTCACCGCGATGCAAGTATCCAATTTCTGGATCACACTTCCTAACGATCTCGCCATCAAGCTCGAGATTGAGCCGGAGCACGCCGTGGGTAGACGGGTGCGAAGGACCCATGCTAACTGCTAGATGCTCCGTTTCGAATTCCTTAGCTGCAGCAGCTACTTTGCTGCCAGAATCAGGAACGTTATACTCGGTCGTTTCGGTGGCCATGGACTATGAAATTTGGAATTGCAATAAACAGTTGATAAGTGCCTTACTTCTAAGGCTTTTCGTTCTTCTCGTTCCAGCTCTCGTCTTTCGCTGCCGGTTCGCGCTTGCTTTCAAAGACAGATTGTTGAGCGACAAACGGTCCGCCCGCCATCGGAGCCGGCTTGACCTTTACGCCTGTATTGGTGGCTATTTCGGGGTCGGAGATTTCGTTTTCAAAACCGGCCAACGGGAAATCTTTCCTCAATGGGTGATGCGGATACTCAGCCCACATCAAGATGCGTCGCATATCAGGATGCCCGTCGTACTTAATGCCTAAAAGATCGTAAGTTTCGCGCTCCATCCAATTTGCGCTTTGGTATAAGCCCGTTGCTGTGGGAGCTACTGGATTTTCATCGTCTTCGCAATCCGCGGCGATACGGACGTAGCCGAACGACTTCGAGGAAAACACGTGGTACACGACGGTGAAACGGGGCGAGGCCTCAACTCCATTGTCGATCCCGGTCACATCCATCAATGCGTCGTAGCCATGATCGTCGCGGAGCGTCTGGAGAATATCCGTCAGTTTCGCTACAGGACAATTATAGGCCGGCCAGTCCAGAGAATCCCGTTCTTCCAAGTCTGGGCACGATTCTTGGAGGGCTGATTTAAGATCTTGAGCTATCATGGATGAAGGGAAATCAACCTTTAAACAGATTCTTGGCGGATTGTTCAGTACCTACCTTTTCTTGAAGCTTCATAAGCGCGTCGAGTAGCGCTTCCGGCCTCGGCGGACAACCACTGACATAGACGTCTACTGGTACAATTCTATCCACTCCCTGCAAAGTCGCGTACGATCGGTACATCCCTCCCGAAGACGCGCAAGCTCCCATGGCTATCACCCATTTCGGTTCCGCCATTTGATCGTAGATACGACGCAAAGCTGGAGCCATCTTATAAGTCACCGTTCCCGCGACAATCATTACATCCGACTGGCGAGGCGAAAAACGCATCACTTCCGCTCCAAAGCGGGAAATATCAAACCGGGAAGCCCCAGTCGCCATAAGTTCGATCGCGCAACAAGCTAATCCCATCGGCATCGGCCAAAGGGAGTGCGTGCGGATCCAATTGATCACAGCGTCAGCCTTGGAGACAATAACGCCGCCCTCAACTTTACTGTTATAGTCGAAATCTTGATTGGAAGAGACCATTTTGCGGGAAGGTTAAAAACGACAGAACGTAAGCGGGGCCATTGAACATGCAAGCGGGATTTTGAAGAAATCGCTCGATCAAACGCGTTCGAATAATCTCTCCATAAAAACCCGTATGGAGATCGCTCGAGTTAGACTCGAAATCGACGTCTTGGATGTCTAAGATCGAAAAATAAAGAATTCGATTGCGCAGCCTAGAAAAATTCCCCAATCGTCTCAGGCTTCTTAATATTACCACGGAGAGATGTCTGAGTGGTTTAAAGAGCACGCTTGGAAAGCGTGTGTGCAGGCAACTGTACCGCGGGTTCGAATCCCGCTCTCTCCGCCACTACTTAACTTGTTATTGTTTAGCAGTTTGGGATTTTTCAAATAGTTCCAATCCCGAAAATGGTACACATACTGGTATACCGTTCACCAAAGTTCGGGATCGTTCGCCTCCTGTTACGGAGGGCCAACCATTGATCAAACCCAGTCAAAAAGACAGGGGCATAATCGCTACATTAAAACATTGGAGCGGAGGGTCTCGTCAATGACTCGGGAGGATATGATCATGCATCGATAAACCCCTAAAAAAACAAGAACTGCTAGGGCTCAAAACCGTACTCCACTCCAACTCTAGGAGAATTAGGCGGGACGGCATCGAAAGGTTCTCTAGACTGCTTTGAGACTCCTCTGCATTCCACCCTCATTTCCTGCCTACTGGGCGGAGATTGGGGCTAAGTGGAGTTCCTCGGAGATCCAGAAAAGCCAATCAGCACGCATTAGCCCCCTAAATGGTGTTGGGATTGGACACCGGAATGGGTTCTGTGCATGGAAAATATTGATTGCTCCTGTGGGTACTCTCAGTGGCGGAATGAGAGACCAACGCAGACGCATTGTTCGCCTTCTCGTTTTGGTAATTCCTAGAGAATCGGGAGGAGGTTGGTAGCGATTGAAATAGTACGTGCGGAGGAGTTGCCTGAGGCGGTGTGGGTACTTATGGAAGTTAATCTCACCGATACACGCACGGGTGAGCACTGAACCCCAGACACACAAAAGCCTTTTTCCGAAAAAAGTGTTTCCTTAGTCAGCAATTCTCGGTAATGTTAGATTTATGAAAGCATCACTAGTTCTGCTCACCGCTCTTTTTATTACCTCCGCCCATCAGACTTTGTCGGGGGAGAGTTCTGGGGATTGGACATATTCGGTCTCCGACAGCCAAGCGACCATCACGGGCTATTCAGGTGTTGGCGGGGCGGTGGAAATCCCAGCCGTGGTGAATGAGATTTCTGTCGTTAAGGTAGGGAGCGGTGATCTTATAAATAACATCTTCGGCAATGGAAACACCACCGTGACCAGCGTAACCATCCCCGACAGCGTGACCAGTATTGGGGATTTTGCGTTCGGTTATTGCACCAACCTTACCAGCATCACCATCCCCGACAGCGTGACCAGCATTGGGGATATTGCGTTATATTCTTGCACCAACCTTACCAGCGTAAACATCCCCGACAGCGTGACCAGTATTGGGGTTTCTGCGTTCTCTTTTTGCACCAACCTTACCAGCGTAAACATTGGAAACAGCGTGACGAGTATTGGGGAAGATGCGTTCTATCATTGCACCAGCCTTACCAGCATCACCATCCCCGACAGCGTTAAGAGTATTGGGGATTGGGCGTTCGGTTATTGCACCAGCCTTACCAGTATCACGGTTGATACTGGCAACTTAAATTATAGTTCTGTAGATGGCCTATTATTCAACAAACTACAGACGTTGTTGATTCAATATCCAGCTGGAATATTAGATGATTCTTACACCATCCCCGACAGCGTGACCAGTATTGGGGTTTCTGCGTTCTCTTTTTGCACCAACCTTACCAGCGTAAACATTGGAAAC
>JABITN010000139.1 GCA_018700525.1 Opitutales bacterium
AAGACGCAAGGAAATGAACTGATTCCAGCAAATAGTTAGCAAATTCATTATGGCTCTAGATTACCATGGCACAATAATAGACACTGCTAGCCTTTAGTGAACAAGGGATTAACGAAGTATAAGTGCGAAAAATTCTGATGCACTATTGCGAGGACTCTCCAGCGTCGAAAACATCGTACCTGGTGGTGATAAACCGCAACACTGTGAAACAGTATTACAGCCATTATCGAGAGCATATACTATCATGTCAGTACGAGGAGGTGATGAGGTTTTCCGGTGAGATCGAAGTTGACGAATCCTATTTCGGAGTTCGAAGGGTTCGTGGCAAGAGAGGTCGAGGAGCCGCCGGGAAGACCCCTGTGTTCAGTTTGCTCAAACGAGGGGGCGAGGTGTGCGTTACCGATGTCGCTTCGGTATAAGAGCGGCTCTGGTGCCTATAGTAGAGGATAAAGTGACCGAAGGGAGCACGATCTACTCCGCCGGCCTGATTCTCAACGGCTACGACCATTACCGAGTCTTCCATAGCTAGAACGAGTTCGTCCGAGGCAAGAGCCATATCAACGGCATTGAGGCCTTCTGGTCATTCGCCGAAAGAAGGCTCGCGCAGTTCAACGGAATAAAGGACGATAAGTTCATCCTGCATCTGACCGAATGCCAGTTCAGATACAATAATCGAAACAGAAAATTAAGGAATGTATTGGTCAACGAATGCGCCATGCTAGTCTAGAGCCTTTTTTATTTGTCTGAATTTATGTTTGTTTGGGCCTTAACACGTTAAGGCTTACCGCTTAGGAAAGATGGTTTAAGTCATTTGGGTTGCCTGAACGAAATTGCGCGATAGTTGTAGTCAATAGTGATTACGAGAGGAGCTTTATGAACATGAGAATATTGGGATCTTTAGTGATAGCGATTGCGGCGGTGTTGCCATTGTCTGGGTCGACGGAAGAATTGATTGAGGACTCGAGGGCTTTTGCGGATCCGGTTAGCGTGGTTCGATTGACTTACGAGAACAATTTACGCATTGCGGCTGCTCGTTATGAGATGGAGGCAGCTCAATATCAGTTCGAGCGTTTCGAACGTAGGCTGAGCCAGTTCGTGCCGATGAAGGTTGATTCGACGGTTCAGAGAGAGTCTGAGAGTTCGTTGAACAATGGGAAACGGGAGGAAGACCGTATCGATCAGAATGAAACCAGTATTGGATTTGAGAAGGAGTTCTTCGACGGTAAAAAGATAGAGGCGGGAGTGGGTGCTCAGGCGTTTTCGGAAGGAGGGGCTGAGTTTGGGAATCCGTTTTTTCAAGGGGAACTCGAAATGCCATTGTTTAGTTCGTTTACGCGTTTAGAGCGAATTACGGAGCGTAGTTTCGAAGAGAGTGAAATGCTGGAGGCTTGGCTTGATTTTATCGATAGGGTTAATGAATCCGCGAATGAGAGTCAGGAAGTCTATTTTGTTTTGCAACGGTCGAAGAATCGACGGGAGATCGCTTTGGAAGCAATGGATGATTTGCGGTCATTGATTTATGGAGACGAAATGGTCGAGAGGAGCTCAAGAGATATTGCCCAGATTGAAGGCTTGATCTTGGAGTATCAGTCAGACGCCGTTCAGAACCAAGGGCTTTTGGAATCCGATTTGATAGAGTTGCATGATAGGCTTGGTCTTGAATCATTGCGTTTGGATCAGGTCGAATTTGTCGACTATTACGGAGAGTACTACTATGGTCGCGAGTATTTGGAAAAGAACCTCGATAGTCTTATACAAGAGGCTCTTGCGAGTGATATTGAAATTCAAATAAGAGAGATCGCGTTAAGAAATGCAGAGCTCAAGAAAAGGTTAGCGAAGCAAGGTAAGTGGGACATTATTGGGAAATTATTTGGGAGGTATGACTTTGATCGTCAGGGTGACGCTCCTTCGCGAAAACGTGAGTTTTTTGTGGGTACAGGAGTTAGCATCAGGCGCAATGATCCCAAATTGCTATTACTTTCGTTGAAGCAGGCTGATGCGGAGATTCGTCGCTTCGATGCGGAAATCATGTTCCGGAAGCGACAGGTTGGTAATTTGATAACGCGATTGGTTTCCGAGGCTAGGAATCTCAGAGAACTTTCGGGAGAGCACGCTGCTAGTCGTTTGGCGAGGAGAGCGGTCTTCGAGCAAAAGCGTTTAGATTACATGGAGGGCGAGGAATCGATAGAGAACCTATTGGATGCTCGAGACGACTTGTATTCTACCGATCGCAATTTGATAGAGACGTTGGACGATTTCTATAGCGTTATCGTGAATCTAGATGGAGCGAGTGGATTTTATTTTCGTGAACTTGCGGCTCAATTGAAAAGCTTGAATATGGTGGAATCCTATATTTCGGACGATCAGATGAAGGAGAGCCCGGTCATGAAACGATCAACCTTTACTCAATCGAATCGATGAATCGAAGCGCGAAGCGAATGGTTCGTTTGAGCGGTTTTGCCGTCGCTATGACGGTGCTCGTCGTTGTGCTGTTCGCTCAATTGGAAGATACTCTTGCGGGTAGTAGATTGAATTGGACGAAGATTGATTTCGGCAAGAAGGACCAGCGTACTGATAACGATTGGGTTCCTTGGAGCGATGGAGATGAGATTCCTATTTTACTGTCCTCTGGCACTGAGGTGCGACTGAGTCTTGTAGGGGGCGCGGATACGGAAGATCGTGGTGACGTAGAAGGTGATATTGATGATGAGGATGTGTACAGGGATGGATACAGAACTTCTACCGGTGACTTGGAGATTGAGATTTCAGGTCTGAAGAGCGGGCCTTATACCGTGGTGCTTATTAGCGCTGATGGCGAAGAAGAGGATTCGGATTCCGTAGGAACGTTTGATGTTGAAATCGATGGACGACAAGTTGCTGGGAATCAGATGACGCGCTCTGGTACTGACGTGGGCTTTGCGGTATCCATGCCAATTGTATTTTCGAGCGATGGAGATGCGTCAACATTGTCGCTCAAGCGGACGACCGGAGAAATCTGGTTGAATGGCTTGATGTTGACCGAGGGAGCTCGAATGGAGCACGGTCCCATTAAGGGCGAAGTTCGATTTGATTCCTTGCCGGAGAAAGTTCGAGAAACGATAGAGCGAGAATTGTCAGGATATGATCTGGATGATATTGATCGGATCGCTTCGGGGCGACGCGTTCGCTATATGATCGAAGGCGAGCTTGATGATGATTTGAAAGTCGAACTTGAATTGGATGAAAATGGATATCTCCTTCAGCGTGCGGAGGATTTGGAGATCAAGAATTTGCCCGCTGCGGTGATCAGATCAATCAAGGCGCTTGCTCCCGGGAGTGATATTAGGGAGGTTTCCAGATTGATCACTCCGAGAAGCAGCGTCTTTAGAGTGGAAGTGAAATACAATGGGAATGAAGTGATCCTTATCCTGTTGGAAACTGGAGCGTTAGTCTCTCGGCGACAGTAGTCGGAAATGCGTTTTTTAGGGAAAATCTTCTCGAAAAGGATATTCGGTTAAAGAGTTGTGGCTCCGATAAAGAGTTTATTTCATTGAAATAAGAGATGGATTGAGTCGAACTGGGTAGGCAGTGTTTCAATGATCCGGTCGATCGAGACGTTGAAAAAAAGCCCCATGAAAACTGATTCTCTCAAAAAAGCCTTTGGTTTATTGGCCTTGTTTACTTCTGTGCCGCTTTGTCTGATAGCGGATCGGAATGACGTGGGGGAGCCGCGTGTTTTGCAGGGTCCGATGGTTGGAGCAGTTGAGCCCGAAACGATTCGAATCTGGGCGCGAGTGACGGGCGAGCATGAGGTTGCAGTTGAGTATGGGACGGATCCGTTTCTGATAAACTCTCGTCAGTCGCGATCGATGGTGGCGAAAGTCGAAGATGACTTTACGGTGGTGATCGAGCTGAAAGATTTGGCACCCGGCACTGATTATTATTATCGGGTTCTTGTGGAAGGAGAGGGGCCAAAATATTTGAAAAACAAGCGTCCGTTTAGGGTTCGCACAGCACCCGTGGAAGCAACACGTTTCACCGTTGGGTTCGGTTCATGCGTTCGCTATGGCGAAGATCGGGTGCAGCCGATTTGGAAGGAAGTCCAGGTTGCTAATCCGGATTTGTTTTTCTGGTTGGGCGATAATATTTATGGGGACACGCTTAGGGCTGAGGTTTTAGCGGAAGAGTACCGCCGACAGCGCGATGTGGCTTTGTTGCAGCCGGTAATTCGTTCTATCCCGCAGTTGGCAACTTGGGACGATCACGATTTTGCGCTCAATGATCACGACCGCGAGAATCCGCTGAAGAACGAGTCGCTCAGAATCTTTAAGCAATACTGGGCCAATTCGAGTTATGGTTTAGCGAACGTTCCGGGTGTGTTTTTCGAATACGAGTATGGCGGGGTGGATTTTTTCTTTTTGGATGATCGCATGTACAGGGATCCCTATACGAAATCCGATAATGCAGGAAAAACGATGCTTGGAAAAGGTCAGCTTCGGTGGCTGAAACAAGCATTGGTTCGAAGCGATTCTCCATTCAAAGTGATCGTTAGCGGAAGTGGGTGGACCTCGTCAAAAGGGGAGGAAGGCGATTCGTGGGCGGCTGCGCTGACGGAGCGTAATGCCCTATTCGAGTTTATTCGGGAGCGATCGATCGATGGTGTCGTATTGCTTTCTGGAGATACTCATAGAGGGGAGTTTAATGCGATTCCCTGGTCGGAAAAAGGGGGCTACGACTTTTTCGAATTGGTTAGTTCTCCATTGGCTCAAGAGCCAAGTGAAGTCGATAGACCGATGGTTTGGGAACCTCAAATGAGAGAGCCTTATTCTTATTCGCCTAATTTCGGATTACTGACTTTCGATATGACCGCGCAGGATCCTTGGTTGCGATTCGAGTTGATTAACGTGTGGGGCGATTCGGTTTGGGATGCGACTGAACTGAAAGCCAGTGAGCTGAGAAATGGCGTGAGTAGTTGGAAATCGAAATCCTCGAGAAGGACTCGGGAGCGCTACGAACGTGAATACGAGAGATTGCAAAAATGAGAATGTTGATTGCGAATGTGGTATTGAGCGGATGGTTGATTGTATCCGCGCATGCAGATTATCGATACGAAAGCGTCGAGCGGCATTCAGCTGTAGAGGCACGTCAGGGCGTAGCATTGGATGCGGAGCATTTTTACGTGATCGGTAATTACTATATCGGAAAATACCGGAAGGGTGATGCGGCGAAATTGGCAGCTTGGGAATGTCCCGAAGGCGAACCGTTGACGCATTTGAACGCCGGTAAAGTTGTCGGGAATCGCCTTTATCTCGCTCATTCGAATTATCCTGGCGTTCCCGCTTTGAGTTCGGTCGAGATATTCGATACGGAGAGTTTGAAATGGATAGGCTCGCACAGCTTTGGGCACGGATTGGGCT
>JABITN010000108.1 GCA_018700525.1 Opitutales bacterium
GTATTGATCGTCAGCAGAACGGTACATATTCCAATCTCCTGTGGTAGCCGCCGTGTGATCCGCGTCGACTTCGTCGCCTACGGTGTAGCTTTCTAGGTCGTCGATCCGTTGCCACTGCGCTAATAGCGAACCAGTAAGCAAGATCGAGCCAAGCATTGTTATTGTTTTTCTCATTATATACTATGTTTATTTATTAGGGTTTCGCACTAGGGATACTGTCGCGAGTAGAATTTTTAGAAAGTGAAGCCCATTGTCAGGCGATAGCTTCTCGGCGCATAATAAACATCTGTCCTGCGTGTGGCGGTGCCTCCATTACCGTCATTATATTGAATCACCGATTCGCCTTTGGTATCATCCGTTAGGTTGTAAACATTCAAACGAAGCGACATAGGCATTTCCTTGTGATTCCACCGGTAGGTAAAGCCCAGGTCTGTACGAAAGCGCTCTTCGGTCGGAGGAGTACCAAAACGATTGGCAGCCATATCGGTGCCCCCAATTGGAATCGATGTTTGAGCGGGTCCGGTATAAATCACTCCAAGGCCTGCCCCTAGTCCGCTTAATAGCCCTTCCCGAAAGGTGTACTTCGTCCACATGGAAGCTGCGTCTTCGGATCCTTTATAGAGGCTTACTCCCTCAAGCCCTCCAATCAAGCTAGACGGGGCAACATCGCCGATCTCGATCGATTGTCCGTCTTTAGTAACCGTATCAATAACTCCATCACCATCGGTATCCGTTTCTTCGAGGCCAAATGCCGCACGACCAAGAATACGCACCCATTCGTCGTACTCTGTGCCAAAAGCAGCTCCGGATGCGGGGTCTAACGCGTCCACTAAATTAAAGCTGCTCGTCGCCACTCGTTCCGTATGGGCATAGCTAAAAATAAACTGCCAAGCTTTAATTGGAGCATAGATTAGTTGAAAGTCATAACCCGTGGCTTCATCGGTATAAGAGACAATCGCGTTTGTAGCTCCGCCGAGACTAGGATTGATTCCCAGGGTGGTGCCACGAGTCCGCGTATAAGGGAACGGAGGAAAATCATCCGGGCCTGCTTGATCGGCGAAGGACGATGAGTCGCGACTCCGGTCCGCGAAGGCTTTTTCCACATAATAGCGCCAAGGCTTCCCCGTGGGAACATCATTTCGGTCAACCGCCATAACATCCATCAAGTTGTAATCGATATAGGCTACACTACGTGGGTTCGTCGTATCGGATCGTTGCCCTTCAATTCCCAAAAGTCCTTTTGGCCATACAAATGCACGACGAATAGGGTTTCCATCATCGTCAAAAATGATCCGGCGTACTTTTTGGATATCGACTCCCTCCTCATCGAAATAGAATCGGTCGATACCGTATGAAAGCGGAGCAGCACCACTTGTAATTAGATCAGGCTCGAAACCCGCATCAGAAGGCGTTTCTGCTGTAGGGTGGATAATACCGCCAAACCACTTGGCAGGGGCGGGAGCTCCTTCAAATTGCCATAGGGCATTTTCGCGAATGATCCGATAAACGGATACGGTTCCCGAAAGTTTTCCATCACCGAGATCGAATTTGATGCCCAATTCTTCGCTCGTACCCTTCTCGGAAGGGAAACCGACCAGGTTTCCGTCACGCGCCCCTGTGTTGGGCGTGATGCCTTCAGCCCGTACGCCGTAGAGCGTTATTTCGTCAGACAGTTTCCAATTAAGAGCTATAGTCTTGGTGACTTCTTCTTCCGCTTCATCTGCATTTGGCGTATACTCGCTTACGCCTTCGGGGAGAGGGAAAAATCCAAAGGTCTCATTATTCGGATTATTCAATATCAAATTATTTGGGCCTAATGCTAACGGCGCTCCCGCATAATCAGGACCGAACTCCGCGATCTCGTCAAAACGATCATATCTTCTGTCACGCGCATGATACCGATCATGGCGCCCTCCTAAGATAACGCCTAGCTTGTCATCGAACAACTTACCCTGATAGAGTGCGTAATGCCCAGCAAACCAAACTTCAGTATTCCGAAAGTCAAAACCAGGCTGACTCAATTGCTCGCCGTTGTAGCGAATAACGCTTTGATCATTGATATTGCGGAACTGTACAGGATCATCGGTCGCAAGCTCTTGTTTGTCTTCATACTGCCAACTGAGGCGCGAGTTGCCCGTAGTGAAATCTGCCTCATCCTTGATATCATGGCGGCCCACTAGAAAAGTGTGTTTAGCTGCCTTGCCAAAAAGTTCCCCATCACGGGAGTATGTCATTCTAAGTCTGTACTGCTCCGTCGTCGAATCTTCCGGCTCCAACTCCCACCAGTACCTCGTCGTGCGATAGTCGTTCATATTTCTCTGATCAAGCGGATCTATTTCTCCGGGAAACTCGGCAATTGTAACCTTCTCATCCATCCAATCTAGAATTTCTTGGCTATTTACTGTATTCGGATCGTTAGGACGTTGGACTAGCACTCCTTTAAGATTAAAGGATCGCTCCCGGTTATTCAAGGTTGCCACCCTTACATTGAATTCCTCTTCATTGGCACCGGTTCTGAACATCCCTGCAGATATGGTAAAATTCTCGATGGGAGTGAACTCAATGTTAGCTAGAAAATTCGTCTCCTGGCGCTGAGCATAGGTATCTGGTCCCGTGATCCGGTAAGACTCAGGGAGTCCGCCTAACGTTTTTTGCCAATTAAATTGCTCACCAAACTCATTGCGAAACCCCAAATCCACCGCGGCAAACACATTGTCATGAATGTGCTGGTCCCCGATTCCAGATTCCAATTGATCGGCATATTGCCCCTCCACAAGGATGTTCACTTTTTCGCTACTCCATTCAAGCTGGCCTACATAGTACTCCAACTTTTTTCCTCTAAAGTCGGTCCAATCATCTCGTTCCTCCCAGGCTGTAGCCACGCGATAATTAAGCTGTCCCCCGAACAGGTCGCTGGCTATCGGACCTGTCACGTCCAACGTGCCTCTTAAGTAACCTTCGCTCCCAAAACCAATTGTGGCCGATTGAGTCTGGGCAGATAGTGGGCGTTTCGGGATTACGTTTACAATACCCGAGAGCACGCCGATTCCATACAACAACGAGTTGGGGCCGCGAACGACTTCCATACGTTGTATGTTGGAAGTATCCAGTATACCTCCAAGCACAACTCCATGCTGGGCGATTATGCCTCCATAACGAAATCCGTCGCGGTTTTGAAAAGGTACATTGAACCCTCGGATGATCGTGCCATTATCGAAACGGCCTCCTAGTCCACCCCGTGAAGATGCCGAACGGTCTGCGCTAGCATTTTCATTGGCTCCCGGGGCGTTCGCTCCGTCGCTACTTTCCCCCGGGCTCTGAGTGTACTCGTCAAGAAAAACGCCTGATGAGTAGGCCAATGCTTCATCGAAATTGGTGGCACCCGTATCCTCGAGAAATTCTTGGTTGATTACCTCGATAGACATCGGAATATCTTTAATCGGCGTATTCAGGCTCGTGCCGGAAATAGTGTTCGTGGCTCGGTAGCCGACGTCAC
>JABITN010000211.1 GCA_018700525.1 Opitutales bacterium
CACGTCCCTTCAAACAACAAGGAAAACGTATTTTCCGATGCCAATCGCACATTATCCAATGGAGGCGCTCGATTCCTTTTAGAGGATGTTCACGAAGATGTTCAGCTGTTTAACGTCGAATACGATCACGAAGTATCTGAAAATTTTAATCTGAAATCAGGTATACGTTTACGTAAGGCTCACAGGGATAACGTAACGACCGAAATTTTCACGGCACCCTCCGCAGGTGGGCGACGCGTCTACCCTGTCGGGCAATTTGCAGAGGCAAGCAACGCGGGCAATTTCACTCTTTGGGATGGAAAGTACGCGGATATCGCAGGACCTTTTGTAACGGCGAATCCCATGTACGATTTCTTCTTTGAAGACCTTGCGGCCAACCCGGATAATTGGGAATTCGACCGCTCTGACTTGCGCGACGCAGCCGATACGGGTGAGTTGAACGAAGATATACTCGCCGCCTATGTACAAGGAACTAAACGATGGGGAGACTTCACGCTGGTAGGTGGGGTGCGTTATGAAGAAACCAGTTTGGACGCGACCTGGAAGCCATCCAATTTCATTGTCGATGGTGGCAATCTTCCCATATCGGATTCCCAAAAATCGGATCTAGGTCAACTCATACAGGCAGGAGTTGAAGATATAGGATTTCTTGGATCTCCTGGTAGCTTTTCGTTCGGCGATGTCGTAGACGATATTAACGAGAAAAGCAGCTATGATAATCTCTTGCCGAGCGTGGTTGGGACTTATCGTGCGGGTGAGACTGGTCATGTTTTCCGTTTTGCTTATGGAAATACGCTGACGCGTCCCGATTACCGCGAACTGGTTCCGTTTAATCTCGGGGAAGCGAATCGCCAGCTGCAAGCGGCAGGTGTGCTCAATCTGACCAATCGCGATGATGAGTTCGACTTGGGTAATCCAAACCTGAGAGAACAAACTTCTGAGAATCTCGATCTCGCGTGGGAATATTACTTTGGTTCTCGGCAATCGAACACGATTTCCGTTTCCCTCTTTTCTAAAGACCTGGAAGATTTCTTGCAGGAAGATACCTATACGAGAGATATCGAAGTTTTGGTTGATCCTGAAGATCCTAGCCTTGGCACGGAAATGGTTCGTGCGGATACTAACTTCTGGTCAAATGCTTCCACTCGTCACATTGAAGGTTTCGAGGTTAGTGGTTACTTTGACTTTGCTGACTTGCTGCCGGATGTGAAATTCCTAAGCGGAATCAAGCTGGTTCCTAACTACTCATACATCGTCGGAGATCAAACCGACCCGATCTATGATGTGGATGAATTGGAATTGGGCAATTTTGTCGTCACCGATTTCGTGAACATTCCAAGCTTGAGGAATCAGGCGAAAGAAATCTACAATATGCAGGTAATCTACGAGTGGCAGCGCCTCAGCGTTCGCGCGTCCTATAACTATATATCCGCATTGCAGGTTACGGCGTCGACCGCGGCGATTTCCGCTATCACCTTTGATACGGAGCGTGAAAACGTAGATGTATCGGTGCAGTATCGAATTTCCAAGGACAACGATATTCGCTTATTCATTGAAGGCGATAATCTGACGGACTCAGCGGAGGACGAAAAATATATTGGCAATACGCCGGGGCTTTTTACAACGTCGTATGCGACCGTTGGCCGCCGCTTCGTGATGGGAGTGCGCGGTTCTTTCTGATCGATTGGACAAATTGATCGAATTGATTGAATTTCAAAAGGGCGGCCTGCTTAAGGTCGCCCTTTTTTTAAAGTAGAACAGGCTTCCAGCCTGTTACCCAACTTAAAATAACAGGCAGGATGCCTGTTCTACTTTTTAGAATTATACCCAAAACTCATGAAATGGATTCGTTTATTCAATATCTTCTACTTATTTCTATTCCTCTGCGTTCTAACCCCCAGTTTCCTTGAGGGACAGTCGGACGTAGAAAAAACCAGTCTTTGGAAACAGGCCGATGCCAACGGAGAATTTGCCCGCCAATGTTTGATACATTGTAAGGACTATATGCACGGATGGTTGGCTCACGCAGATCCTGTCACGGGGCTCATTCCACGAAATCTGGACAGAAATCGTGATTATTGGAATGGAAAGGACTCAGCCGCTGACAATTACGCCTTTATGGTTTTGGCAAGCTCCTTAACTGATCGAACGATGTTCAATGGTCGTATGCTTGAAATGCTCCATACCGAAACCCGACTGACTAGTCGTTTGGATAACCTGGTGGACGACTATTCATTTCCAAAACAGAGCTGGCGAAATGAAGAGGTGGTTTTGGAGGATATTATCTTTGGCAGTTCTGAATACGTTAAAGACGGTCTTATGCCATTAACTGAATGGCTGGGGCCTAGTCCATGGAGTGATCGTATGCTGGGTTTGGTGGATTCCATCCTAGATTATGCAGCAGTTGATACTCCCGTCGGGATTCTTCCCTCTGTTAATTTCGAAGTAGGTGGGGAGCTTATGCAGATTTTAGCTCGGCTCTATTGGATGACGGGAAATCATCGCTATCGGGAAATGGCCTTCCGCTATAGCGACTATTTTTTATTTCACGATCTGCCTACTAATCGTGAAAAATTGTCCTTAGATGACCATGGCTGCGAG
>JABITN010000212.1 GCA_018700525.1 Opitutales bacterium
AACCAATAGAGCGTCCCATCCTGATCTTGATGCAGGGTACAGGGATAGGTGTTTCCTGCGACGGCGGGATAATCATTGGTGACGCACTCGTAGAAGTCGGCTTCGCCATCCCCATTCGAATCGTGTAAGCGGGTAATCTGATCCCGACCGAGGACGATGATTTTACCGTCTTTGACAACCAGTCCTAGCGGCTGATTCAGACCCGCCGCAAAACGCTTCCAGGTCAGCTTATCGAGTTTGCCATCGATGCCGTCAAGTAACCAGACATCTCCCATCAGCGTACTGACGGCGGCCCTGCCATCAGGAAGAAAATCGAAGCCTCCCACCCGGAAGGGCGTCCCGAATGGATTCTCATCGTGATAGGGCATCGTCAGCGTATCGATTACGTAAGGACCGGAACCCGTCCCCAGTTCTCCACGAGTGACCACTGGGCGCGAGGTCCACTGAGGCGTTTGCCCAAGAGCCAGTCGCTTCGTTTCCCCTTGATCGAAGACCGGAGGAAGCGGCGACCTCAAAGCGATTCCGGGCTCCAGCGTTCCGTCAACCGTCATCGTTCGCATCAACTTCCCGTCGCTATACCAGACCTGGTCGTAAACCGGAACCCCAGCGACCCTGTAGTGGAAAACGACCCGCTCCCCATTGCGATACAAGCCGAGATAATCGAGCTTCAATTCCTTTCCGTCCTCCCTCGTCCAAGCCGAATCGCCAAGATCGAGAAGGCGCTCGCCTCCCGGCCTGACTCCGGTATTCACGCCGTAGCGCTGCGTATCCCAAGTCACGGTTCCTCCCTGCCAAGAGTCGGTAAACGTTAATCGCTCGGTATCGAAAAGCCCCGAAGCCTCCTGACCTTCCCCAACGGCAACCACAACCGCTCGTACCGTTGTCCGCCCGAAGTGCTTCACCACTTGCGATACCATTCCCCCCATGTCCATTTCATTGAGCGATTCGTCCGCATAAGACGCGTCGTCACCCTGTCCCCAGTGGCCAAACTTGCCGCCATCCAATCCCGGGAATTCCGGAAGGATTTCGGGCAGCGGCTTCTCGCCGCGATTGAGATGGCGGCGCGCCTCCTCCGCATAATAGTCACGAATTCGGTTGCGCGGAAACGGAAGCGGCTCGAACGCGCTGGCCGCTACACTTGTATCAACCTTATCACTATATTCCTGGACGTTCCCACCCTGTTGATGAGCCGACGAATGATGCGCGTGATCCGCTTTCTCGTTTACCTCCGTCTCCGGTTGATCCGCGCAGCCAGCGAAAATGAATACGGTGGCGGCGAAGGAGAAAATACGCTTATAATAATTATCTGAACTAAGATTCATTGAAAACCGTTTTATATTTTCTTCTATTCTGTTATTGTTTTCGGGATACACGTTGCCATGAAAAGTTTTCGAATGCCTTTACGGTTACTTCAACATCAGATAGGCGATCAAATCGCGGGCCTGTTCTTCACTGATAGAATCAAGAAGCCCCGGAGGCATCATTGACGTTTGAGATCTTTCCACATCTAAAATCTCAGAACGATCGAGATTCATTACACCGTTCACGGTTTTCAATCGAAACACATTTTCAGAACTCGGTTGCTCGGTTCCACCGAGAACGCGCCCGTCCTTGAGCTTAACGGTGATTTGCCGATAATCTTCCGCAACCACGGCGCTGGGCGTTAATATATTCCCCAGCAAATACTCCAAGTTATCACGGGCGGCTCCCGTAAGATCCGGACCGATCTCCCCTCCCGCGCCATTCATTTTGTGACAAGCCGCGCAAAGCCCCTGAAATAGGGTTTTACCCGTTCCAATATCCGCTTCAGCCAAGGTATCCGGCGAAAGGATTTTCCGCCACCTGTCGAAATCCCCAGCCCCTTCTTCAGACCCTACTTCTGGCGGCGCCAAGTTCATCAGTTCGTTGAAACGCCGAGTGATCCGAGGATCCCCTAGACTGCGGATTTGGCGAATCTCATAGGCACGAAACTGGGTCGTTTTGATGGTTCCTTCCTCCAGTCCATCGAGCGCATGAGGCACCCATGTCGGCCTCGTTATCATAGTCCGCATTATCGTTGAGCGGATTCTCCCCGTAAAACTCGGCCAACCATCGACGATCCGCCGGGCGATGGCGGGATCCTCAAACAAAGCGAGTCCCTGGACCGCTGTAAGCGTAAGACCTTCCACTTCCAGCACTTGTTCGCAAACATTCCGAAGATCAGGAATCCGGGCTTCAACCAAAGCCTCTAGGGCAGGCAGCCGCTGCACAACCGCATTCTGTGGATTCAACGCAATCTCTCTCAGCCCGTTAATCGCCAGTCCATCCCCAAACACGGCCCCCAAGGTATGCAACCGGTATTGCATCCCTTCATCAGCGTTCTCGCCAAGACGGGCGACAACCGAATTCCAAGATAACGGTTTCTGGACTTTTTTGCGGCCGCTAAGTCCATCGGCGAGACCATCGAGAATCGCCATTTGACTTGCCGCGTTTCCCCGCTCGGAAACGTTTGTCAGTATCCGGTCGATACGCTCCGGGCGGCGATCGATTTCCTCCGTGAGTAGACGAGCGCCCCAGCGCTGAACCAGCGGAAATGCGGCATCAAGGATTAAGCTCTCGAAACGGCCATCATTGAGATCGGCGGTTTCATAAATTCCGCACCAAAGCATAACCGGTTGATTGTGGTCGTCGGCATCTTCTTGTCGTGCTAGCAAGGGCGCTGCCAGCGCCGGCCGTAGGTTCAAAGGAAGCTTTTGCAAGAGCGAGGCCAACGTAACCCGGACAAGCCCACTCGGTTCAGCGGCCGCCATCCGGCCCAGTCGATCCGTGACAAGACTCAGAAAATTTTTCCGCCAAACCTCGGATTCATGACTGCCGTCTTCCAGCAAACGCAGGGCCCAGGCGCGAATGGATTCAGGCTCGGCATCGAGCAAGGATACCAATTGATCCCACTTCGTACCGTTTATCGCATGGAGCGCCCAGAGCGCCCGCAACCGCTGCGTCGTCTCAGCGCCAACCGCCCCAAGAGACTTTCGCAACTGGGCAACGGCCAAGCTCATTTCTTGGCCATCCGCAGCCCGGTCGGCGAGAATCCGTCGACTCATCCGCTCCTGCCAAACGTTGTTTGAGAGCGCCCGTTCAGCGAGTTCCTTATTACCGAGACTTTTGAGGTCGGAAAATTCCAATGGCTCTGAGGCGCCGTAGCCAATCTTGTAAATGCGACCGCTCAGGCGGTGAACGCCATCGTGCTCGTGGCATTCGCCTGTGTCGCTCCAATCACTGACGAAGATTCCGCCATCCGGGGCGGGAATCAGGTCAATACCCCGAAACC
>JABITN010000046.1 GCA_018700525.1 Opitutales bacterium
CGATGCGTCGTAGTTCAGCAGATCCGTGAAACTATCCTGGATTTCGACGATCATCTGCAGCCCAAACATTGCCCCAAGAACCAAACAGAAGATCTTGATCCACTCGAAAAATACGTACCTATCAACTAATGAAAACATAAGCTAGCCGCTCCTCCAAAAACATGTCTCTACGAAATCCTTTTTCAGAACGCCTTGTTTCAGAAGAATCGATAAAATAACGCAAATGCTAAAATACTTCTCATAGACAAGTCTCTAGAATTTTGCCTAACTCCTCCAACTGGATTGCGTTGCGCCTCCACAAAACAGCAACCAACCTAAACCCTCACATAAAAAAACCTTCTATGTCTCGAAAATCGCCTCTCTTGCTCCGCTCCCTGATCGCAACCCTCCTCCTCGCTGGATTCGCCTGTATGAGCGTGTATGGACAAACTGCTGCGGAGGCTATCGTACCCGCCCAAAGCGTCGATCAGCAGATTGACGCCTTTTTTGGCAAGATTGCGGATGCTATCTTCGGCGTTATCATGTGGGAGATTCCTTTGATTAAGACTCCCTTTATCGTCGCATGGCTCACCATCGCCGCGATCACCTTCACACTCTACTTTAAATTCATCAACTTCCGTCAACTCGGCTTCTCGCTCGCGATCGTTCGCGGTCGCTACACGGATCCTAATGAAGCAGGTGAAGTCTCCCATTTCCAAGCTCTAGCCACAGCGCTTTCAGGTACCGTCGGACTCGGAAACATCGCCGGAGTCGCTATCGCGATCTCCATGGGCGGCCCCGGAGCGACTTTCTGGATGATCGTCGCCGGTCTGCTGGGAATGTCCTCCAAATTCGTCGAATGCACGCTCGGTGTCAGCTATCGGGATATCGACAAAGATGGCCGCGTTTACGGCGGCCCCATGTATTACCTGTCTAAAGGTCTCCGCGAAAAAGGCTTCGGAAAAATAGGCAGGGTCCTTGCGATCATGTTTGCGGTCTTTTGCATAGGAGGCTCGCTTGGCGGCGGAAACATGTTCCAGGTCAACCAAGCCTACACGCAACTTAGGAATGTCACCGGAGGAGAAGAAAGCCTTCTCAACGGGTACGGCTGGGTATTTGGCGTATTTATAGCCTCCGTTGTCGGTCTTGTCATCATCGGAGGCATTCAAAGCATTGCCCGAGCCACGTCCAAGATCGTGCCCTTCATGTGCAGTATCTACGTGATTGCCGCGCTCGCCGTCATCATCACGAATATTGGCGAACTTCCAAATGCGATCAGCCTCATTTTCGTTAAGGCATTCAATCCAGATGCCGCTGTAGGAGGCGTCATCGGATGTATGGTTATGGGCTTCAGGCGAGCGGGATTCTCTAACGAAGCGGGAGTAGGTTCCGCCTCTATCGCCCACGCTGCAGTGAAAACCAACTATCCCGCTAGCGAAGGTCTCGTGTCACTCCTCGAACCCTTCATCGACACCGTGATCGTCTGCACGATGACCGCTCTGGTTATCATCATAACCGGACAATATGGAGAAGGTAGTAGCGACGGCGTCGCCATGACTTCCAACGCTTTCGAAAGCGTCTTTTCATGGTTTCCGATCCTTTTGGTAGTGGCCGTCACTCTTTTCGCGTTCTCTACAATGATCTCCTGGAGCTACTACGGCGAGCAAGCCTGGTGCTACCTTTTTGGAAACAGCAACCGAACGAAACTCGTTTTCAAATTGATATTCTGCTCATTTGTCGTCGTCGGCGCCGCTTCTTCGCTCAATGGAGTGCTCAACTTCTCCGACGCGATGATCTTCGCCATGGCCTTTCCCAATATCATAGGCCTCTATATTTTAATGCCACGCGTTCGAGCCGAGCTCGACAACTATACGAAAGCCATAGACTCCGGAAAAATCGTTAGACACAGATCACGTTGACCCATCTAAACCCGTTAATTTCCATTGGCCTCGAACGAAGGAGAAATAGAACCCTCTGACGCCAAGCAGGACTAGAGTTAAAGGCTCGCCAAACGATATACTCTCCAGCTCGGGCAACTAAACCGAGTTTCTGCCTAGGCTACACCCAAGAGAAAGCGCTTAGAGTCTATTTCTCATTGGTTTTTAGCGAAATCTGGCCATTTCTCCCTATAGTACTGCTTTTTCCGAGTCGTTGATAAGAGCGAAGCACACCCAAACGGGAAGCGCTTCGGTTCTTACAATATAGCGATAAATACGAATAAAGCATGACCCAGCAACCAACGTTTCCCCTACCTCCAATCAAGGCGACATCCTCCTCGAGGCTGGAACCAATGAAGTAGAGATCTTCGAATTCAATCTCGGCGGACACAATTACGGTGTAAACGTAGCCAAGGTCAGCCAGATCGTACAACGTGATCAGGTAAAAATAACCCGAACCGATCTTTCTCCCCCTGGCGTTCTCGGCTCGATCAACTACCGTAACAAACCAGTAATGACGCTCGACCTGGGGTTGATTCTAGGAATTGAAAGCGAAATTATCGAGCCAAACCGCCGACTCATGCTGGTCACGCAATACAACGACCAGGTCATAGCCTTCACGATTGACGCCGCCGAACGTATCCACCGCGTATCCTGGAAGAATTTCGAACCGACGACCAACGCTCTTAGTCACGAGAATCCATACATAAACGGAATCATCCGTCTAGAAGATCACCTCGTGCTCGTACTCGACCTCGAGTACATTCTAACGACGGTCAATCCGAACCTCGGCATTCGCTTGGATGCCGAAAAGATTAAACGTATCGAAAGCCATGGTAACCCACGCGATCATGTTCGAATCCTTTTCATCGAAGATTCGCCGATGATCCGTAAAATGGTGGAAACCCAGCTGAGAGGCGTAGGTTTTTCCAACATCGAGCTAGCGACAAACGGCCAGGAAGGGCTCGACAAGATCAACGAATACATCAAACGCTCCGGGGAATCGGGGCAGCCCCTTTCGGATCTCGTCAATATTGTGCTCACCGACATCGAAATGCCCGTCATGGACGGCCTCACGCTTTGCAGAACCATCAAGAAAGACCTTAAATTGGACCTTCCTGTGATCGTATTTTCATCGCTCATAAACGATCAAATGATACTGAAATGCAAATCTGTCGGGGCCGACGATTGGGGTAGTAAACCCAAGATCGAACTCGTAATGGATCTTATCGATCGCTTCGTGGGCGACAAAGACGAAGTCACCAACTGACCACTTTCATCATAAACATACCAACCGCACCGACCAACACCTGAAAGCCCGCTCTAACGAGCGGGCTTTCGTATTTTAAAAACGTTGCTTCGGCGCCTAGTTCTCCGAATACCCGATAAAATTCAATCCGATGTGGATATCATTGGCGACCTTGTCCAACTTCTGGCCTGCATTGATATTGAACGCATCGCGATTAACGATAAGCGTGCCGCTAACCACCAGTAGATCGCCCTTTTTCCCAGGCAGCTTCGCGCCGAGCTTTCCCACTAAGTGTTTGATCGTCACCTCCGTGTTCAACTCCTTGGCTACACCTTTCACTGTCATCGTACCGTTGGCTTGACCTTTGAAAACGCCATCGCCCGCGGCCTTAAGTCCCGAAACTCCCGAAAGCTTGAATGTCATCTCTGGATATTTTTTCGCATCCATCCACATACTGCCCATGATGTGATCGCGCATTTTACCCTTCGGCACCATGAGCGAGCTCGTCGCAACCGAGATCGTGCCGTTGGTAGCTTCCGGTTTTGCAGGGTCGAAATCAATCGACCCGGAAATCCCATCCGCCGATCCACTGATCGACTCGACGGGAGCAGTCATGTCGAATGAGAGGTTACTCACTCCACTCGGGTCCGTGAAATCGAACGTCGCCGAGCCGGCGAACACATTAAAAGCCAATAAAATACCTGTGATAGTTCCTAGTATGCGTTTTATCATTTGATTGTAATTTGATTTAGGATTGTCGTTTATTTTCTAAAAATGCTGCGGTGCCGAACATTACAGCGAAGCCCAAAAATCCTACCGCAAGGAACTCGATTCCCGGGACTAGCCCATCTTCGTATTTCTTGGATTCAATCCCAGTAATCTCGTCGATGTAAGGATGCACGATAGAAGTATCGGTAAACCCAGCCCGAGCTCCTCCCAACATCCATATCAATACTCCGATAAGGAAAATGCCAGATCCTGCGAATCTAAGAAATTTTAGGGCCATAGTAAATTGTTGCGAGCGGGGAACGCGGACGATCACGATATCGTTACACTTAATGAACGCCTTTCGCCCGAAACCGAATGCATCGATAACCCGTTTTTCATACGATCTCTTTTCCCATTAAGGCAAAATTGAACTTGAAGCCAGCCGTAAGGCGCATAACGCATCTACCTTTAACTTTTTTCAACCAGCACATCTATAATACCATGAGCACGCAAAACGTCGAAAAACACGAATTCCAAGCTGAGATCAAACAGCTCCTGGATATCGTCATCCACTCACTCTACACCGAAAAGGAAATCTTCGTTCGCGAATTGATCTCCAACGCGTCAGACGCTCTCGAGAAGCTGCGTCATTTGAAGATTACTGAAAAGAATATCTTCGACGATTCAGCGGAACTCGAGGTCAGCATCACAACCGACGACACGGCCAACACCATCACGTTTCAAGACTTCGGGATCGGAATGACCAAGGAAGAGCTCGTCGGGAACCTCGGCACCATTGCCCACTCCGGCTCCAAACAATTCCTCGAAGCCCTCAAAGAGGGCGGCGATAAAAACGCCAACCTGATTGGCCAATTCGGCGTCGGATTCTACTCGGCATTCATGGTAGCTGATCAAGTCAAAGTCTACTCGCGCTCATGGAAAGAGGACCAACCTGGCCACGTCTGGTCGAGCGAAGGCGCCGGCAGCTACGAAGTCGAAGAAGTTACCGACCAACGCCGCGGCACCAAAATCGTCCTCACTCTCAAAGAAGACCAAAAAAGCTACGCTAGCGACTCATCCATCAAGGAGATCATCAAACGCTACTCCAGTTTCGTTCCATTCCCAATCAACCTCAACGGTGAGAAGGTCAACACCATCGACGCCCTCTGGTTGCGCAGCAAATCCGAGATCAAAGACGAAGAGTACACCGAATTCTATAAATTCCAGGCCAACGCTTGGGACGAGCCTCGCTACCGCCTGCACTTCAGCGCAGACGCCCCGCTATCCATAAACGCCTTGCTTTTCGTGCCAAACGAAAACCCGGAGCGCGCAGGATTCGGACGCATCGATCCCGCGGTCGCTCTCTATTGCCGTAAAGTCCTCATTGACTCCAAGCCCGCCGAACTACTACCCGAATGGATGCGCTTCGCCAAAGGCGTGGTCGATAGCGAAGACCTGCCACTGAACATCTCGCGAGAGACCATGCAGGATCGCTCGCTCATTCAAAACCTCGGCCGCGTCATCACCAAACGCTTCCTCAAATTTCTCGCAACCGAAGCCAAGAAGCGGCCCGAGCAGTATTTGGAATTCTTCGACAAATTCGGATTCTTCCTCAAGGAAGGCGTCGCCATCGACCCGACCTACAAAGACGAGCTCTCCAAGCTGCTCTACTTCGAATCTTCCGCTCAGGAAAAAGGCAAGAAGACTACCCTCGCCGACTATGTGTCGCGCATGCAGGACGAACAAAAGGAGATCTACTACATCATCGGTCAGAACCGCGAATCCATCGAAAGCGGCCCTTATCTCGAAGGCTTCAAAGCTCGCGGCCTAGAAGTACTATTCCTCTACGAACCGGTTGACGAATACGTCATGTCTAATCTCCGTGAGTACGATGAGAAAACCCTCGTATCCGGCGATCAAGGCGACCTCAAGCTTGACGACGCTCCTCAGCCCGAAGCCGAAGGTACGCTAGGCGACGACGAATCCAAAGGCCTTTGCGAATGGCTCAAGGAAACGATCGGCGAAAAGGTAAAAGAAGTAAAAGTTTCCGATCGCCTCGTAGACAGTCCGGCTATGGCTCTCTCGCCCGACGCCATGTCCTCGCAAATGCGCAACATGATGCGCCAAATGGGACAAGACAGCGGCTTACCTACCGAGGTGCTTTTTGAGATCAACCCAAGACATCAGCTCATGATCAATCTCAATCAGCAACGCACGGAAAACGCGGAACTCGCCAAGCTCATAGCCTTGCAAGCATTCGACAACTCTATGGTGGCCGCTGGTCTCCTCGAAGACCCCAAAGACATGGTCACTCGAATGTACGAGATTCTCTCCCAAGCGGCCGCCAAGTAAACGCCACGACACAATTCAATTTCCCAACTAGGGCTGCTTGTTCTCAAGCAGCCCTTTTTTATATCAGGTAGCGACCGATCCCCGAGCGGCTATTTCCATTTCAGTGCCTAACCGGTCGTATTCATACAGCCTGCCCCCCACTCAGCACATACGCGTCAACCTAACCAAGAAAAGCTCAGAAGGACAACGCTCGTTCCTCGATTGCTCCCTTATAAATCAGGGCGATGATCCTGGGCCGGCCAGGCGATAATTCGAGTCGTCTACAAATTGATTCGATCGAAACATCGCTCATGAAATGAGATCATCGCCTGGCGCAGTCAGGACCAAGGGAGGTACGAGCGTTGTCCCCATATTCTCCTTGAATTCCTTAAAGCCGCCACCTGCATTTGCTCTAGGATCTGTCGCTACTGTTTGAAACCCTCGAGCCTGTCTCCTCTCACTGAGCCAGACGGAATTTTTTGAAAAATACGGACGCTAAGGCTCCCCCGATCGCCCCTCCAATACCCGACATCACAAACAGCCCCAATATCTGCTGAACGAGCGTCGCAAATCCAAATGGTGCCTCTCGAGCTTTATCAAGACGATCCTGTAAGGGCTCGGACGATCCAACCGCGAGAGGATCCATGAATTGGCCCACGAATTCTATATTGAATTCCATCCCTACCCTATAGTCGAACGCGAGCCAGAGAAGATCGTAAACTACAATCGAAACGCCAAACCCAGCAAGACAAGCCAATATCCCGACCTTCATCGCATGCTTCAATTCCAAGCGCACCTGATGCTTGAAGATAAAAGCAGTCGCTCCCGCAACACCCGCCAGAAAGAGCGAAAAGGCACCCAAAGGATTAATCGTCAAAACAAACGCAACCGCCCCGCCAACCAACAAAGCCGTCATAACGGAACATTCATCGAAATCCACTATTTCCGAATTATCAGACATAACCTCATCCTTACTCGCTCTCGTTATCGAGCAAGCCTTTGTTAACCCTAGAACACCCTTCCAAGATTCTTTTTTTCTGAAGTACTAATGAAACCGAAAACAATTGGATCCAAGTATGATGACGAACATCTTTTTTTAACCAATGAGGACACGGGTGTACTCTAATAGTTATAGATCAGAAACAGTTTAAACGAAGCAAAGGCGCTCTGACATTCTAAATGAAAAGCGTATCCACCAAATTCGGATCCGATTGATCCAAGTCGATCGCTTTCCCCTGAGGCAATTGCGTCCGAAACCAAGTTCTTTGCTTTTTAGCAAGCCGTCGCGTATTCGTCGCGATCGTCGTCTCCAATTCAGTCAAATCGTAATCTCCTCTTAGATACGCCAGTGTTTCTCGATAGCCAATCGATCCCGAAGCGCTAGCATTTGACTCAAACCCATCCGCCTTCAAACGCTGCACTTCATCGATCAATCCGTTCTTAAGCATCTCGGAAACACGCATCGCAATCCGTTCGTTCAAACGATCGCGATCGCGATTCAGCACAACCAAACGCTTCGGGGCTGCGGTCAGCAAATTACTCTGGGCTGCAAACTCTGCTTTCAACTGGCCGATCGACTTGCCTGTTTCCAAACAACGCTCCAATGCCCGAATGACGCGACGTCCATTCTCGGTATCCACCTCATTCCGACAATTCGGATCCAATTCTTCCAATTTTTGAACCATGCCACCCAACCCAGCACCTGCCTCTATCTCCGAAACCTGCTCCCGTACGGCTGGGCTCACTTCCACCGCATCCACAACCGGCCCGAAAAAAGCCTTTAAATAAAACCCGCTTCCACCTGTCACCAATACCCGCTTACCGCGTGAACGAATATCCTCGACCGCCGCAATCGCCAGTTTTACATAATCGCCGATATCCATCGCCTCGTTCGCATTCCAAATATCGATCAAGTGATGCTGAACACGTCCCAGCTCCTCTTGGTTGGGCTTAGCGGTGCCGATATCCAAACCCCGATAGCATAGCAACGAATCGCACGATACGATCTCAGCATCATTCGCCTCCGCCCAATTCAGAGCCAGAGCCGTTTTGCCCACCGCCGTGCAACCGCTTAACGCACAGAGCGTTCCTTCCTCAAGATTCATGCCAACCACCCTATCATTGCTACCGTTACAATCTTGTTTTCAATACGTATTTTTCTCGCAAACTCGTCCATCAAAGCCTCTCTTCCCATACGCAAACCGACCCCTTCGCTTTCGCAAAACCCATGAAGAAACCGCCTCGCCAATACAAATCCATTTTCATCTCAGACGTGCACCTTGGAACCGAAAATTGCAAGGCTAAGGAAGTCCTCCATTTTTTGCAGAACACCCGCTGCGAGCGACTCATCCTCAATGGCGACATAATCGACGGCTGGCAACTCAATCGAGGCAGCGATTGGAAGCCGGTTCATACGCAATTCCTCCGCCTCGTCCTAAAACGCATCGAAAAAGACCAGCTGGACGTGATCTACCTGCGAGGGAACCACGACGATATCCTCAGCCGGTTTCTTCCCATGCACTTCGGATCCCTTTCGGTCGTCGAAGAATTCGTCCACGAAACCGCTTCAGGCAATTACCTTGTACTCCACGGCGACGTATTCGACACGATCACCAAAAACTTCGTCTTTCTCGCCCACCTCGGCGACTGGGGGTACGAGCTCCTCATGTCACTGAACCGCTGGTACAACAAATACCGGTCCTGGCGAGGCAAAGAATACTATTCGCTCAGCAAAACAATCAAAGCTAAGTTCAAACAAGCGGTTAACTTTGTTTCCAGCTTCGAAGAAAAACTCACTAAACTCACGATCGCGAAAGGCTGCGGGGGCGTCATCTGCGGGCACATCCATACTCCTGCCGATAAGATGATGGGTGACATCCACTATCTCAATTCGGGCGATTGGGTAGAGTCGCTATCCGCAATAGTCGAAACTGATAACGGATGTTTTGAACTCATTTATTTCAAAGATTTTGGGCACGATTACCCGATGGACGACAATACCGCCGAGATCGACCCTGAGCAGAAAATTTCATTCGATTTCGCTAGCATCGGAAACCTGGCTTCAAAACACAGTAATAATTCGTAAAACATTGAACTAAAAAGGGATAAAAACATCTAAAAAAGAGCAATGGATTGCCTTTCCTTTGATCCTACGTGTTGACGCTTTTTTTTAAAAGACCATCAGCATTCATAGCCATGAATGATGAGGAAACTACCTCCTCGGCCCAAAAGCACTAGATGGCATCGTCAATTGGCTCTCTCACGACGGAGTCGATATAGGCCTCAAAATCCTCTTGGCTTTGGCCATTTTCGTAATTGGGAAATGGATAGCCGTTATCCTGCGTAACCTAATCAAGAAGACCTTCGAAAGTCGCCAAGTCGACCCGGCCCTCGTCTCCTTTGGCACCAACATAATCTACTATGTTTTGTTAATCGCCGTAATCTTAGCCGCGGTACAGCAGCTCGGCTTTCAAACGACCTCTCTCGTCGCAGTGCTCGGTGCGGCAGCTCTAGCAGTTGGCCTGGCACTCGGAGGAGCTCTCTCGAATTTCGATTGAGGCGTACTCATCATCTTATTCCGCCCATTTAAGATTGGCGACTTTATCGATGCAGGCGGACAAACTGGCGTCCCCGAGGATATCGGAGTTTTGGTAACCATCCTCAAATCTCCAGACAAAAAGAAAATCATCCAGCCAAACAAGGCCATCATGTCAGGCAGCATCATCAACGCTACTGGAAACGATACGCGTCGCGTCGATATGTCTATTGGAGTTAGCTACTCGGACGACCTCGACAAGGTCCAAAACATTATTCTCGACGTCCTCAACGCCGATGAACGGATTCTCAAAGATCCCGCACCGCAAGTCGTAGTAGTGGAACTCGCCGGCAGCAGAGTCAATTTCAACGTTCGCCCTTGGTGTGCAACCGGTGATTACTGGGGAGTTTTCTTCGATTTCCAAAAAGCGATCAAGCAACGTCTCGACAACGAAGGCGTCTCGATTCCATTCCCACAACAAGACGTTCACATACACCAGGCTTCCCAATAAATTGGGATTCCTGCAACACCGGGACGTCTTCCTATAACATCAAGCCCATCCCCATATATGGATAACAAAGTCGTTAAGATAATACTAGCCATCCTACTGGCTTCCGTAGCTGCCTATTTACAAGTTGGAGCGACCAAGCACCTCTGGATAAACTTCGCCCTGCTAATCCTAACCGTCGGCGTCGGCAGTCTCATCCATGCCCTATGGCTGGTCCTAACTGACCAAAAAGGCTAGAAACTCCGCTAGTTTCAAATTCTCAAAAGCCGCTTTTTCGATCGCGACCTTTTTTATTCTCAAATACGTCTACCTCAGGCGGGTATCGCCGAGCCCGTCCGCTGGAGCTCGAAATACGTAGTCGGAGGCCTCTCCAACCGTCAACCTAATCCAAGACCCAATTTATCCAGTCTTCGTTCCCTCGACCAAGTCCCTCACCAAAACACCCATCCTTTCCAGAATAGCATCCCGATTCCCCAAATTGTCTTTAATAGTATTCACGATCGCACTACCAACGACTACGCCATCAGCCAAATCGGAAACCGCTTTAACCTGCTCTCGACTGTGTATTCCAAAACCAACGACTAACGGCTTATCCGAATTACTTTTGATCATATCGACCATCTCCTTCAAATCATCCGCTAAATCGTCGCGCACGCCCGTCACGCCCGTTCTCGACACGTAGTAGATAAATCCCGTCGTAAAACCGGCGATATAAGCCACGCGTTCAACCGGAGTCGTTGGAGCCAGTAAAAAGACTGTTTTCATGCCGACCTTCTCGCAAGCCATCATGTAATCCTCAGCCTCTTCCGGAGGTAAGTCCAAGACTAGCAAACCATCCACTCCTGCTTCCTTAGCTTCGGCGATGTAAGCATCCAAGCCGCCGCTGAACATCAAATTGTAATACGTATATAAGACTACGGGCACCGTATCGTTTTCCTTTCGGATCGCACGAACCAGATCGAAAACATCCTCCCGAGTCGTTCCCGACTCCAACGCCCGCTGAGCCGCCAGCTGATTCGTCAGTCCATCCGCTAACGGATCCGAGAAAGGGACGCCAAGCTCGAGCACATCCACACCCGATGCAATCAAGGTCCTACACACATCCAGGGAGGTCTCTCGATCCGGATCTCCGGCACAAACATATGAGACGAAAGCAGACCTGCCCTCCGATTTTGCCTTCGCGAACGCGTTCTCGATACGATTCATTGCACCATGACCTAAACTCACTCTAACGAAGGTCAAGAATATGGCCTCAAAAAGAGGCCGTACAGGAAAAACAAAGCTAATCCAGTCTGAAATTTCAAAGTGTTTCGGGTCCCCGGCTGCATTTACGCACGAATGCTTCAAAAAACATTGACAGGGTGCACCCCCAGTGGAATTTAAAAGCCTTCTTTTTCCAGGATGGTGGCTATAGCTCAGTTGGTTAGAGCACCGGTTTGTGGTATCGGGGGTCGCGGGTTCGAATCCCGTTAGCCACCCCACCTTGAATGGAAATCGTCCCAAAAAAAGATCACGATCCCCAAGCCTGGCAATGTCTCCCCACGGGATTTGAACCCGAGAAAAGAGGATTCATGAAGCGAAGCGGAACGAGCATTGCAC
>JABITN010000199.1 GCA_018700525.1 Opitutales bacterium
AACCTTCCGAGCGAGATCGAGATAGTCGAATCATTTCATTCGGGAATAACGCATCTCAAACTTATCCTACTTATCCATAGAATAGTAACCTGGAGCAAAGAGCTCCTTGTACACTTCGTATTCGCGCTCGTTGCTCGTCTGATCCGAAAGCACAACCAAATCCATGATTTTTTGCGATCGGAGGTATCGGCGACGTACCCGCAGCCACTTTGAGTCGTCTCGCAAGAGCTCAGTCCCAAGAGAAAGAGACAAAACAGTACAAACTCCAAATTCCTCAATATAAAACGAATAAGCTCAATGCCTTTTCCTCAATCGAATTCGAGCTATCCGAAAAGCACCTCAGGACCCGCTACCTTCAACGCCATAGCGACATTCGCTAGCCGAAAGAAAAAAGTGGAGCCGCCCATCGGAGTCGAACCGACGACCTATTCATTACGAGTGAATTGCTCTACCAACTGAGCTAGGGCGGCATCCAGAGTGCGGGATCGTGCAATTCGCGTTTTGAATGGCAAGCAGAAAAGTGCACCTTCGAAAGAGACCATTTCCTGCCAATCCTCGGTGAGCCCAATGTCCCATCCCTCTTAAAATTACCGCTTTCGAACCTAGATGCTTGCCCCTACTAAAGACCACCCGTTTCCTAGTCTCAGTGACCACTCAAGGAAAAGCCATCCGTTTTCACAGCCAAAACATTCACCTGGACTCAGGAGAACTCATCGACGGCGAAGTTATCTGCTGTCCCGGCGAAGCTCTTGAGATAATTCCCGGCTCCAAAACAGCCAACAGTATCAAACTGCCTGGTACCGCTCACATCGCCCTAGGACGCGTCGATCCACACGTCCATTTTCGCGAAGCGGTCGAACCGACCCGTGAAGAAGTCGAGACCCACGGTCCCACAAACACCGACTACGAGACGCTCATCGGCTCCATTCGAGCCTCCAATAAACTCTATTCAATTCGATCTGGCTGCCTAGCCGCGCTCAAAGGCGGCGTCACCATCGTTGGCGCGATGGGCAACACTCCCTGGGGACCCGTCGGACCCTACCGCCACGAACGCACTCAAAAACACTACACGGAAAACGCTCTCCTTCCGATCATCGTCTGGCCCCGCATGGAACCTGGCGCTCAACCCATCCACGGACACGAAGGTAAAGACTTCGGCTCAACCTTCGGCGGATCCGGCCTAACCGGACACGTTCGCCAAGATATGTACGCCCTTTGGAAAGGAGAAGCCGTTTCCTACCACAACGATCAGGCCCGACCCGACGAAACGCTTCTCGAATTCAAAAACCGCGTCCACCCCGACCAGCGACTCCTCCATCACGAATACTTCGACGGCTCGACTGTTCTGGCCTGCCAGCAAGAAACCATGGACCTCGCCGAAACCATAGGCGTATCCAGTTTACTCGCGCGCCATATCCCGACCGGACCCGCACTCCAGCAAATTCTCGATCGAACCTCAGGCGCCTCATACGCACTCCCAGCCGAAATCGGCCTCGACTACATCTACTGGTGCCGAGAGCGATTGCTCGATCAAAAACCGGAAACCGCACTCATCAATTACCGACGCCCTGCCCACCCAAGCCGAGAAGACCAACTATCGCTCATTCAACTCACGCAAGAAACCGTTCGCCGCGGATACTCGATATTCTTCGGCACCGACCACGCGCCTCATGCCCGTGCCGCCAAGACATTTAAGGACGGAATGCCTGGAAGTCCCGGCACCCGCAACATCGAGCACAGCCTCCAATACTACAGCGAACTGCGAACGCGCTACAACTACACCTGGCACGACATCGACCGCCTAGCATCGATCAACCCCGCCAAACACGTCTCCCAATACGTTGACTTCCCCCTCGAAATCGGAGCCATGAAAAGCGGCGCCATGACGAATCTCGCCATCTTTGACTCGGACGAAGCCTACTCAGTCGACGAAGCCGCTCTCGCAACTCAACTCGAAGACTCGGAATACCACAGCACTCTAACCAGCGAAGCCAACCTACGCGGCCAATCCCTCTTTACAGTAGTCAACGGAACCGTTTTCGACGTTCAATCCGAGGTTAAAGCTCTGAATTAGAAACAATTACAAAAAGGTTTTCGAATTTGTTGAAATTCACATTGACGGAAGGGGCGCCGCTCCTATTGTCCCAGACTTCTTCCATATTCCGCCTAGCGGAATTAGGTACGGCGAGATAGCTCAGTTGGTAGAGCAGAGGACTGAAAATCCTTGTGTCCCCGGTTCGATTCCGGGTCTCGCCACCACTTTTATAACACTGATAGTCAATTGCTTACAGTGAAATAAAGATAAGATTTCCTTCTTCTTAAAAAGTTCATAGTGCAGCAATGGTGCACTTATATGACTCAACCCACCCGAAAAGACCACTCACTCCTTCTGCATTTTTCCGCTGATGTCATCCGTTCCTCATGACAACCTAATCCCTACCAAGGAAACATTGCTTCTCAAATAAAACGGTGGCGGGGTCTCGCAAGTGAAGCAGGGAGTGATGAATATGGATACGCCACCCTCTCAAAAAATAGGATGCTCATAGGGCCTCTTGGAATTGGGAAAGAGCATTCCCCTCTCGTTGACACCCCTTAAAAGGGAACGGATAAACGGAGAGGAATGGATGCTCTTTGGGGAAATAATTATGCCTCTTGTGGGGCTCCCAATAAGGGGGGGTATTGCCGCTGCGTGAGGACGGGGGGGGAGAGGTGGAATGAGAGACCAACCCAAACGTATTCCTCGATCTCGCTGCGCTTGTTTTTGAGCTAAGATTGTGAATAGCAGTAATACAAACTAGACCGATACGCACGCAAAGAAGAAGTTTCTAAAATACCGTTCTTTATAGCGTAAAACCGCCGCCGGAACTATAATTCAATCGAAGAGTCAAAGAAGCTTCCTCCCTAACAATCACAAGCTCTTCAGAAAGATCTCCAATGCAAATTCCTTTAGGGCTCGCACTTACGATATGATCGCCAATCACAAAATAAAGCGTTACCTTTTCCCCTGATCGCAAATCGGCGATAGCGTCTCCATCTACAAAAACGCGCTCCAGCCCTATTTGTCCTTCAAGCGACTCTCATACTCAGGCCGCTTTTTCCATTCTTCGAAATACGGTTCATACCCAGGGAGATCAGTCCAGAACATCCTTCTCGGATTAGGATCCGTCAAACGACCTTCAGGGTAATCTTTTCCTTCATCGCTCGCATCTACAGTCTTGCTCCATTTTTCGAATACAGCCACAAGACGCTTCGCTATCTCCGGACGTGAATCGATCACATTCGTGCCTTCTTTCGGGTCTTTTGCCAAATCGTACATCTCGTACTCCCCGCTCCCCAACTTCTGCGTTACCAGTTTGTATTGGTTATCCACCAATGCTCCGGCTTCCATAAAACGAAATGAAAGCGGCTTTTTCCGGCGTTTGGGAATTCGTCCTTCAATCGAATTTTTCAAGCTCTGCCCGTCCTGAGGCTGCAACATAGCCGACTTCGGGAGCCCGGCAATCGCCACAATCGTTGGGAAGATGTCCACAACTCCAGCAGGAGTCTTCGAAATCGCTGCTTCGGAAATAACATTCGGCCACTCAATGATGGCAGGAACCCGTAATCCACCTTCGTACACCGTACCCTTTCGACCGCGCAAGCCATTCACCGATTCAGGAGTAACCTTAAGTCCTCCATTATCGCTGCAAAACCAAACCAGGGTATTCTTCTCGATACCGAGCTCCCTCAAACCCTTTCGCAAATTTCCGATGCTGCGATCCATCGCGACCAGCTCGCCATAGTGATTCCTGTCCGTTTCCTTCAAATGGGTAAACGCTTTCTGATCCGAATCACTCGCAACCATTGGAGAATGCGGAGAGCCATACCAAATCGTAGTGAAAAACGGCTTATCCGCATTCGACTGGCGTTCCATAAACTCAAGTGCCTCATCGACGATAATAACCGACGAATCACCATTGAACTCTTCGAACGAACCATTTCGACTAAGCGTAGGATTCATGTCGAAAAAGTTGGTCACCGACAACCAATAGTCATACCCGTATCGACCTGGATGATACTTATCATTGCCAAGAATCGGCACCCCCGGCCCGCGCAACCCATTCAAATGCCATTTCCCAAAATGCCCGGTCGCGTAACCTGCTTGCTGCATCGCTCGAGGCATTGGTCGCTCCTGCAATCGAAGAGCATTGCCATGCTGATAAACGCCAGTCCGATCATTCGCTCGCCCCGTCAAGAAGCTCGCCCGAGTCGGCGAACATACAGGAGCCCCAGCATAAAACCGATCGAAGCGCATTCCATTAGCGGCCATCTCATCGAGATTCGGCGTTTTAAGAAGGGGGTGATCGTAATACCCCACTTGCCCCCAACCCTGATCGTCCGACATGACAAGAACGATATTCGGACGAGTATTCTCAGCTGCATTACAAATTTGAAATGCTACAGCGATAGTAAGGATGAAAAGAAATCGAGATAGGGATGACATGTTGAGATTCTTTACTAATTTAAACTAAACGAAGACGAAACCCCTATTAGTAAAAGACCTCACAGTCTAGGCCCTTCTCGAAGAAATTTCCGTAAATCCCCAACAGATTGAACCCTCGCTTACCAAAACCAGCGTAAACAAGGCCCAAAACCTTCTAAAGGTAGCGACGATATCCAAAATCCCGAAAAAACTCCCCTACTCCGAAATAAAGGAGCAAACGTACTGGCAAATCGCTCCTTCGACAACAATCGTAAAACCCGAATTGGCCGACACCTCGAAAAAACTCCCCGAAGCGACATCAAATTCGCCTTCGGAGCCATCAATGGTCACCTTACAGGCTCCATCTATAATATCCATCCTTTCGGCAGCTTTCGTTCCGAAGTGATAGCTCCCTGGGTAGATCAAACCAAAGGTCTTTCTAGATCCATCTTCCAACACGATTCCGTGCGAGACGACGTTTCCATCGAAATAAACATTAGCCCTAGCTGCTGCGGTCACATTCGAAAATTCCATGGCCGTTAATTCGTATTCGAAATCCCCAATGGCAAGCGATTTCGACAAGCCACATTCGACACTCTAACGTCTACTACCAATTGAGCAAACACCGTAAGTATTCGTCGTCGCTCCTTGACAGCCGATAGGATGCCTCCGCTACGCCAAAGTAAATCAGGCATCCCCGGGTAAGCCCCAAGGTATGTTAAAGGTAGCTACCGCCAAGGAGCGATGACACTCGCCTAAATACTGATCTCAACCGCAGCCGATACCTTACGGGCTTTCGCTCGCGCTGTCTCGATATCCTCTGCCCGTGCAAGTGCCACGCCCATGCGGCGTTTGCCTGCTACTTTAGGCTTACCAAAAAGGCGTAACTGCGTATCCGGTTCACGCAAAGCATTCTCGAGATTTCCAAAAGCGACGTTTTCGGAATGCCCTTCGACCAAGATTACGGCCGATGCACTCGGTCCCAGTTGGCGAATAACCGGAATAGGCAACCCTAAGATCGCACGGGCATGCAAAGCGAATTGCGGCAGGTCTTGCGACGCCATCGTAACCATCCCCGTGTCATGAGGACGTGGAGACACTTCGCTAAAATAAACCAGATCGCCCTTAACGAAAAGTTCCACCCCAAAAATTCCCAAACCACCCAAACTACTGGTCACCGATTCGGCAATATGCTGCGCATTCTTCAGCGCCGTTTCACTCATGGGATGCGGCTGCCAAGATTCACGGTAATCGCCGTCGACTTGAATATGCCCGATCGGATCGCAAAAGCTCGTTCCATCCACGTGACGAACCGTTAGTAATGTAATCTCGTAATCGAAATCGACGAAACCTTCGATGATGACCTTGCCCTTGCCGGCCCGACCTCCGTCTTGAGCGTAATTCCAAGACGTCTCAATATCTGTTTCTGACTTGACCACGCTCTGACCCTTGCCCGAAGAACTCATGATCGGCTTAATAACGCACGGCATACCAATCTCTCGAATGGCAGCGCTATAATCTTCGAAAGTACCTGCAAATTTGAAAGGCGATGTGAGCAGCCCAAGCTCCTCAGCAGCCAGTCGGCGAATCCCCTCGCGGTTCATTGTCAATTGAGTAGCCCGGGCTGTCGGGATAATCGTAGCTACACCTTCCTTCTCGAGTTCGGCGAGCGTATCAGTTGCGATCGCTTCAACTTCCGGAATAACAATATCCGGCTTTTCTGATTCGATTATCGCTCGAAGAGCCGCTCCATCGAGCATCGAAACAACATGGGACCGATCCGCCACTTGCATCGCCGGAGCATCGGGATACGCATCGAGAGCAATAACCTCGACTCCGTACCGTTGCAATTCGATCGCAACCTCCTTGCCCAGTTCGCCAGAGCCACAGAGCAGCGCCTTCTTTGCAGTCGATGTGAATGGTGTCCCGATAGTCGTCATTGTAAGAATTGAAATCAGGCAACGCCCGAGAATCAACCCAAACTTCGCCGCATCGCCAATTTTTGCCCAGAAGCATCCAACGTTTTTCTCATTGTCCCCGACCCAATCCAGACTAACCTCCTCACTCAACCTATGAAACATCCCCACACCTTCCCTACTCGCCTGAACGTCCTTAGACTGCTACCTGCGATCGCAATTGCCATTATTGGCCTCCACAGCCTATGCCAAGCAGCCTCCGTCGACGGCAGTCGCCCCAACATAGTGTTCATGCTGGCCGACGATATGGGCTGGAATGAAGTAGGCTTCAATGGCGGCAATCCCGAACTGACTCCAAACATGGATCGCCTGAGAGCCGATGGACTCAAGCTCACTCAATTCTATTCCCACG
>JABITN010000165.1 GCA_018700525.1 Opitutales bacterium
CCCCATTGAGGAAGATATCATCTGGTTTTCCGTAGTGAAAGAGCAGATACTCGCTTACGGCTTTATTCGTTTCGTAAAAGCTGGTTTCCATTTGTAAGTAGTCGGTTTGGATCGGTGAAGTTCGAGTTTGAAGGTTGGTTTTGGGACGTTTCAATTATTAGTAAAACAAACTCGGGAATGGCGTTCACAATTGCGGCGATTTGCAAGACTGGTGATGCAATTCGTTGAAATCATGCTAGAATCGAGCTTAACATTTCGAGGTTGTAGATGATTTAGTTATTATCGTAAATAAACTAATGAGCGTCCTCAATATTCCAATCGAAGGTTTGCAAACCGCTGTCGCTAATTCACTTTCGAGTGTTTTCAGAACGATGCTGAGTTACGATTGCGAAAGTCAGCGCTACGAGAATATTAGGGGAAGTGTGGCAAAAGGAACTTGGCGGCGATTCTGTGGCGGCGATTCATATTGGGTCGGTTGGCTTTGTAGGAGCGATCAACGGATTGGTCTACCTTTATATGAAAACTGACTTCGTTGCTGATGCGGCAGTGAAAATCACCGGTCTTGAATCGAGCGAATTGGGCGGAGATATGGTGTCAGACGTATGTGGCGAGTTAACGAATATCTTTGGAGGCGGTTTTAAGAATGCGATAGCCAATCTAGGTTATGATTCGATGCTGCCGATTCCAACCGTGTTTAGCGGCGATGAGCTCCGTATTTCAACCATTGATGTAGCGAGACAATTTAGAGCGGAGTTGTTGGTGAACGGCCAAGCGGTCGTTGCGGATCTGGTTCTTGCCGAACCATCCCCAAGGTAGTAACAACTTTCAGATCGTTAATTCACTCTGGGACCGCCTTTGAGGGTGGCCGTTATGAATGGAATCAACTGTTTTTTGCGACTAACAATGCCTTTAAGGTCGTAGATGAGGCCCTTTTGGACAGAGGGGTAGGAGATGTTGTTGATAAATTCGTCGTCTCCTTTGGCGAGTAAAAGCGAGTTGTGGTGATTGATGTCGGTTATGAGAACGCAGGCGAAATCCAGATTTTCTCTTGCTACGAAGTTCTCGAGAGCTTCTGAAAGTTCTTCGGAGTGATCCCAGAAATTGCGAAACCCAAGTTCTTCGATTTGGGCAACGGAGAAGCGGAAATCATTTTCTTCGTAGAACTTCTGGTCTGAGCAGATGACTTCTTCAGCGACCATTGAAAGTATGATGGAGCCGCTATTGAAAATCTCCATCGCTAGTTCGCTGGATTGAATTCCAGCGATTTTCTCGAGCCAAGAGATGACTTCGGTATCTTGGTCTGTGGCGGTCGGTCCGGTAAGGTTGAGCGTATCGGAGATAATTCCAGACATCATTATACCTGCGATCTCGGGATTGGGCTCGATGTTGCTCTGCCGGAATAGCTGAGCGATGATGGTGCAAGTGGAGCCAACGGGATCGTTGATGAATCGGATTGGCTGAGCGGTGTTGATGCCTAGGCGGTGATGATCGATCACTTCCTTGATATTGACATCGCTGGCGCCGGGAACCGCTTGGCTCATCTCGTTATGGTCAACGAGGATAAGATTCGTTTTGTTTGGTTTGAGAACGTCGGTTTTCGTGAAAAGACCGATGAGGCGGTCGCCTTCGCCGGTGACCATAAATGCTTGGGCATTCGAATTGGCGATACGTCGACTGACTTGATCGAGGCGTTGATCTGGGCCGAACACAACGCTATTCGATTCGACGAGTTTGGAGATACGCGAAGCCGTTCGAATTGTCCATGCGGTTGTAGCCGAGTCGTAGGGGCTGATGATTAGCGATACGCCTTTTTCGCGAGCAAGATCAATGACCTCTTGGTCGACCCCGAGGCTACCTGTGATCACAAGTAGACGAACCCCTATTTGAATGGAGCGTTGCTGAATGTCCCAGCGATCGCCGACGATGATGATCGTTTCGTTGGAAGGAATTGCGTCCGAACCGGTGAATTTTCCGAATGATCGAATATCCATCGCGCCTATTTTGACGTACATGTCCTCGAGGCTGTCTTCATCGCGTACGAATATGACGTCTGCCTTGAGAGTTGTGACCACATCGTTGATACTCGTATGGACCTGACGCATAGCGCGAGGTTGTTGAAACTTCGGAATGAAATAGTCGCCCATCTGAAAGATGGATAAGTAACCTTTGAGCTGCTTATTCTCGTCGGTCACCGGTAGGACGCACACGTCGTACTTGTCGATGAGTTGGAGCGCTTCGAACAACGTTGCGTCTTCGTGGATGTGAACCACATCCCGGACCATGATGTCCCTAACTAGCAGAGAAACGTCGCCAACGAAGAGTGGCGTCGGTTGACTAAACTTTTGGAGGATCGTATCGATACGAGCGTTCGTATTGCCGCAGCGCGCAGGAATGTAACCTTTGTGGCCTTGCAGTATTTTTAAGTTCGCGTAGGCTATGGCGGAGCAAATGGCATCTGCATCCGGGTTTTTGTGGCCAATGATGTATGTGGAATCCTGTTCGGACATTTTTTACGGGAAATAGTCGGTCTTCTTGGAGACGGAACCATGATTAATAATGGTACTCGGGCAACAAACAAATGGATGAATATTGTTTTGAAGAGGATGCGGCAATTTTACGGATCGATTTCATATTGATTATCGAGAGTAACCGTTCAGAACTAGGACCAATGAATGACTCGCTTATTGCTTTGGTTGATGACCTTAATGGTGAAGGGGAGCTGCATGACGAAGCCGCTGCCAATCTGAGAGTATGGCTTGAGGGAGGGTTTCTGTCATTGGCGTCCAATGAAGCGCTTAAAGAGTTGCTCGAATCGGGGAATGCGGAAGAGCTGAATAATCGATTCTACAAGAAGATTGCATTTGGTACCGGAGGTTTGAGGGGAAGGACGATAGGGGCAACGCCTACTAAAGGCGAGAAAGGAGATATGGATGAAACCGGCGTTCCCGCTTTCCCAGCGGTGGGTTCGAATATGTTGAATGAGTACACGGTTATTCGGGCGACCATAGGTTTGTTCGAGTTTTCCCGAAAGCATTTAGAGACGCAAGGTAAGGGAGAGATTCCAAAGTTGGTGATAGCCCATGATGTCAGGCACTTTTCGCGTTTTTTCTGCGAATTGTCGGCTTCAATTTGGACGACTTGCGGTGGGAAAGCGTTTATTTTCGACGGTCCGCGTTCGACCCCTCATTTGAGCTTTGCTGTACGGTATTTGGGGGCGACCTGCGGGATCGTTATTACGGCGAGCCATAATCCGCCTCACGATAATGGATACAAAGCTTATTTTACAGATGGCGGACAATTGGTGCCGCCAAATGATCAAAGTGTAATCGATGAGGTTGAGAACGTTTCTTTCGATGGCCTACAAAAGTATTTGAAAATCGATTTGGATAAAGTTTCGACGCTTGGACCTGAATTGGATGAGGCTTACGTTAATGCTGTTGTGGAAACCGTGATTGATCCTGGGGCCTTTGCGAATTCGGGACTGAGGGTTGTTTTCACTCCTATTCATGGCACGGGCGCAATTTCGACATTGCCGGCGCTAGATCGACTTGGCGTTGAACCTTCATTGGTCGAGTCGCAAATGATTCAGGATTCAAATTTTCCGACGGTAAAATCACCCAATCCGGAAAATGCCGAAGCTTTATCGTTGGCGACTGCTCTTTCGGAGGAAATCGGAGTAGACATCTTGTTGGCAACCGATCCGGATTGCGATCGCATGGGAGTGGCAGCTGCTGATTCTGATGGAAAAATGATTCTCGTGACCGGCAATCAGATCGGGGCGATGTTGGCAGATTATCGTATTCGAAAGCTTAAGAAAATGGGATGGATCCCTGAAGGAGGAACTGAATCAGCTGCTTTGATTAAGACCTTCGTCACATCTCCTTTGCAAGATGCCATTGCCAAGGGGCACGGTATTAAGTGCATAAATACGCTGACGGGGTTCAAATGGATCGGCGAAAAGCTTCATTTGTATGAACAAGCCGCTACTCTAGCTCATAAGCTCGAAACGGGGGAGGAATTGGATTACGACTCGTTGAGCCAAAAAGAACGGTCCAAGTTGCTGCAAAAACATAGCACGTTCTATGTTTTCGGAGGCGAGGAAAGCTATGGTTACCTTCCCACGGACGCGGTTCGCGATAAGGATGGGAATGCGGCCAGCGTTATATTTTGCGAATTGGCGGCAAGTTTGAAGAAGGAAGGTAGTACGATTCTCGAATACTTGGATAGTCTCTATTTGCAGCACGGCTACTTTTTGGAGACACTCGGCCAGATAGTATATGAGGGTGCAGCGGGAGCTGCGAAAATCGCTCGTATTTTGGAAACTTATCGTTCGAGTCCACCAACGGAATTCCTAGGTTCTAAAGTTGAGCGTTTTATCGATTTCGGTCGCGAGACGGTAAATGATCCAGATAGAAAAGAAATCCCTAAGCAGGATTTGTATTTCATCGAGTTGGAAAATGGATACCGATATGCGGTCCGCGGAAGTGGAACGGAACCTAAGATTAAATTCTATCTGTTCGGCAATGATGCGGTTGCAGAGAAAAGCGAGCTAAAGGCGACGAAAGCGAAAACGAAAGCAGCTCTCGAGTCGCTAAAGCAAGCGGTTCTCTATGACGCTAAAAATCGAGCGGAGTCCTAGTTAGCGTCGGTTAGCTAGTGCGATTTTATCGTCCTATTCTTTGACCTGATTGGCTCGATATTGAGTGTATCCATTACGAACGGCGGCGTAGGGATCTATTGCTGAATTGGTGATGGAGTAAAACAGGTCGATTATTTCAGGAAGGTCGTTGATGGTGTCCGTGCCTTGGAGGAGCAAACGTTCATGCGTGTCGTCCACTTGTGTCCAAGGTTCGGAAAGGGGATCGACAGTGTTACCGCCAAGGCGTCCTGCGAAGCCTCGAAGGCTTGATGGACCCAGAAAGGGTAAGACGATATAAAACCCGTGGTTTATGCCCCAGGAACCGAATGCCTGTCCGATGTCTTCTTCCGGTAGGTCAAAAGTAGGGTCTTCTTTAGTTACATCGATTAAGCCGCCAATACCGACTGTGCTATTAATCAAGAATTTACCCGTTTCTTTGGTCGCATGACCTATTTTGAGTTGGAGTATGCTCCCCGTGAATCGCACAGGATACTCTAAGTTGACGAAAAAATTTCCCACTGCTCTGCGGGCTTCTTTGGGAACGACTAGAACGTATTGATGTGTGAATGGCCTCAGTAGCGTCTTGTATACGAAGTTGTTGATTCCGAAAATCGTTCGATTCAAGCCTTCGAGTGGATCTGCAATTGATCCACGATTCGAACCTTCATCGTCATCAAGTAGTTCGTCGATTTCCATCAAGTTGCTCATATCGATGAAATTTTCTGATCGAGCGCTGAACAAGAAGAGCAGCCCAACCCCTACTGCAAGAGCTATCCATTTTGGGTGTTTCATAATCAGGCTTCTTTGAGTTTGCTCTTAAGAAGGTCGATCAAGTCGGACGCTGATTTCCGCTGAAAATGTTCGTCGAATTGCTTGCGGTAATTACTAACCATGCTAACGCCTTCGACTAAAACGTCGTAGAATTGCCAGCCGCGATCTTTTATGTTGGCTAGGCGATAGTTTAGGTTTGCTTCGTTTCCGTTAAGCGAGACTTTTGAGGCAATTTCAATTTTGCTTTTGCTCTCCGTTAGGGCTTTGGCTTTGCCGAATTTCAACGTAGGTTTAGGCCCATTGTTGAGTTCTCTAGTATATGTTCTGAGAACCAGGTCGGTAATGAGCAAGGTGACTTGTTCCTTTTGCTTGTCATCGAGTTTCGTCCAATTTCGGCCTAGAGTCAGTTGAATGATTATGTCGAAGGAGAAGTCATTGTTGAGGATTTCGATAATCTGTTCGCGTTTCGCCGTTTAGCTGAGTTCTGCATTGTCGGCATGAAGAACATCGACGAGTTCCAGTATCGTCGCCTCGAGAGCGTTTTTCGGGGCGTCAGAAGGCACAGCGTTTGCGGGTAAGATTACCCACAGAAGAATTGCGAGGGAAGCGAACGTAGAGCGGATTAGGTTATAGTTCATAATAAAGTTTGTTGATGGCGATCGATAGATGCGTATACGAATGCGGGCACCTATTTGACTGCAGCATGTTCAATGAATTGCGCTTTTAGATGAAATAGAGGGGGGCAGTTCGGGCAAAGGTGTTTTGTGCCAGAAACTGTAGCTATCAATGTACTATTTTTTAGATTCTTCGTCTAGGTCACTTCGCCTACGGCAGCGACGGTGGGCGATTCCAGCCTGCGGCTTACATCGCCCCCTTCGCTCCAAAACCCTCGACATGATCAACCCTCTAAAGCATAAAACTAAAAAATATAAGTGTAACCGATGTCCCCGGTTTTTGTGTAACCGATGTCCATGTCGTACCCCTTCTCTGCCAGCATTAGGACCAAAGGTGCTTGGACGACCATGTTCCAAGCGGATTAAGTGTTCGGCAAAGCGATAGGGTTTTAAAGCGGCAGCGTTTTGGAAAGGTCCCGAATAGTCAGGTCGAAACCGAATCCGACACTAGCGAAAAATGTGTTTGTCTTTGGGTTTTTGAAGATTTGGTTAACGTTATCGACAAAACAGAGATCCATCCTATGGTGTAATGTACTTATGGATGGAGCTTTGACTTGGGGATGAATCACCCTATGGTTCGCTAAGTATGAAGTCTGTTTCTTTGAGTATTGTCTTAGTTTTGGCCTGTGTCGCGGGTCTCGTTAGCTATGGCCAAAATCGTTTAGAACCCTTGCGCCCGCAGGCGGTTTCGGAGGATGTCGTCGCTCAGAAATCAATGCCCGTTTACGGACCCTATCAAGCGATTGCGATTAATAGGGGAATTATTCGCGATGTACGGGTGGATAAGGAATTGAACATTTTTTTGCAGCTCGTTCCTGAACATAAGAACAAGGAACTGGTGGTTAAAATATCCAGCGAACGCTTTGCGGAATACCGCAATTGGGTTTATGGGGGCTTGGAGTTGGTGTCTCCGGTCAATGCAGGAAAAACGTCTTTTGGCTGGACTGATAGGGTTCAGACAAAGGCGAAATATATCGAATATTGGATGGATGGATCGATTTTCCTCCATTTGAAGCGAATGGACTTATAGTTCATTTAAAACTGGGAAAAGAGGGAAAACATTGAAACGGGAACCGAACCTGAAATGGCTCCGGGGAGTCGATATTGAAACCGGATCTCGCCGAGATCTTGCAGTCGTCATCGCAGGAGCATGTCTATTTTTAATTTTTGGTTTTTTATTCATGGATCTGATGATTCAAGAAGAAGAGGGCGAAATGCCGAATTTCGCTTCGATTGCGAATCCAACAGAACGTAAGCAAGCGTTTTTCGAATACATGTTGCCGTTCGCTGAAGAGGCGAACGATCAAATATTGAAAGAACGTTCCGAGGTTCAGCGCCTAATGGCGGATTTTCTTCGCAAGGGAGATCTGTCGCGACGAGGCAAGGCCCGCATCGATGATTTATTGGAAGGGTATAAGTTTGATGAGGTAGATGCCTTGGAAGAGCAGACGTTTGTGGATTTGTTGTCGCGGGTCGATGAAATCCCCCCTTCGCTTGCTCTCTCGCAAGCGGCTCTTGAGAGTGGCTGGGGATCGTCCCGTTTCGCGCGAGAAGGGGACAACCTTTTCGGAATGTGGTGTTACGAACCTGGTTGTGGAATTGTTCCAAGTGGCCGTCCTGCGGGGAAATCTTACGAGGTTACCAAATACGATTCGCCAAAGGATTCATTTGCGGCGTATATTAATAATCTTAATACGAACCGTCACTATGTCGGAATGCGTGCGATTCGTCGCGAACTTCGAATTAGCGATGGTGAGTTGAATGGTTATGAATTAGCAGAGGGGTTGCACCATTACTCGCAAGAAGGTGATGTCTATGTTTCGAAAGTGCAAAGCCTGATACAATCGAATAAGCTTAACCGATTTGACTGAGTATTTGCGCTCCGCATAGGCACCTGTTATGGAGAATAGTTTAGGTTTACCGTTTGTGTAAGTGTGTTGATTCGATGGGCCGCGAATACCAATATGGAAATGGCCTATCAAGTTGAGTGCAAGATGGGTAGGAGCAAGTTTTTTTGGCTGTTTGGCATAATGGGTCCTTTTTTTGACGAAATTGATTCTGAAAAAACTTTTGGGAAATGGGCTTAAAATTGGGGATCATGTCGTACGCTTAGAAAAGACGGTTTTATGGAGCGAGTTGGGCGGTGTTGGGGCTTTTCGTGCCGGAACAGAAGGAATTCGAGAAGTCTCTGGAATTTCTTTAGCACTAGGTTTGGATATGCTAGGTCTCGGAATATGGGCGACGTTGAACCTTACTGTAAACACCTTGAAGGTGCATTGTTGAAATTGAATGCTCGCGTGAGCGAAACCTATCATAAAGTTTAGCCATATGCGTTTTCGTCCCTGCATTGATTTAAAAGACGGACAAGTCGTCCAGATAGTTGGAGGTTCGTTATCTGAAAGTGGTGGGTCCACTCAGACGAACTTTCAATCGAAGCGTTCGTCGAGTTTTTATGCGGATCGTTATCGTGAAGATTGCTTGCTGGGTGGCCACGTTATCGCTTTGGGACCTGGAAATAGAGAAGCTGCGATAGCTGCACTAGGCGCTTACCCTGGAGGTCTGCAGTATGGAGGCGGCGTTACCCCGGAGAATGCATTCGAATTTTTGGATGCCGGAGCAAGTCACGTGATTGTGACGTCTTATCTGTTTTGCGAGGGAGCGATCGATTACGATAGATTGAATACGCTGGCACGGCAAGTGGGCCCAGAACGCCTGGTTTTGGATTTGAGCTGTCGGAAGCGCGGTGGAGAGTATTGGGTGGTTACTGATCGTTGGACCCGGTTTACTGATTTTAAGGTGACGGGTGAATCACTTGAATCGCTCGCGAAGTACTGCGCTGAGTTCTTGGTACATGGGGTGGATGTCGAAGGGAAAATGTCGGGAATCGAGGAAAGCTTAGTTTCACTGTTGGGCGAATCGAGTCCGATACCTTCGACCTATGCTGGGGGAGTTCGAAGTTTGGATGACATGGGTTTAGTGGAAGCTTTGGGCTCGGGGCGAGTCGACTTGACGATTGGGAGCGCTTTGGATCTTTTTGGAGGCGATGTGGAGTATGCGGACGTTCTTGCATGGCAACCGAGCAAATAAATTTATCGGAAAAAATAATCAAAAAAGCTATGAAAGGTTGCTAAATATCAATTTTCCACGAGTTATTCGTGGTCTTTTTGAACATATTCTCCTTTAAACAAATTCTTTTTACCAAAATGCATATTAAAAATTGGGGAACTTTCGCGACTATAGCCGGCTACCACGTACTGCTTCTTGTATTGCTGCCGTTGTATTTCAGTGAATTCAATGGAGCAACGTTCGCTCTGTATTTCGGCACTTTCATTCTGTCTGGATTTGCGATTACTGCTGGACATCATCGTTTGTTCGCCCACAAAACCTACGCCGCGAGTCCGGCTTACGAATGGTTTTGGCTATTTATGTCCGCTTTGGCTGGACAGATGTCCGCGCTAAGCTGGTCGAACGATCACCGCATCCACCACAGTCACGTAGATACCAAGAAGGATCCTTACAATATCAACCAAGGCTTTTGGTACGCTCATGTTATGTGGCTGTTCGTTCGCGAAGCGATTCCATTGGATGAGCGTTTGGTTTCGGACTTGTTGAAGAATAAGCGCGTTATGTTTCAGCATAAACATTACAAATGGATTTTCTTGGGTGTGAATGCCGCAGTGTTTGGAGTTGGATGTCTGTTTATGTCGCCGATGGCTTCATTTGTTGGCTGCGTGCTTTTGAGGATATTCACAATTCACCATTGTACTTGGTTTATCAATTCACTGGCTCACATATGGGGCTCACGGACATATTCGAAGGAGCAAACTGCGGCTGATAACGCTGTTTTGGCCGTGCTAACCTTTGGGGAAGGTTACCATAATTATCACCACACGATCGCGAATGACTATCGGAATGGAATTCGTTGGTATCACTTCGATCCTACCAAATGGTTGATTTGGACTTCGTCGAAAATTGGTTTGGTCAGCAATTTGCGTTGGTATAATAATCTTCGTATTCAGCAAACATTGGTAAAGAACGATAAGCGCATGTTTCTTGATCGGATTCGCGATGAAATCGATGAGACCGCCCAGGAGCTGAGACAGAAGCTAGAAGAGCTTTCCAAGAACTATGAAATCAAAGCGGCTGAATTGACCAAGGCTTATCGCGAACTGAAGGTCGCCACCGAGGAGCGCCGACAGATTCTGTTGCTTGAGATCAAGCAATTGAAGAAGGAGCTAAGGGCTGCGTGGAAGAATTGGGTGTCGCTTGCCGAGATGATGGAGAAACGATACACTCTGGCTCATTCGCACTAATAGGCTATTCTTCGAGCTGAGCCGGTCTGCATATTAAGCCAGTCAGAAACAAGAGGCGGTGCGAAGCCGCCTTTTTTGTGTCTGCGTCAATTAATCGATGTAGCCTGCGGTACCTTTCGGCGATGACGTATTGGAATGGTAGGGTAGGAGGGATTCGAACCCCCGACCGCCGGATTAGAAATCAGGTGCTCTATCCAACTGAGCTACTACCCCACATTCTAACGCTGATGCGAAAGGAGGCGGAAAGAAATACGAGAGCTTTTGAAAACTCAAGATCGAAATCGGTTGGATTTCGACCTGAAGCTGTTTTAGTTTGAACCAAAGGTCGCAGCTGCCTCTTGCGTCGTGAGGGAGACAATACGTTGAGCTGTCTTGATGTAGTCTTCTGCGACCGTCATCGATGCTTCTCGTTTACTCATCAAGACCATGGGTAGGCCTTGCATTACCGCACGACCGATTGAGACGGAATGGCGAATGTACTCGGGGAAGATACAAGCGGTTTCGGGGATTTTGCCTTGGGCCGCGAATCGTTCGATCTGAGCATTGAAGCGTTCGATTGGGATTTCGATATTGGTTCCGAGCTTCACGGCATTGAGTGATATTCCGAGGATCTGCGGTTCGGGGACCGATAGTTCCTGACGCCAACGATAGCTTTGCTTATTAAAGCTCTCCAATTTGTCTACGAGCAAGTGAAACCCAATAATACTGAGTGCGTCTGGGTTTGCGGGAACCATAATATGGTCGCTGCTAAAAATGGCGCATTGTGATGTTATGAAAAAGCTCGGCGGACAATCGAAGAAGATGTAATCGTATTTGTCTTCGATTTCTGTGAGTTCTTCTTGGAAATGAGCGTAAAATGGCTTTCCCCAAGGGTTGGATACTTCGTGTTCCAGATCCATTAAGCGAAAGCTTGCTGGAATCAGATCGAGCCCGCTGAGGACTTTTTCGTCGTCAGCATTGCGAATAATATCCTTTTGAATGCATTGGCGTAGGTCTGCACCTTCTTCTTTGAACGCGCTTAGGATGAAATTGTTTGGATTTCTTCCGAGCGCATTCCACCGGTCTAGGCGCATGAGCCATATGCTTGAGTTACTTTGAGCGTCGAAATCGACGACAAGAACGCGTTTACCCATATAGGCGAGGCAGGAGGCTACGTTAACGAGGAGAGACGTCTTCCCGACCCCTCCTTTCAGATTCAAGAAACTGATCTTTACTGCCATACTAATCTATTGGTGGTTAGGCCTAGTTAATTAGGTCGGCCCAAGGGGGCGATTCTTGGCCTGATAGAGGGATAATTTCGGTCGAAATTAATGTTTAACAATTCTTTGAAAGCAGATTGATACCCTGCTGTTTACAAATGCGAATGTTCCAATATCTTAGGGCTGGGCGGATATGGAGACCAACTCAAAAGATCATTCGATAATAGAGACCGTTTTGCGGCGTAGAAAGCGGAGTTCTCGCCTGTCGGAATTGGCGCGAGAATTAGGTCGGGAAGTGATGTGTCAAAGGCCGTTGGATGCGATCGCTTTTGAGGTTTCGAACGAATTGAGCGGTGGGGATTTGGTAGAATCAAAAAAGTATCCTGTGGCAATGGATAACCCTATTGTGGATGCCTCCGTTGAGGTTGAGGTGGCTGTTACTGCGAAAGCTAAGGAGGAATCGATGGCAGATATTATCGAAAATGAGATTGATGAGGGGGTGATTGGGGACTTAGGTGTGGCCCAAAGCAGTTATGGGATGTTGGACGAATTGATTCCGCAGCTTGATTTTAATGCGATTCCGTTTACTCAGCCAAACCGTGTTTTGGCTAAGAGTAGACAGGGTGGGCAGGCGATCGCTTCAACCGAAGCTTCTGGCGAAAGAGCAAACGAAAACAGGTCATCTTCGTGCCGGAAAAAGAACCCCGTTACCTTATTGGATTCCTACTTTAAGGGTCTGTAGCCTCCTTTGAGGAGTCGGTTGGTTTTTCGGGTTTTGTTAATTCTATGCCGTCGTCTTTTATTTCGATACGGCGTTGTTTATAGAGTGAGCCGATCGCTTGCTTGAATGCTTTTTTGCTGATTCCGAATTTTTCGCGAATTTGTTCAGGAGGCGATTTGTCGCTGAATGGTAGTCGTCCACCAGCATCTACTAAGGTATCGAAAATGTCTTCCGCTACCGGAAGCACGCGACGATAACCAGCGGCGTCTCGGCTCAGGTCTATTTTGCCGTCGGGACGCATCTCTTTAATGTATCCAGTAAATTGTTGCCCGTGTTCGAGTGGCCCGGATAGCTCGTTTTTGTAGAGCAATCCGATGTGGGCATTTTCGATGATGGCATTGTAGCCGAGGGGTGTTTCTTTGAAGACGATCAGGTCGACGGCGTCACCAACTCGATAGTAAGCTTTGTATGGACTGACGAATCGGCGTATGCGAGCGGTGGCGACGATTCGGTCGTTGTGCGGGTCCTGGTTTATGTACACCACGGCCCTGGATCCTTCGCGGAGGCGCTGCGTTTGCTCTCGGAATGGGAGGAGCAGGTCTTTTTCAAGTCCCCAATTAAGAAAAGCGCCGACTTTACTATTCACTTCTACAACTTTCAAAGAAGCGAATTGACCAACTGTGGCTAGGGGTGTCTTCGTTGTTGCAATAATTCTATCTTCCGAATCGCAATAAACGAATACAGATAACGTTTCTCCAACCGAAGCCCAGTCTGGGATTTGAGCCTTGGGTAATAGAATTTCGCCATGATCGCCACCGTCAAGGTACAGTCCGTGCGGGGCTTCCTTTAAAATAACGAGACGATTGTTTTTTCCGATTTCAGCCATCGTAGCGGGAAAAGCTAGCTGACTTACAGAGGAAGGGGAGAAAATAACTTCGATCGAGTCGAAAATACAGAATAAATTGGAAGAGGGTATGGTTTTAGCCTGTCCAATATGTTCGATCTCGACGTCATCCTAGATAGTGCCTATCAGGGAAAATCGAATTGTTATGAATACGACTTTAAAACGAAATGCTTCTCGAACGATGGCAGCATCGCTCCTCGCAATGCTGGCTTGCCTTTCCCGGCTATTGGGAGCGGAGCCGGTCAATATCTGGATTAGTTCGCAGCAAGATAAGATTTACTACGATAATATGGTTCGCCTCTACCAAAAGGAGGTCGATCCGAATTTCGCGGCGAATGTGCAAGCATTTGGGTTTCGCGAGATGCCCGACAAGCTAGCAATTGCATTCAAAACGCAGACCAATACACCGGACATCGTCCAGCTGGATGAGGTGTTCTTCGGCATGTACCTGCAGGGAGCGGATACGCCGTTCGTCGATTTGACGGATCGCGTGAAGAAAGCGAAATTGGATGTGGATATTCTGCCGCAACGATTAGAACTGTTTAGCCATCGCGGAAAGGTTCTCGGTTTGCCGCAATCGCTGAGTGCGGTTGTCTTGTACTATCGTCGGGATTTGTTCGAGCAGTTCAGCCTGTCTCCAAGTCAGTTTCAGACTTGGGACGATGTTATGCGAATCGGGGCGGATCTTGTTGCAGAAAATCAATCGTTTTTGGCATTGGATCCGAGTTACTTCGGTATCCTTTTGCGCCAGCGCGGCGGTCATTTGTTTGATGAAGACGGTGGAGTGTTACCGGATTTCGACCTGGCGGTGGATACGTTGGAGTTCTTGGGAGAATTGGCTCAGTCTCAAGTGGGATTGATGCCGGATCGCAGCACGATTTTCGATCCAGTATTTTTTGGTGGCGATGTGGCTAATAACGAAATCATGGCGATTGTCGGGGCCGATTGGTATGGCCTGGATATGATCCAGCAGTTTTCGCCAGAATTGGAAGGGGAATGGGGGATTATGCCTCTGCCAGCTTGGCGCGACGAGGAAACGAAAACGGATTCCGTTCGCACATCGACTTTCGCAGGGCAGGGTTTGGTAATCTACAAGGGAAGCGAAGTGATCGACGAGTCGTGGGAATTCGTCGAATTCGTGATGACCAACCGCGAAGCGAATGCTCAGCGTTTCCTTCAGGGGAACAGCTTTCCTGCTTTCAAGCCTGCTTTCGAAGATCTTCGCTTGCTGCAACCGCAACCGTTTTTCGGATACGATTCGATGGGGCAAATTCTCGTTGAGCTTGCTCCTGATATTCCTCGCATCGCGATGAATCCGAAGCGTCCGATGGCGGTGTTCATGATTCGCGAAGGATTGTTGAGTGGCATCATGTACGGCGAAGGCGATGCTCGTTCATCGCTGACGCGATTCAAGGAGCAACTCGAAAGCGGTGGTGGACCGCCTGACGAAGACTAGAGTCGGCAGCTCCGTGGTTTAGTCTGAATAATCGGGTCCATTTGAACGGACTCAGGCTAAAACTCTGGGCTACTTTATTTTATAGTTCGCAAGGATCTATGGACCTGGCAAAAGGGAAGTTTCGTGTTTCTTGGGGTCGGGTTTTATTGGCGGCTCCTTTCTTTGCCTTGCTTGTCATGTTCTGGGCGATTCCCTTGTTTCAGGGTATGCGTCTGAGTTTTGAATCGGACACGCTTTGGGGCGATTCTCATTTCGTTGGGTTCAAGCATTATTTGTCTCTCTGGGGCGATCCGCGTTATTGGAGGGCTGTTTGGAATACAGTGCTTTTTACAGTAGCGACGGTAGCTTTCGTTTTAGGATTCGCTTTGCTGGCGGCCCATGCTTTGAGGCTCTGCTGGGGGAGGATTCGCGGTCCGTTGACTTTCGCGTTCATGGTTCCGGGGCTCTGTCCTCCGACTGTGCTCGCTCTATTGTTCCTACTGGTTTTCCATGGCAAGGAAGGGCTTTTGAATCAGTGGGTGGTCCAGCCACTCGGATTCGAAACGATTAATTGGCTTTCCGATCCCGACTATATTTTGTCTGCTGTGGTCGTTCAAGCGGCGTGGCGATGGACAGGCTTTATGACCTTTTTCCTACTGTGCGCTTTAAATGCGAGGCCGCGTGACGTGCTCGATGCGGCAGAGATTGATGGAGTCAATGCATGGCAACGATTCACAAAAATCACTTTACCGCTTATCGCTCCTACATTGTTGTTTTGTTTGATCTATCTTGTGGTGGATTGTTTTGCTCAATTCGCAGGGTCGTACGTTTTGTTTGGCGGATCGGGTGGGACTAACGATGCGGGATTGTTGCTTGTTTCGTACGCCTACCAGAAAGCATTTGTGGGTGGCGGTTTCGGCAGTGGCGCGGCGGTCAGTCTGTCAATTGTCCCGTGGTTGGCGGGAATGTTATTTCTGATCGCGTTCGCCCCGCGTGCCTTTTGGAAAGGAGGTGGAGCATGAATCTGAAGACTATCGGGAAAACTGTGGCGAACGTCTCGATGCTCGGGGTGGCTCTTGTCTTTTTGTATCCATTATTTTGGATGTTTCTGGGTAGCTTTAAGGATAATCGTGAAATATTCGACACAAGTTTGTTTTGGCCAATCCAGTGGACAGGCGAATATTATGGGATTTTGATTGAAGGGGAGTTCTTCAATTTCGGACGAAGTTTGTTTAACTCGATTTTCATCGCCCTTGCTCAGGGAGTCGGCGGAACTTTGTTGGCGTCGATGGCGGGATTCGTTTTAGGCGTCTACCGTTTTCGTTCGCGCAATTTGTGGATAGGGATTGGCGTGTTGGTTGTACTTGTACCCGTTCAGATGATGGCTCTGCCGTTGTTTATTTGGGTGAACGAGGTTGGGTTGTTCGATAATCCTGTGGGAGTGATTTTGCCGGGCTTAGTTAGCGGGTTGGGGCTTTTGTTTTTCACCAGAGTATTTCGTCAGGTTCCTCGAGAACTTCTAGATGTCGCTCGAATTGAGGGAGCGTCGGAATGCCGTATCTTCTTAACGGTATTGCCATTGCTGAAACCATTTCTCATCGCGTTTGGATTTGCTCATTTCGTACTAGCTTGGCATGCTCATGTGATTCCTTTGCTGATACTGCATAGCGATTCTGCACGTACCTTGCCGTTAAGCCTGGCCGCTTTGTTTGGAAGTAGTTTAAATTCACCCCAAGCTGTTTTGATGGCCGGATCGACGCTAGGCATGATGCCGTTGATCATCGTGTTTACCGTTGCTTATCCAAAACTGAAATCAGCTCTGCAAGAGTTTGTGGCTTCCTAATAGGTCGAGGCTTATCTCCGAGCGGCCATATCTTGAAGATCATGACTTTGATGGTCGCTCGGAGATCGACCGCTACCTTTGAAAAGTCTGAATGTGGGCGATCAGGTCTTTGAGTGTTTGGTCGTCTAATCCGTTTAATGCCGCAGCCATTTGCTGGCCGGTGAAATCATCCGAATGGTAACCTCGAGCTCCCTTGGCGAATTTGCGTAATTGATCGAGAAGGTACCAGTCCTCTTGGATGTTTAGCGGTGGTGATTTCAGGAGGGTATTGCCCTCGCCGTTTGTACCGTGGCAAGTGATGCAGGAAACGTAGGCAAGCTTCCCTTTTTCGCTATCACCCCGAACCACCTTTCGATGGTTTTTTGGGGGGAGACTTTCGATGTAGCGGGAGAGCAAATTGATGGTCTCGGGATCGACGAATCGATCTCGGGCAGATCCCATTAAGTGTTCCGAACGATTTTTGGGGACCTGTCCTCGAATGCCGGATTGGAACTTTTCGAGCTGATGTTTGGCGTACCAAGCTGGAAGTCCGTCAACGATAGGGCCGCGCTGCATTTCCTGGGCGCTGTGGCAAATCAAGCAGGACTCGAAAGCCGCTTGGGCCTGAACGCGTTCTTCTGGCGAAAGAGTCTCCTGTGGTGAGCAAGCGGAGAATAGGATCAATATCAAAGAAGTGACCTTAAGATGGTGGGTACTGAATTTTGAAAGTCGGAGTTGGCGGAGCATTGGATGGCTTTAGCATGGATATTCGAGAAGTTGAAGGAATCGAATTCGCACTGCAATCTATATGAAAATGTTGGTTAATTGAAAGGTATCGTCTATCTGTGTCGTTTGATTTCAAGGTTGCTCAAATTCGTTCGTGGGGGATGCTTTCGGGTCTTCCATGGATTTTCCCTTGCAGCCCAAATTTGATTCTAAGGACTCGGACGTTATTTTAGAGCGTTTTCTGGAGTATTTGGAGGTGAAGGGAATTGATCCTTATCCGGCTCAGGAAGAAGCAATCTTGGAGGTGTACGGTGATAAGCATGTTATTCTTAATACGCCTACGGGATCAGGGAAATCGCTCGTTGCGGCAGCGATGCATTATTATTCGGCCTCGTTGGGACGTCGTTCGGTTTATACCTGTCCGATCAAGGCTTTGGTGAATGAAAAGTTCTTGGCGCTTTGTCGGGATTTCGGGCCGGAGAACGTGGGCATGATGACGGGGGATGCGAGCGTGAATCAAAATGCGCCTATCCTTTGTTGCACAGCGGAGATTCTGTCGAATATCGCGTTACGCGATGGAGAGAATGCGCGGGTGAATGACGTGATTATGGATGAGTTTCATTACTACTCTGATCATGAGCGTGGCGTGGCGTGGCAGGTTCCACTTCTGGCTTTGCCGCATTGTCGTTTTCTTTTAATTTCGGCGACATTGGGGGAAACGCATTTTTTCAGTAAGGACTTGGAGCGTCTAACGGGAGTAGAGTGCGTGACGGTTTCGAGTAACGAGCGTCCGGTGCCGTTGGAATTCGAATACTTGGAGGTTCCGTTGACTGAGGCTTTGGAAAAGCTGGGGAATTTGAATCGCTACCCAGTTTACATCGTGCATTTTACACAGCGGTCCGCATCCGATACGGCTCAAAACTTGATGAGCCTTAGTCCCTGCACGAAAGAGGAAAAGAAGGTTCTTGCGGAGGAACTTCGTGGTGTCCGATTCACCAGTCCGTTTGGCAAGGAGATCAAAAAGTACCTTTCGAGTGGAATTGGCCTGCATCACGCGGGTTTGCTTCCGAAATATCGAGTGCTGGTCGAGAAATTCGCCCAAAAGGGATTGCTTAAGTTTATTTGTGGAACGGATACGTTAGGCGTCGGCGTGAATGTCCCGATACGAACGGTTTTATTTACTCAGCTATGCAAGTATGGCGGAATTAAAACATCCATTTTGAGTGCTCGCGATTTTCACCAAGTAAGCGGGCGGGCTGGTCGGAAGGGGTTTGATGATCGCGGCTTTGTGGTGGCATTGGCTCCTGAGCATGTGATCGATAATAAGCGCTTGGAATCGAAGGCTGCGAATGATCCTAAGAAAAAGCGTAAGATGGTGAAGCGAAAGCCACCGGAACGTGGATACGTGCACTGGGACGAGCAGACTTTTGAGCGGCTGCAATCGGCGCAGGCAGAAGCGTTGGAGTCACGGTTCAAGGTATCGCATGGGATGTTGCTGAATGTGCTAAGTCGCAAGGGCGATGGTTGCCGGGCTATGCGGTCGTTGATCGATGGTTGCCATAATACGGAATTTTCGAAACGAGGGTTGCGCAAAAAAGGGTTTCAATTGTTTCGGGCTTTGGTGGATCGCAAGATTATCGAGATTGCTCCGCCGGGAAGTGATAGCCAGAAATTGAGCGTCAATGTCGATTTGCAGGACGATTTTTCTCTCAATCAAACATTGGCTCTATACTGTCTCGATACAGTTGCGATGCTGGATCAGGATGATCCGGAATATGCGTTGAAGCTCTTGAGTTTGGTCGAATCCATTTTGGAGAATCCTGACGCGATTTTGCGCAAGCAACTCGATACGCTGAAGACGGATAAAATGGCTGAAATGAAGGCCGAGGGGATCGAATATGATGAACGTATTGAGCGATTGGATGCTATGGAGTATCCAAAACCGGAGAGCGATTTTATCTACGAGACTTTCAATGCATTCGCCCGTCTCCATCCGTGGATTGGCAAAGAGAATATAAAGCCCAAATCGATTGCTCGCGAAATGTTCGAGCGGTATTCGAATTTCGCGGATTACATTAAGATGTACGGCTTGCCTCGAATGGAGGGTTTGCTGCTGCGTCATTTGACGAATGTTTATCGCGTATTGGAGAATACGATTCCGCCGGCTAATAAAACAGAAGATGTTAAGGAAATCATTGCCTATATTGAAGCCCTTCTGAAACGCGTGGATTCCAGTTTGATTGATGAATGGGAATTGATGCGAAACCCTGAATACGAAGTGAGTATTGCCGAGGACGATGAGCTGCTGGAACGGGCTCGTCCCGTCGATATTACGCAGGGAAAAAATTCGTTTACGCGATTGGTTCGAAATGAAGTTTTCGGCTTCGTTCGTTCGCTGGCAGATAAGCAGTACCAAGAAATTGCTGATACCTATGAATTGGATGCCTTATTCG
>JABITN010000053.1 GCA_018700525.1 Opitutales bacterium
CGTACCAACCGCTGGCGCTATATCGAATGGGGAAACCAAGGCGATAAAGGAACGGAACTCTACGATCAGCTTTTAGACCCCACCGAAATGAACAACCTCGCCAATTCCAACGAATATTCAAAAACGATCCAGCAATTGCGAAAACTCGTGCATCAAAATTGGGCCACGAAATAGTGAGTTTCGTTCTATCAGCCCAAGCGCTTCATAAAAGCAAAGGACCATAGAGCAGCATAGACCCAACTAAAGATTCTTACCACCGATTACACTGATGAACACAAATATGATTCTTGCAGAGCATTCGTCCAAGTTCGCAACCCAATCATCACCGTCATCAGTAGTTAAAATAATTTTGCCCTATTCCAAAGCTTCCTTCGTGATCTTAGTGCCCTTCGTGGGCAAATCTTTCATACTCAATCCGAAGCAAACTAAAGCCTCACTAAAACCTCGTTCGTTTTCCCTTCTTCGACGACAAACACTTCCCGCTTAACAACGTCTCCATTTCGGGAAACGATAATCGTATATTGTCCAATCAGTAACGATTCAACGAGATGCTCTCTGCCTTCGAAATACTGGTAGCCAGCCACAATCTCCAATCCGCCTACTGTCGACGGCTCCGAAAATTCTTCGATTTCGACTTCAATTCGATCCTTGGACTTTCCGCCTTTCACTCGAATTCGAGCGTCTCCAACGATGGCTTCCATTTTTTGGATACCGAGATCCATTTCTCCCGAATCCTCCATAACGATCGAAACGCTCTTATCCCTATAACCAGGCTTTTTCAAGAGAAGCATGTGATCCCCAGGTCGCACCTTACCCACCGTAAACGGAGTGGTGGCCAGTAGCTTTCCGTCCATGAATACCGTGGCCTTCGAAGGATCCGTTCTAATCGTCAATTCACCCGGCTTCTGACTTGGAAATGATGCAACAATCGCTTTCCGGTGCTCAGACCATACCGCATTCAATTTCAGTCCGAGGGATTTTTCAAATTCGCCGCGAGCCTTCTTCATCCGCTCGTCATACGCCATTACTTTCTCGCTGGAGCTATCCAACGGAAGTTCTCGAATTTCCTCGAGCAATGATTCGAAACGACGTATTCGATCAGCTCTTACAATTATTAAACCGTCCACTTTCCCCGCAAGCTCCCCGACAAGCGATTCCTGAACTCTCTCGCGAAGTGCCAAACGATCAATGTCATTCGAATAGCGGTCCAACACGTCTTCCGCGTTCCACTCGGTCAATTGCCTTACCTTCGAACTCAGATCTTTCGAAACGCGCATTGTCTCTCGGTCGTATTCTTCACGAGCCTCTGCTTCCTGCTGCGGCACTAAAACCTGAGTCCAATACCAAGCTCCCCCAGCAATTAGAGCGAGGACGAACATTCCAAAAAGAATCCCCGACAATTTACTGGATTTTTCCGAGCGCCGTCTCCGATCGCGCGAAACGGATCCTGAACTACCTAATTCTTCGTTACTCATAATTGAACTCCCTGAAAGGCAACCAAAGTTCCTCACCCCAGCAAGAGCAAGACAATCATAAGCGAATCGGCAAAGAGTGTGCCCACATCCGGATCATTTGAAAATCCATGGTAAGCTGCTCGCATACCGTCGGCATAATCCCGATTCAATCCAGAACGATCATCCGGAGCCGGATATTTACACCGAGCGGAAACCGCCCGGATCAAAGCCTTTTCCACTGGAGTTGCCTGATCCATTCGTGCCAAGGCTTCATTCGAAGCTTCGCGAGCCAACCTTGAACGTTCGTCGCTCATCTCCGAGTCGTTGATATTCATTGCATGTGCATAAGCGATACTCCACCACGCCATAGCAGTTTTAGGGTCTCGCTCCACAGCTGCTTGCAATGATCGAATAGCCTCGTCGTGATTAAAACCATACAACAGCCGTACTCCTTGATTGAATAGTTGCTGCGCCGCTGCGACATCGATCGTTATAGATCGTTCATAGTCGCCAAAACCTCCATAGAGTTTATCTTCACAAGCAACGAATAGCGATTGAACAAAGACGTCGACGACTGTAGTGCCGATTAAAACACTCTATGCAATAATTTGGAGGAGTACTTCATGATTGAATCGGGGTTCATTAGATGGTTATTAAAGATACCATTCGTTATTGTGTAACCACCTTACAGTGCGAATGCAGTGCTTGCAAAAGGGTGCTTATACGGTGTTGTATCCTTCGCACTGCGGTAGCCTTGAAACAAGCCAGGAAGTACTTGCAGAATCGGATTTTAGCGTACAACAAGAAAATCATTACTCAGCGAACCCACTGTAACTAAAAACCAACTAGCGAGTTCTTACCGCTACGTCATCAAACGTATTCATGAATCGATTTTCTCTCCTAGCCCTTTCAATTCTCTGCCCCTTATCAGCGTCGCTCACTCAGGACGAACCCGAAGCCGATCCAAACGAATTCTCGCGAATCCCCGTAACCGAACCGAGCGATGCACTCGCGACTTTTGAGATTCGACCTGGATTCAAGCTGGAGCTTGCCGCCCACGAACCCCTTGTAGTCGATCCAATCGATATCGAGTTCGATGAAAACGGGCACCTCTTTGCAGTCGAAATGCGCGGATACTCAGAACATAGAGAAGATGCCCTTGGCCGCATTAAACTGCTTGTCGATGATAACGATGACGGAGTTTTCGACCGAGCCACAATCTACGCCGAAAACCTCAAGTGGCCCACGTCCGTCTGCTGCTATGATGGAGGAATCTTCGTCGCCGCATCTCCCGACATATTTTATTTCAAAGATACGGACGGTGACGGCGTTTCCGATATTAAGAAAACAGTCTTCACCGGATTCGGGGCGACGGCAAGTCGACTGAATATGCAAGCTCTCGTCAACAGCTTGACCTGGGGACCCGACAACCGCATCTGGGGAGCAACCGCACGAAACGGTGGTATCGTTCGCCGTCCCGATCAACCGAAAAGCGAAGCCGTAAACCTCCAAGGAGCGGATTTCTCCTTCGATCCCAAAACCCTCGAACTTCGTGCCGAAAACGGAACAGCCCAGTTCGGAATGAGTTTCGACAGTCAAGGACGCCGATTCGTGTCCAGTAATTCCGATCACATCCAATGGGTCGCCTGGGAGCGAGCTTCTCACGAAGCCAATCCATACTTCACTCTTCCCAAACCGCTTGTCAGTATCGCAGCGACAGGCGGAGCTGCTCCGGTCTTCCGTATCAGCCCTGACGAACCTTGGCGCATCATACGCACCCGCTGGCGCATATCAGGAGTTGTTCAAGGAATGGTAGAAGGCGGTGGACGCGTCTCCGGTTACTTCACCTCCGCAACCGGAATCACACTCTACACGGGCGATGCCTATGGATCCTCATTCCACGACAATGCCTTCATCGGAGACGCGGGCAGTAACCTCGTTCACCGAAAAACCATCCGGAATTTGCCCGGAAAAAGGCAACCAATCGCAGAACGCCCAAGCGATGAATCTGATATCGAATTCCTCCGCTCGCGGGACAATTGGTTCCGTCCCGTAAACTTCGCCAACGGTCCCGACGGTTGCCTCTACATTTGCGATATGTATCGCGAAACCATCGAGCACCCATGGTCGCTTCCGCAAGGAATCAAGAAACACGTCGACCTCGACCGCGGTAACGATCGCGGCCGGATCTGGAGAGTTGTTCCGACGGACTATAAGCGACCCGCATTTTCGCTCGGACGCGATTCAGGCTGGCAGCGCACAATCAATCGTCGTCTCGCCTTCGAATCCGGAAACGCTATAGTCCAAACGCCTCTGACCAAAAACTACGACCTATCGGATCCCTGGACAGAATCCTTTGAGCTCAATCGACTTACGACGACAGTAGCGTTGATCGAATCATGGAATAGCAACTACAGCGAACCCTCCTTCCGAGCTCAACTCGTAAACATGCTCGGCAAGACAGGAGACAATCACGCAATCAACCAAATCATCAACGACATCGCCACAACCGGCCTCTCTAAAAACTCCGAGAACCTATTAATCGCACTCGGAAAAGGACTTCGTTCAGTCAATCGTGAACTAACTCAATTAGACTCAAACAATCGCCTCCTCCCATTCTTCGCCGACGCTCGAAAGACCGTCGCAAACTCTCGAGCTCGAGAAAACGCTCTAACCAATTCCCTAGAACTTCTCGCATTCGATAACTCAAACGACTCAACCAAAACAATACGTAGAACTATTTCGGATACAAACCTCCCCGAGTCTATTCGCTCGTTAGCCATTAAATCTCTCCATTCCAGAAACCTGGAGCCCTTAATCGACAACTGGAACAGGTTCTCGCGAAACCTAAAAACCACCGCAATCGCGAGGCTCACTTCCAACTCCACTGGCACCTACTCTCTTCTCGCCGCCATTGGCAACTCCAAGATTCCACCATCTGACATTCCCCTGAGCACTGCTGCCGCCCTCCGTAACCATAGCGATGCAATCGTAAAATCTTTAGCAGCGAAGGCTCTGCCCATCCACCAAACGATTTCTCGCGAAATCGTCGTCAACCGCTACCAACCAGCTCTCGAACTTAAAGGCGACACTCAACGAGGCAAAGCCGTCTACCAAAAGGCAGCCTGTTTCACCTGCCATCAATCTCCTGATGGAAGTGGATACGCGGTCGGACCGGATCTGGTCACTTTCAAAAACGCCGGAAGCGATTCCATCATCAAAAACCTCTTCGACCCGAATGCCGAAGTCGCTCCCCAATACCAAGCCTTCGTCTTCAGCCTAACCAACGGCGATTCCCTATCTGGCATCATAGCCCACGAAGATACCAGCGACGTTACCATCCGCATGGTAGGAGGCAGCGAGAAAACCGTTTCACGCAAAGCAGTTGCCGGAATGAAAAGCCTTGGCCAATCGCTCATGCCCGATGGCATGGAAAACATTCTAACTAAACAAGACGTCGCTGATCTATTGAGCTATATCTCTGCGCTGGAATAATAACCCATGATCGACAACACATGAACTGGTCAGGGTCGACAAAATCGACAGGAGGACTTGCAATAACCAAGGAGACATCGACCTTAAAAACCTATTCGGCGTCAGTCAACCTGTATCCGTAAAGCGGATCCTAACAATCGATTGCCCAATCAATCCCTGAAACCAATGAGTAATCTTGCGGGATCCTAAAAACTCATTCACGCTCATCGAGAAATGTTATTTCGGACACTCTTTCACCCCATAATCCGCGTAATACTCCTCGCCCCTCCTCTCCTCAACGCCGCCCAGCTCAAAGAGCCAAGCCCTTGGGCCGATTGGTTAGAACCCGATACGCCATTCTTCTCCTCCATTTTGGATGCTCGGAATGTGGGCAACGCATTCCCGTCCGACAATCTCACCCCCAGAGGACTTATCATAAATTTAGGCAATGATTGCTGGGCTTGCTTTGACACGGACCTATTGCGAGTAGCGGCTATTTGGCGAGGCAAGTCTGTAACCCCTGAAGCGCTCGCCCCAAAATCTTATCATCCGTCGGGAGGAAAAACAAAAGGTGGCCAAGTACTTCTACCCAAACCAGCTGGTAACGTATGGTTCGCCAATGGCATCTATCCGGGTTGGCAGATCGGTGAACGCCTTGAGCTCGGCGACCCGCGCCAACCCGCTCCCAGTCCCGAAGAAGTCGGACGCGGTCCGCTAAGCGAAGAACAAGGACGCTTCAAAGCCATACGGCTAAGCGACCAAGGAGCCGTATTGGAATACACCTGCAATAACTCTCGTATCCTCGAAATCATATCAACTTCCAAATACAATGGGAACGTCGTCGTCGAACGACATTTCGGAATTGGCCCATCCAACCAATCGCTGATGCTCGTAATCGGAATGAACGCGGATGGAGGCGTCGCTTTGGGTCAATCCAACGAAACTCGAGTCGCGAACTTGATAGAAGAACGCTCTCGTTGGATCGTGCGCGTCCCCGCCCACGAAAAGCCGATTCAATTTTGCGTCACTCTGACCGAAAACGGTACTGCCCCTTCCGTAGAACCAAGAGCAATTCCGACAAATGCGGCGGAAGTACGCTGGCCGAAGGAAGCGATCACACGCGCCAAGCTTTCCATTGAAAAGGCCCCCTATGTCGTCGACGACATCGCCTTGCCGCTCGATAATCCATGGAAGCGAAATGTCCGTCCAAGCGACATCCAATTTCTCAAAGACGGTACCGGCGTTATGCCCACGATCGAAGGCGATGTCTGGTTGATTCATGGCCTCAGCGAATTACTGGATTCGGTTCATTGGAAACGATTTGCGACCGGCCTTCACGAACCAATGACCGTAGCCATTCGAGACAATCAAATCTACGCATTCGATCGAAATGGAATCTGGCTCCTTCGGGACACGAATGGAAATGGCGAGGCTGACATTCACGAGCTATTTTCCAACGCATTCGCTCAAACTGCCGACATGCGCGAATTCCCAAGCACGATACGACTCGCTCCAAACGGCGAATTCGTCATTGCCAAAGGCGGCCAACAAGCCACCACTTTGGGGAAGCACAACGGCAGTGTCCTGCGCATTTCAGCAGATGGCCGACGATCAACCGTCCTAGGTTCTGGTTTCCGGCAACCAAGCATCGGAGTAAACCCACGAACAGGACTGGTAACATCGAGCGATCAAGAAGGACAATACATACCCAGTACGCCTTTGCACATCGCTCAAGACGGTCAGTTTTATGGTTACCTTTCCGAGGGATTACATGAGCAAGAAAACTACCCTGCACCGATTGCTGAACCGATTACATGGATACCTCATTCAGTCAACGCTTCGGCCATGTCTCAAATATGGACCTATGGAGCTAAAATGGGCCCTCTAAACAATCAACTCGTTCATATCGGATTCAATCGGCCGGAACTATTCAACATAACGCTTAATGAACGTAGTCCTCGTCTTCAAGCAGCCGTATCCAGCATTACAAGCGACTTTCAACATCCCCTTCTAAATGGCTCGGTTAACCCCAAAGACGGACAGCTTTACATCGCCGGATTTCAAGTTGCCGGTTGGGGCACCACCGTAGACCGCCTCGGCGGCATAAGCCGCATACGCTACACTAAAGCAGAAAGCACCCTTCCGGTAGAAATCATTCCAATGAAACAAGGCATTCTTCTGGGCTTTGACATCCAGTTGGACCGAGACAACGCAATCAACCCCAACAACTACTCTCTCTCCAATTGGAGTTACCGTCGCACCTACCAGTATGGGTCAGGCCAATACAAAGCAAATGGCGAAGCGGGAGTCGACTGGCTTAGCCCCAGCAGCGCATACCTATCGAAAGACCGAAAGAAGATTTTTATCGGCATCCCGGAAATAAAACCCGTCATGCAATTGAGAATCGGTTGGTCCCTCGCTACGGAGGACGGCAAGGCATTCGAAGAAAACGCCTATACGACTCCCTACTCGCTTCCAAATTTCGACCCGATCAATGAAGGTTTCGGTAAACTCTCGGTCGACCTGACTCCAAGAGAAATTATTGAGACACAGGACGGTCCCATTTCGATCGAAGAAGGCGAACGGCTGTATAAGCTAAAGGGATGCATCGCCTGCCACTCGCTTACCGGATCCGACATGCCGAAAGTCGGACCAAGCTGGAGTGGACTTTTCAACAGCGAACGAACCGTCTTCGCGGATCGGAAAAAGGAAACGATTATCGCAAACGAAGACTACCTTCGCGAGTCTATCCTCGACCCTGTTGCCAAGGTCGTCCCCCAATACGCAAAAGGCGAATACGCCATGCCCAGCTACGCTGGCGTACTCGCGGAATCGCAGATAGAATCGCTCGTGCTGTTTATCAAATCGCTGCAGGTTAACCCTTAAGACCCGGCCCAAAACCTTTTCGGTTGGGTAAAGGTGGCACAAGACGTCCCAAATCGCGTTTTCGGGAAGTCAGATAAAAATAGAGGAACCTCGATCACGTCACGACCCCGTAACTCCGCCACGTAGCTACATTAGCTACTAGTCTGAATTTTGCGATGGCACTACGATAATCGAAATCGAAAGTCCTCTTCCTAAACCTTCAGATTCCAGCCCTTGCGATACTCGCGCTTGATCATACCGTTTAGATCAGGACGTCCGGCAATTTCCATTTTCTTTGAATCCCACTCGAGCTTCGAATCTGGATTTTTCTGAGCGATCACGCCCAATAGAATCGTTTCGGTAAATGGACCGGCATGGGCGAAATTCGATTCGGCTTGGTCGATCCTACCAGTGATCGCGTCATGCCATTCCTTATACGGATCCTGATCTTTCGCACGGGCAATCGATTTCTCAGGCCAATCGAATCCATCAATCCCGCTATGGGAACGGACGATCCATCGACTATGAGTCCGATTAAAGATAAGCTTGCCTTGGTCCCCGATAACAACGCTGCCAAACTGCTGGAACGGCAGCCCATCCAAGGCGCGAGGATCAGGGTGATTGTATTCTTCGCTGTGCTTTATAAGCGACCAGGTATCCCGATCGAAGTCAGCGTTGGTATAGCCATCGTACCAGTGAAACTTAAAACCACGTTTACCCGTGTACTGATTAGCAGGAAACTCCCAGCTGACTTTCGAATTAATCGGGGGTGAAATATCAGTGGCTCCCCCTTGCTCAGCCGTAACCGCAGTTGGGGCATCCGGAGAAACGGCCCAGTATGCCATGTCCATAATGTGACAAGCCATGTCACCCAATGCGCCCGTGCCGTAATCCCACCAACCGCGCCACGCGAACGGAGCAATATTCGCATTGTAGTTAACCGAAGGAGCAGGCCCAATCCATTGCTTCCAATCTAACCACTGCGGAACCTTTTCCTTCGCAGGCGGCGTCTTGAATCCTTGAGGCCAAATCGGACGATTCGTCCACGTATGGGCCTCTTTGACTTCGCCTATAATTCCGGCACGAATCAACTCAACACAGCGGCGCATGTGATCGTTCGCGTGAGCTTGATTGCCCATCTGCGTTTTAACTCCATTTTCCTTAGCCAGCTTAGCGAGCGTGCGAGCTTCCCAAATCCCATGAGTCAGCGGCTTTTGACAATACACGTGCTTTCCGTGCTGCATTGCCATTGCCGAGGCGTGAAAGTGATGGTGATCAGGCGTCGAGACAATGACGGCATCTACTTTGTCGCCGAGCTTATCGAACATCTCGCGATAGTCGGTAAAAAACGGGACATCCTTGTACTGGTTTCGAATATCAATAACCCCCTTAAGCCGTTTGTTTTCCAATTCCTTAGAAGACATCTTAGTCGCATCAGCCGTATCAACGAGCCCCGCAATCTGGAATCCCGCTTCATGCGAACGCGTGATATCCGTTTTGCCCTTACCTCCCGTACCAATCCCAACAACCGTCGGCTTGGTCAAATTGCCCCGAGCATGGCTCGGAAGAATACTAAAGCTAAATGCGCTGCTAGCGACCCCTGCAGCGGAGAGTTTCCCGAAGTTGCGTCGGGACATTTTCATTGAGGATAAGGGGAGATCTTTCTTCATGGCAGTAACGAGTATTTCCTAAAATTATCGCCTTTTTCCAGAAACTGTCAAACTCCGATTGGTTTACATTTCGAGCACGCAAGCCAACATTGCTCACTAAACTGAGATAAAAAAGAAACCTCACTCAAAGACGCTAAGCTAAGTGTTTTTGGTAACGAAAAGGCACAAAAGATCCGGTTCCGTGGCCTTTCGTTATAACTTCGGCAATGAATAGACCCAACTTAGGCCAATCCAATCATTGAACAGGTAACACCGAGCTATAGCGAGGGTAGCAGAGCTTGGATTTTGTGCTTTTTTGTGGCCAAAATTCTTTCGAAATTCTTTGGGTTTACGCCGAGCAGCCAGGGACCACACCTGAACGGCTACATCGTTCAAAATGGCCGCTCGGAGATCGGCCGCAACCTAGATTCAACAATGAAACCAATCAATCCCTGGCGGAGGCAGCGTCCGATATCCTGTTCTGGATCATGCCACGTAGGTTTCCGATTACTGGCCCATACTCGGGGTTATTTGCCTGATTCGTAAACTCATCCGGATCGTTCTGGTGATCGTACAATTCTTCTTCGCCGCCTTTGTATAAGCTATATCGATACTGGCCTGATCTGATTGAATTGTGAACCGCCTTTTTGTTGCCCAGTACAGTATAACTACTCCCTCGCACCCAATCCTTGCGATTCGGCTTCTCAAGCAATGGCACTAACGAATGACCCTGCAGAATGGAGGGAGCCTCATCTCCCAATCCCGCCAGATCCGCAAAAGTCGGATACAGGTCGATCAGCTCGGCAGCGGCCATAACAGTCTTACCCGCATTCTTCTCGAAACCTGGAGCTCGCACTATCAAAGGTACGCGACAGGCCGGATCGAAAAGGTTCGATTTCTGCCAACTGTCATGTTCACCCAATAACCAGCCATGATCGGAAATGAATACCACAACCGTGTTGTCGGTCATCTCCAGGCGATCAAGCGCATCGAGAATCCGCCCCACCTGCTCATCCATATAAGTGACGCAGGCATAATAAGCCGCCTTCGCCTCTTGTGCCTGAGCTGCAGTCATCTTATGATTAGTGAAATTAGCCTTCATCCTATTGGGCACCGGCACATCCTCCAGGTCGCCTTTCGGCACTTCTGGTAATTTCACGTTATCCGAATTATAGAGATTCATCAGGCGTTCCGGAGCGACCAATGGAACATGCGGCCGAATTAAGCCAACCGCGAGAAAAAGCGGCTCGCCAGCTTTGAGAAAGTTCGTCTTATTGCGATGCAATGCTCGATTCTCGAGGATACCAATAACCTGAGTCGCCGTCACTTCATCGGCTTGCGTCGATGCCAGCTCATCAGGAACGGCAATCTTCACGAATCCACTCCCCCAATGGGAAAGCTTTGGCGATAAATTAGAGAAAACTCCAGGACTACTCGTTTCCGGCGACCAAACATCATAAGCTCGATCCCAAGAATCGGGCTCATCCCCACCCGGCTCTCCCGCCTCAATTCCCCCAGGCACACCCATATGGTATATTTTGGATACGCGAGCAGATACATAACCATTGCGACGTAAGAAACCGCCAATACTCGGATGCTCAGCGAAATCCAGATTAACGACCTTATAGCTACCCAAAGCCTTAATATTCCCCAGAAACCCAGTCGTCTCCGGATAGAGACCACTCATGAACGAAGCGCGCGATGCGCCGCAGACTGGATACTGACAATAGGCTCGATCAAACTGAACTCCTTCCCTAGCAAGCCTATCGATATTCGGCGTTTGGCAAACCTCATTGCCATAAGTCCCCAAGGCATCGGCAGTAAGGTCATCAGCCACGATGAAGAGAATATTCGGGTGCTCGGTAGCGGTAAGGCCGAAGGCGATATTCGCAATTATGAGAACAAATGAGAATCTATAAGTGTGGTAGCACATGTGTCGTTTATTAAGTTGGGGCATTGAAAAACCAGCGAAGATAATCAAAACCAGTTCTTCAGAAGTCCAGCGTCATCATAGAGCAAACGAGAGCTTAGTCCTCCTAGCTGTGCTCGAACCATCACCCTGATCCATCATAGATCAAGCGAGGTACGAGACGATCGACTGGCTGCTTGGGCGAAGCTAAAAATTCGAACGGATAATTTTCCCGCCAACAGATTGATCAAATCAGCGCGGATGTTATTGGAAAATAGTGCAAAACCACGCCGCCCTTCGACGCAGCTACTCGAAAGACTCGAGTGGATTCTGCAATAGCACTCAATAAAGGAAAATTCTCTCACCAGGATTCAGGCAAGTTCACCTCCAAAATCATGATTGCATAACCTCTGGAGCAATTCTATGTAAAGCCGATAATGCCGCGTTCATTCGATGCTCCTTAATTCCCCTACTTACCTCTTCATTATCAGTCTGCTCGCGATCCAATCCGCGAGAGCCGCCCTCCCGGACAGTCTAATCATCGATGCAGGAGACATCGATGGAGATTCGAATAGCGAAATACTAGTTCTCGAAAAACGCTCCGTAAGGTCCGCCACGAACTACAAGATCAAGGTCTGGGACAGCGTAAACGGCTACCGAGACCAAGCTTCTCCAGAAGTCCGCACCTACCGAGGCCATGTCCAAGACGACCCAGACATGCGGGTCAATGCCAACATCGAAGCCAGCGGAACGCTCAACGCAAACCTCAGCGATGGGAGAAACATCAACATAAGGCTGACTAATCTACCAATAGCAATCAGCGGTGACGATGGTTCCGAAAATCCAGGCACCGGTAATACAACGATTCCGCTAGACATCGACAGGACCTCCCCAACCCCCAAAGGTTACGTTGTCCCCAAATACCACATGCGCCGTATCCAACTGGCCGTCGAGATTAAGAATGATTATTACGCGAATCTCGACAACGACATCGATACGACAATCGCTCGCATGGAACAACGCGTTAACGATACGGATTTTTTCTATGCCCGAGACATGGGCATTGCATGGGAAATCACCACCGTGGTCATTCGACTCGAACCCCTCGAAACCAGTTGGCAAACCGAATGGAGAAATACTTTGGCTCCAGGCGGCGCCGTATACAATACTGCAATACGTTTCAAAAATCCTGGCGGAGGAGGAGCTGCAGGAAATATCTTCGATGCTGACGACCCCAACCACAAAGTGTACGGAACCGTCGGAACAACAGCCGCCTACTCCCGTTCGCTTGGGCACGAAGTCGGGCATCAATTCAGCGCAGGCCATCACTCTTCCTGGGATGACACCATGCAAGGTGCCGCGTCCTGCCTGGGAGCAGGCACTGTCGAACGTCTCATCGATCATAGTCATGTCGCTTTGGAAGAGGCCGCTCCCGAAATCAATTACGGAGCGCCCCTCCCTCCATTTGCCATGGAAGATGGGGCGAATACGCGAATGAATGAAGCGCTTGAGATAGACTTACTCGAAAACGATTACGACGGAAACGGCGATACGATTTCCCTCGAATGGGTCGATTCCGAAAGCAATCGGAATGGAACCATTGAGATCGTGGCCAACGGAATCGTCCGCTACACTCCAGCACGCGATTTTCTCGGCCAAGACGAGTTCGCTTACCACGTATCCGATTCCAACGGGTTAACCAACCGACATGGCTACGCCAAGATCTACGTTCGCAATGACGGACTAGCCACCCGTATCCAATTCAACGAGACAAGTGGACAGACAGCAAGAGATTCGGGTCCCTATAAGACTACGGGGAAACTCACCAATGGTTTGTCATTCGGCGGGTCCGCTCCTGGAAAAGTAGCCCTCGCCCTCCAACGAGCTCTGGGAATTGGAGAAACCGCGAGCGCGGATTTCGAAGGAGTGGGCGACCCTATGGAAGGTAGCCTGAGCGTTTCCCTTTGGGTGAAGTACGCAGAAGTTCCTACCGAAAAGGGAGTCTTAATCTGCAAGGGAGGAACCGTAATCCCAAACCGTTTCGAGAACCCCCGAGGAGGATGGTTCATTGGGCACACGGAAGACGGACGATTTCGCTTCGCGGGCAATCTGCAACGTGATTTGTGGCAAAATTCCGAAAAGTTCGACCGGGAATCTTCACCGACGATCGAGCCCGAGACATGGTATCACCTCGCCATGGTAATCGACCGCCCAAATCAAGTAATCCGTGCTTGGATCGACAACGAAGAGGTCATCAATTCAAACTGGACCTCGCACGTCCCCGATGGACTAATCAATAGCACGCACAGCCCTCTAGTCATATTTAATAGCGAAGATCAACAGAACCAAGGCGACTGGTTCGGTCCCGCAACCATCGACGAAGTTGAAATATACAACAAGGCGCTTTCGCCAAATGAAATTGCCCTACTCTATTCAATTGAAGATGATTCAGATGCAGACAACTTACCTGATTTTTGGGAATTCCTCAGTTTCGGCGACCTATCGACCGCCAACGCGATAAGCAACCATGATGGCGACCGCGCTAGCGATGCTCAAGAATACGCAGCTGATACAAGCCCCACCGACAAGGAGGCATTCCTAGGCATTGAGTCCATTACTGAATCCAGTGGTAAACGAACGATCTCCTGGCGAAGCGCCATCGGACAGTCCTATCAAATCCAATACACGGATACGTTGGATTCCCCCATCTGGGAAACCGTGGCAAATGAAATCTTCGGACTTGAATTCTTTACAAGCTGGATCGACGAGAACCCGACGCGAATCGAAAGTCCGCGTCGATTTTACCGGGTAAAGCTCAATCAATAGCAGCGTACCCGCGCCAAACCCTGAATTATTCGAAAGGTAGCGGCCAGTCTTCCCGCGCTTGCGGAACCATTGTTATGAAACCTCTACCACATCGGCGTCAAGGTCACCGCAGTATCGGTATAGCCAATTTTATATCGTTGCCCGCCATTCGAACGGACTCTTCCGCCAGGATTAGCAAACGAACCGGATATAGAATCTGCTTCCAAAATCGTGATTGAATCGTCACTCGTCGAACCGGAACCTAAGGCGATCCTCAAATTACCCGCCAATCGAGCGTCTCCTTTTACAGTCAACATTGAAGTGCCCTTCCCCGACAAATCGACTTTCAAAACGGAATCTGTGGTTTCGCTGTAATCGGATGCCACTTTCAGCCCGCCTTTTTCAGGAGCAACCGTTCCGCTATTGTAAAGCGATGCCACCACTTCGCCCGAGCCCTTGAGCAGGCCGCCTTCGCTTACGTCAACCCAACGCTCCGATGAAACCGAAGCGTTTTGAAGCTCAAGCGTACTCCCTGCCGAAAGCCGAACTTCGTTCCGACCCAACAAAGTCGCTCCCGCTTTCACTCGCACCAATTGCCGCGAAAAAGCCTTAGCATTGCCGCGTATCTCCAATCCGAGGAATGCGACATCCGCATCTACCTGTGCTTGGGAAGATGCCACACTCGTATTCTCTATCAATGCCGACCACGAAACCTGCGGCGCTCCGTCATCCGTCATGTACGTTATCCCCGCGTTTTCGTAAACGTAGTCCGACCAATTTGCCGCATCGGAAAGCGAAGCTCCATTTTTGCCGGTCCATTGATGATACGTATTGGCGAATCCACGAGGCTCGGTTACGCGCTCTGCCAACATAAGGGCCTTAAGCTCCTTCACCAATCCCGGATGCTTCGAAGCAATGTCTTTTGACTCCGATCGATCGGCCACCAAGTCATACAATTCAAGCGAGTCGTCAGAGCGAATCAGTTTATACCGACCTTGAATTATCGAAGCGTGCTTGCCGGCTTCATGAATAAGGAAGTCTCTAGTACGATGCTCACCAGCACCCCGTAAAAACGATGCTGATGAGACTCCATCAATTCCTACAGGCGCTTCTACGCCAGCCAACTCGCTAAACGTTGGCAACATATCCGTTACGTCAATAATCCGATCCGTGCTCGTCCCCGGCTTCAGTTTCGAGCTCGAGTTGATTTTGCTCGGCCAACGCATGATAGTGGGAATCCGGATACCACCTTCGTAAATCGAGCCTTTCGCGCCACGCAGTCCTCCATTGGTGTCCAATTCGCTACGAACCGAATCAACCTTCGCGCCAGGGCCGCCATTGTCGGAGGTAAAAATCACCAGCGTATTATCTGCCACCGAATCCGACGTATCCCCATCTCCATTCGGGTCATCCAATGCGGCCAAAATATTCCCGAAATGCCCGTCGATGCGCGTCACCATCGCTGCCCAATGATGAGATTGATCCGATAGCTTTTTGAATTTCTTATCGTTGCGATACGCCGCATCCCATTCAGGTAACTGAATGATCTCATGGAATGGACCATGCGGAATTTGAACGGCCATCAGTCCAAAGAAAGGTTGCCCTGTCGCATTGTAATTCTGAGCTTGATCCCTCACGAAATCGAGAGCGGAAAACGTGTAGACGTCATCGCAGTATGCCGTATCCGGATAATCAGGATGATTCTGTAAAGCAGGTGTATTCGAATAAGCCGAGTTATTCATATACTTCGCCATCGAATTAGGCTTCAATTCGAGACCGCCAACTGTCCCCGGCGCGGCTGGCGCAGTCCAAAGTGTCGGCTGGAAAAACGTATGAGCACGCACATGATGAAGCTCCGCGACAACATGCTGGTAACCGTGGGAAGTCGGCAAAGTCTGAATATTGTCCAAAGTCGGATTCGGTTGATCCTTCGATCCTCCGTAACCCCACTTTCCCCAATAACCCGTAACGTACCCGGCATCCGACAATACATCCCCCATCGTCACGTCATCAGTCCGTATCGCTTTCTTAGCATTATCCGGATCGTTCCGGTCGGCAAAGGTGTGCCCTTGATGAAACCCAGTTTGCTGAGACGACCGAGCCGGCGAGCAAACCGTCATTCCATACGATCGAGTAAAATTAACGCCCGCAGCCGCAAGCTTATCCAGATTAGGAGTCAACACGCGCGGCAGGCCCCTAGCCTCGCGAGCCGCCTGCCCGTTAGGGCCGATGGAGCCCCACCCCATGTCGTCGACATAGAAGTAGAGAATATTCGGCCGATCCGCGGCACTTGAGACCAGCGAAGCCGAAATAGCCAAGAAAAGAAGCGATAGTAAACGGGAGTATTTGTTCATAAGAAAAGAAAGTAGAACGCGCCCTCGCAAACAACGCGTCAACTATCTTACGCCCGGAATACATTTCCGGGATATTTCAGTTAGGCTGTAAGCCCGCAGCGTCCGTCCTAGCTCAAAAGCGTAGCCGGAGGTATTGGTCGCAAACCATCCACAGCTTAAACTGAGCATGTAAACAATTGGCTTTAGCCAATTCTAGCCCTACAATGAATGCAGCTCGTTTCGGATCTTAAGATCTAGAAAGCGCTTCAATCAATTTTCCTGCAACGTTCCTTACGAGACACGGAGTTCGCATCAACTCCCTCATCTTTGACTTTCGCAAGCCGGGTTTGACTCCCTCCGGTTTATTGAATGTTCCGACTCCTTTTATAACTCCTCATTCGGCGTGTTCACTTATTATTTCAGGTTGGATTAAGCGTTCGTAACAGACGGATATCGCTGCAACGCAGTCTGTCCGCTCTTCCCATCGAATTGACGCCATAACGGATGATTGTAGGTCGTCGCTTCGCCCCAGTACGCGAGTGCAAAATCGGCATCGTATTCTTGAGCCTTGCGAAAGGCCTCGGCGGCTGGGCTAAATTCGAACTGTGCAGAAGCAGCACTCCTCGAAAAAGGCCTCCTGAGCCTCCGGAGCACCCGAATTAGGGAACGAAATCGCCCCCAAGCCCTCGACATCGACCAACGCCGCATAGCGCGAGGATGACTGGGCTTCTGCTGCAAGCGATAGCGAGAGAGCAAAGAGTAAGGCTGGCAAAGCCGGGTAATGGAGCAGCTTCACTATTTCGAATAAAACAGGAATCCTTTCAAAGAGGCAAGACTGCACTGCCCACGAAGGAGCTGAGCGGAGATGACTATAGGCGTAAAGGTCGCGGCCGATCTTTAAGCCTAGTCATCATCCCGCCAGCGGCGGTGGGCCCAGAGGTATTGGGTTGGATCTTCGCAGATTACGTTTTCCAGGTCGCGATTCAGCTGTGTAAGGATGTTTCGTAAATCCTCTTCCTTATTTCCACTCCGTTTAACTTGAATCAAATTCGAACTCTTGAGTTCGAACTTCATTGGCCCAACTCGCTTGCAGGAAGCGAAGCAGAGCGGCGTACGTGTCACGAGGTGCAACATCGCGACTGTCTTAAACGTCACAGCCGGGTGACCGAAAAATGGAACCATCAGCCCATAGCTGCCGGCATGCTGATCGAAGAGCAAAGCGAGGATTTCCTTTTCGTCCAAGATTTCTAAAAAACGCGCCGTATTGCTATCATGCTTTGGTATTGGCCGGAAGCGGTATCGCGATTTTCGTTGCTTAACGAGCTTCTCAACTCGCGGGTTATTCATTTTGCGCGTTATGCCCGCCACTGGTTTGAAACGCGAAATATAGTGACCCGCCACTTCCCAATTTCCAAAATGCCCCGAAGCGATAATGAGCCCCTTATCCGGATCTTCGAGCGCTGCCATTACATCTGGTTGGATATCGAAGGTGAGGTGATCGTACATCTTGTCTCCTTCCAAAAACTCATTCGAACGCAAGGACTCCACCAAGAGAATCGCCATGCTGTGCACCGCCTTTTTAGCGATTACTCGAGCTTTCTTCGGGTCCGTCTCGACTCCACTCTTCAGAATATTGGCGACGGCTACCTTTTGCCGTTTACGGTCGATCCACCAATAAATCGTACCTGCTCCTATGCCAATCATGCAGGCGAAGCGATACGGTAGCGCGTCGAATAAAAAGAGTATTAGCCTGACGAGGCAGTACTCGATAAAATAGCGGATTTCTTTCAAGCGCCTTCTGCGATGAGCAGTGAAACGATTTCGCCCACTGTCGAAATCTTGAGAACCTGCTTCGCTTCGAGATGCACTCCGATCACCTCCTCGATGTCGTATAGCAAGTCAAGAATCGTAAGCGAATCAAGACCGATGTCTTCGATCGTCGTTGCAGCACAAAAGGCATCCCAATCCTGATCTTTGACTGAGGATTCCTCTAAAATGCCGCGCAGCTGCCCGATGATGATTTCTTCTTTCGATGTTTCGCTCATATTGATTATTTGACAGGGTTATTCAGCGGGACCGAGGATAAGGACGCCGTTGCCGCCGCCAAATCCAAAACTGTTTTTCATGATCGGACCCCGTTTGATAGGTATCGGCGCGCCGCCGACAAGCTTCACCCTGCACTCACGGTCCGGATTTTCAAGATTCAGGTTAGGCGGCGCGATTCCGTTTTCCATGGAAAGCAAAGCCGAAATGCATTCCAAAGCGCCTGAAGCTCCCAGCGTGTGACCGAAGTAGCTCTTGTTGGCCACTAACGGTACTTCGTCCGCGGCATCACCGTAAACTTGGCGAATCGATTGACTTTCGCAGGAATCGTTGCCAACCGTGCCCGTGCCGTGTGCATTGATAAGCGCAATATCCGATGGCTCTACACCAGCCTCTGCCAAAGCGGCTCGCATCGCTTTTGCCTGACCGTCCGCGCTAGGGCGCGTCAAATGAGTCGCATCGGATGATTCACCATAGCCAAGAATTTCGCCCCGAATACGGGCACCCCTGGCCTCTGCGACATCGCGGGCTTCGAGAATGAGCGTTCCAGCTCCTTCGCCCAGCGCAGTGCCTTGTCGGTCGGCTGCAAATGGACGACAGGCCTTCACTGGATCTTCGATACGAGACAAGGCGCCGATATTATTCCATGCTCCATAGGAAAACGGGAAAAAGAACGCATCCGAGCCGCCCGTCACGACCATATCCGCGTAACCGTCTCGAATCATACGGTAGGCAACGCCGATCGCATTCGTCCCTGACGTACAAGCGGAAACCACGATGTAGTTCGTGCCTGTCAATCGAAACTGCATCGAGATCGCGCCGGAAATCGCGTTGTACATGCACTTCGGCACCGTTGAAGGACGCAATGCATGAGCACCCTTTTCGTGCAACGTCTTATAGCCTGCTCCGTGGCTCTGCATCGTTCCCGTACCGGAACCGTAAATAATGGGGATTTCTTGCACTTCAAGCTCTTCCCCTTCCTTGATGTGGCCAGATTGGACTAAAGCGTCGTGAGTGGCTACGACCGCCAGATCGACCGAACGATCAACCGGACGGCGGCCCAAATTCTTCAATTTGGCCTCAACCAAACCTTCCGAGATCTCTGCTCCAATATGCGTTTTGAGCCTTTCCGTATCGAAGGACTTAATCATTCCGATACCCGTTTTCCCGGCCACCAAATTTTGCCAAACCATGTCCTCATCGAGGCCGAGAGCGGATACGATTCCGATGCCTGAAACAACAACGCGACGACGACCGGATGATAGAGATGAAGTGGATGACATAAGATTAACCGTAAATAAACTGTCCCCCGTCTACGTGAATAACCTGTCCAGTCAAGTAGGACGCATCTTCGGACAAAAGAAAACTCACTACATTCGCCACGTCTTTCGGCGCCGCCAGTCGATTTAACGGGATTCCCATCTTCTGGATGGTTTCCTCATCAATGCCCTCGCTCATGTCCGTCTCTACGATACCCGGCGAGACCGCGTTGCAACGAATCCCGAATCGAGCCGCCTCAAGCGCAAAGCTGCGCGTCAGGCTAACGATGCCAGCCTTGGAAGCAGCATAGTCGGCACCCATCATGTTGCCAGGACCGTGCGCGGCAATAGAGGCCACATTGACGATGCTGCCGCCGCGAGCCTTGCGCATCAATTTATACGCCTCCTGCGTGGCGACGAAAGTCGATTCCAGGTTTAACTGCTGAGTCGCCCTCCAATCAGCCAACTTAATACCGCGAAACGCTACCGAGCGTCCCCCGCCCGCGTTGTTAACCAAGCCATCGAGTTTACCGCATTCCGAATACACACCTTTCACCAAATCCGCCGCCGATTCCGGATCGGAAAGATCCGCCGCGAACGGCAATGCCTTCTCCGAACTAAGCTCGGAACATACCGTTTTCACCATTTTCAATTCTCGACCGTGGATCGCAACAGTGGCGCCCTTTTCTATGAGTTGTTCCGCTATTCCTCTACCAATACCGCGGGTCGAACCCGTTACGAGGACAACGCTTCCGTTGAAGGACAATGACATAAATACAAATAGAATGACGAAATAATGCGAGGAAGGCAAAGAACAGCCCCTTGCCAAAACTTCTTAAAGTGAAGGCGCTTTCCTCCAGAATACAAGATAAGATTTGTCGGCGCAGCCTTATTCAAAATGGAGAAGTTTGACTAATTCTCCGACTCAGGCACCTGCAATGACGCGGTGTAAGCCACGATATTGAGAATGTCTTCCGAAGTCAGGTTCTCGACTACCGGTTTCATCAGAGCTGCCATAGTCCCGGCACGAGTCCCCTGCTTGATATCATTCAATTGACGAGCCATGTAACTCGGAGAGCGTGATGCGATGCCCGGCACGGTTCCAATCCCATTCAGATGCTCTCCGTGGCAAATCGCACACTGCAGTGTCTTTCCTCCGCCACTACGTACGAGAGCTTCGCCTTTCGCAATCGATCCTTCCGGAACGTAAGCAATGAATCCTGCTCTAGGGTTACGCATGAGTTCCGTTCCTAGCGGATCAACCGGCGTTTCCACGATTCGTTTTCCAATCGGCTCCATACCCGCCTTGACGCCTTCATGAGGAATATGCAGGCCTCCTCTAAAATAGGTTTTAGGAACAGTCTTCGTTTCCCTCACATCGATCCAGCGACTCCAGGGCATGGAAGCGAAGTACTCCGCCGACGCTTCGATTTCCTCCGGCGTCATTCCTTTGGCGATGTCAATCATGGTCTGATAATTCTTCTTGCGCGGCTCGGCACTCTTGCGGACATCGTTCTGCATATCGAGCAACTGCTGGACGAGATACTCCTTCGGCATACCTGCCGGGTTCGCGTTTTCAGCCTTTCCTTTGCCATTCGGATAGTGACACAAAGCGCAAGCGATTACGTTTCGATCAAAGGCGCCATGAGCCACGACATCAGGCATGGGCGGATGATCGCCCGGATACCAATCCGCAGGGGATGCGCTAAGCTGCTTTGTCTCTGGGTCCCGACCGAGGATCTGATTACGATCGAAGGTCAAAGGCGTATCCGGCAGACTGTATTTGCCTCCGTGATCTTCCAATGGGGGCGGCTTCTCGATATCGATCGCGTAAGCCCACGCCAATTCGACCAAATGATTCGGAACGATTGCGTCTTCGTCTTCCAAAACTGGAGCCGAAATAGATGCGTAGACCTCTTTCATACGAGCATGGTAATCCCTATATCCCGGGAAAAACGGCGCAATATTCTTGGCATTCCAAGAACCGTACAATGCCGTCAATCGGGACATCACCTCAGGCCTCAAAGACGCCAGATCACGAGACTCGCCAATATCCTCTTCCACATTGTACAACTGCACTCCTTTCTGGTCACGGGCCTTCGTCATTTTCCACGGCCCGCTTCTCACGGCATAGTCTTTTCCATTTTCCATGCGCCAAAAAAGCGCTTCGTGCGGATCGGATGCATTCGAACCATCCAGATACGGCATCAAATTCACTCCTTCGAGTTTTGCGTCAATCGGCGCTCCCGCTAACTCGAGACTGGTACGCATCACATCAATCGACATAACCGGACTATCATTTACCGAACCTTTTGGTATCCGCCCGGGCCATGACACGATAAAGGGTACGCGAATCCCACCCTCGTAAACCTCTCCCTTACCTCCACGCAACAGACCGTTCTCTGAGGAATTCGCATGCTCAGGTCCGCCATTGTCACTCAAGAAATAAACGATGGTATTCTTGCGAAGGCCTAGGTTATTAAGCGTATCCACAACGCGGCCGACTTCATCGTCCAAGGCATGAACCATCGCAGCGTACGTCCGACGCTTAACGTCCTCAATTCCCTGATACATAGTCTCGATTTTATCCGGAGCTTCCAAAGGTCCATGGGGAGCATTATAAGCAAGGTAGAGAAAAAAGGGCTTATCCTGATTGCTTTCAATAAATCCGATTGCCTCATCAGTCAGGGCGGTCGTCAAATAGCCATCAAGCGGTTCGGGCTGACCGTTTCGCTCGAGAGCCGCATAATACCCTTCGCGCAATCGCGTATTCAAATCGACATCGAAATAGCGATGTCCGCCCCCACGAAAGCCGTAGAAGAAGTCGAAGCCGCGACTATTCGGCTGAAAAGGAGCCGCCGCGCCCAAATGCCACTTACCGATTCCGCCAGTCGTGTAACCCGCCTTTTGCATGCGAGACGCAACCGTCTCTTCCGATTGCGGAAGCCCCATAACTTCGTTATGCTGATCGTAAGCGATGTTGCGCTCGTATCCAAAGCGATGCTGATACCGCCCCGCCATCAAAGCGGCCCGCATCGGACTGCAATACGGATGCGAACTGTAGCCACTCGTGAAACGCACGCCCTCCGCCGCCAAGCGATCGATATTGACCGTTTCGATATCCTCGCAACCGTAAACCCCGACATCGCAATAACCCATATCGTCAGCGAGGATAATCACGACATTGGGACGTTCATTAGCCAAAGCCGTCAAGCAAAGGAAAAACGCCAGAAGCGGAACAAAGGAAATCATTCGTTTCATAGGGGAAAGGCTATCACAATGATCACTCATCTTAAGAGTGAAACTTGTCTCCGCTCCCTTGCAAGAGATTCTTTTCCGAAGAAGAAACAAGCCAACCGATTTGAACAACGAAACCACGACATTCCGTAATGCATACCCGTCAGCTTAACTGATTTCGGTTGGAACCCAAACGCCCCCGCAACGTAGTTAAGCGAGAGACTCGCGTGGATTTCGCAAAGACGATTAAAGCCTATGTAATAAAAAGGACGACACGATTCTACCTTCGCGCCGAATAGCGCAGGTAGCCGTGTTCATCGTAAAACAAGAAATCCGCATAGGCTCCCTGCTCAGAGTCGTCCGGCACAATCGAAACGTTCAAAAATCCTGGATACGGTCCCATTGGCTTAAGCACGCAGTAGGGCTGCTGAATAAGACCTTCCGGGTCGGTCGATTTGCGATCGCCTGCCTTGATCCCCAATCGCGAATTCTCCTCAACCAGCGAACCGCTAGAGAATTCCTCGAAGCCGCTCGGATGGATCGCGTGGTACTGCCAATGACGGTCCCCGCAGCAGATAAAAAAATTCTTCTCATCGAAATCATTCGCTTTTAGCCAGGCAAAGAACTCATCGCCTTCATGGCGAAAACCGCCAATATTCGCATGACTATCGGTCTTGCCATTACCGTCGGGTCCCACCATCGGCGTGGGGGAAACGAGAATCTTGTAAGTCGCATCCGACGCTAAGAGCGTCTTTTTCAGCCAAGCTTTCTGCTCGACTCCCCAAATGCTTTTGTCTGGGCCATCCTCCATAGAATTGGGTGAACGATATTCGCGCCCTTCTAAAATCCAAATCTGTAAGTGTTCATTAATCCTAAACGTCCCATAAGTAACGGCGTTGGGATCCATGGGATCCACAACCGGAAGTTGCTCCCGATAATTTTTCATACCTAAGGCCGGCGGCGGAAATCGATCGGTCGTATTATCGCAATCATTGAATCGGTAATCATGGTCGTCAACTTCCCAATACGTTGGAACCTGAGCAAAGAGATCGTGAAAGCGTGGTTGGACGAACTGCTCGTGATACTTGCGACGCATTTCGGGTTCCGTCTTAGCGCTATCCGCCCAGGTCAATCCAGTGTACTTGTCGCCCTTTTTAGCCGGATGATCGAAATAAACCGTATCGCCGGTCGCGATAAAGAAATCCGGCTTGGACTCCAGGATACTTGCCAATCCCGGATACCCCAAATGCTTGTCCATTCCTTTGTATCCGCCGCCTTCTAGATAGCTGCCTTCTTGAAAGAAGAAGTAGTTCATTCCCGTTACAACTGTAAAGCTGACAGGGCCATCGCCTCCCAAAGTCTTGAAAGTACAGGTGTCGGCGGCTTGAACGCGGCTTTTATCGGTCCCGTACACCAAACGATAGTAATAGCGCGTGGCTGGCCTGAGGCCCTTCACTTGCGTCTTTACGATGTAGTCGCGTTCCGGTGCAGCGTCTAACCAATCCGTTTTGATTGCCTCGGAAAACTCCTTGTCCGTCGACAATTCGAAATAGGCAACGCCTGCCGCCCCAGATAAATCGCCATCGACCAATTCACTCCCATGCGTCAATCGCGATTGCAAAATCACGCATTCTTCCGTCACACGCCCCGCCATTTGCCCCTGTCCGAGCGAAAGGGTTGCAGGCTCTTCCGAGTACGCGTTTCCTATCAAAGCGGTTAAAGCCAAAAAGACGTACGCCATAATGCTATTCTTTAAACGTGGAAATTGGATTTTTCTGATCATTGGGTAATTGGGTACGCTTAGATTTACGTACAAGTCTTCTCCAAAACAAGCAATTGATCCAATTGCCTCAATTAAATTGTCGAACTCCAAGGCATAACTCGTTTTACGAGCAAACGAAAACGCTCTCCGGAAAAGCCGATCTGGAAAGCCTGGCACATAGGGCCATCTAACCTACGCTTTTGACAGATGCCAGAGGACTTAATTTAAGCCGACCATAAAACCTCTCCCATTTCTAATTTCTTTAAACCTGTTGATTGCTTCTCCCGCGATTATGCTCTCGCAAATTGACGAAACCAATTCGAGCTTCACCGCGGGACCAGAAGCAGGAACGCTCCTAATCGCTGGTGGCGCCGCAACCGTTCCCACCTTTGAACGCTTCATCGAGCTCGCAGGCGGAAACGCGCAACGCACATTAGAACTTGAATTCTGAGAAATGTCTACCTGAAGGCTTTCAACTAACGCTAAGACGCATCCATCCCGTCCAGACATTTGACTTCTCGGACATTTTTTCGGATCGTCATCATGAATAACCCCAATCATGAAGTTTTTCTACCTCTCCATCCTCGCTCTTTTCATCTCCGCGTCCATTACGCTCTCAAATGCCGGCATCGACTCGCCTGGCACTGCATCCATGCCTCTCTCAGATTCCGATTGGCCCTGGTGGCGAGGTCCTGATCGCAATGGACACGGGAAGCAGCAGGAGGTCCCACTCGAATGGGACGAAACGAAAAATATAGTCTGGAAGACGCCAATCCCCGGAAGAGGACATGGTTCTCCGAGTATCGTGTCTGATTCCATATTCATAGCTACTGCAGACGAACAAACTCAAACTCAGTCCGTCATTTCCTTCGATCGCTCAACAGGCAACCAAGAATGGATAACTCAGGTGCACGCTAACGGTTGGGAAGGCCGCATCCATAAACGAAATACACAGGCCTCCACGACGGTGGCCTGTGACGGCGAACGCGTTTTTGCCGTATTCATGTACGATGAAGCGATTTGGCTCACTGCCCTCTCCTTAGAAGGTTCCATCCTCTGGCAAGTCCAAGCCAGTGATTTCGTTTCGCATTGGGGCTATTCGACATCTCCTGTTCTTTACAAAGATCTGATCATTATCGCTTCCGACCACAAAGGCGGAGGCAACCTAAGCGGCTTCGACCGAAAGACGGGAGTGCAAGTCTGGAATGCAGAGCGACCCGCCATTCCCAATTACGCTTCTCCAGTCATCTACAATATCAACGGTAAGGATCAGCTCATCCTCCCAGGGTGCGAACTCATGGCGAGCTACGACCCCAATACCGGGCGAGAATTCTGGTCAATGCCAGCCACAACAAGAGAAATCGTCGGCAGCGCCGTCACCGACGGAAAACACGTCTACGCTAGCGGCGGTTACCCGAAAAACGAAACCGTCTGCATAAAGGCCGATAGTTCAAACGAAATCGTATGGAGTAATCCAATACGCACCTACGCTCCATCAATGCTTATTGCTGACGGATACCTTTACTCCATAACCGACACAGGGCTCGCCCACTGTTGGAATGCAACGAATGGCGCCCTTATGTGGCGTGAAAAAATTAACGGTGACTTCAGTGCCTCGCCCACTCTAATAGGCGACACGATTTTCGTATCCAGCGAACAAGGAAAAACGATTGTATTCAAAGCCAACCCCGAACGCTTCGAACTACTCGCCCAAAATCAATTAGGGAACGAAACCTGGAGTTCCCCCGTCATTTCCGACAATTGCATCTACCTTCGAGTCGCTCATACCGAAGGCGAACAACGAAACGAATTCCTCTACGCAATCGGTAATCAATAGAGGTAGGGAGGACCGGCTCGGTCCGCTGCGTGGCTGTAAAGAGAACCGTTTAAAAATTGTTTTCAACGGAGGGGCCTCGCTTGCACATTGAAGACTTACTAAACAACCTCCAAGGTGTTTCGAGGTCTCCTGACTCGAATATTCACATGGGCTTTTGAGGGTCTATCCCGGCACGGCGCAAGCGCCGGCCCTACGTAGTTTATAATACACTTCCGGCTACTCCGTTATCTTCAGGTTCGCGTAGCGAGCCACCGTCGAACCCTCAAACCAAAGGGCAACTGCTCCGAATCCTTCGGCACCACTCTTAAGATCGTTTACAACCAAAGTCGGATGATCGCTGCCGTGAACGTAAAGCCGTGCCTTCTCTCCGTCGACTACCACTTTCACCTTCGTCCATTCCGCTGGAGCAAGGTCGACGTACGCCTCATACTTGCTGGGCGTTTCCTTCCTTAAACGAAACCAGGGGTATTCGGGGTGCGAGATGTATTGAGCAGAGTGATTTCGCCGTTCCTGATCCGCAGACCGTCCATTCGTAGGACGAAGATAAAAGCAGTCATAATTGCCCTCTTCTGGGTTCGCCCGAAAAGCGATACCGACAAAGCCGCGCGCTCCGCCGCTCGAACCGGGCACAGGTTGACCTGCCATCTCCAACTCGATCGTACCATTATGAAAATCTTTATCCACCACAATCAAGTGATCGATCCGATTCGCCTCGCTCGCTCCAGGACCGCGATTTGCGCCGCCCGCTTGCCGTTGACGCTGCGCTTCCGCCAAGTGCTCTTTCGCCTTCTTGGCCTCTTTGGAAATCTCTGCCTTAATCCCACTCTTCCCCTTAAAGATTTCGGTTTTCACGACTGCATTGTGAAGCATCAAATTCTTCGATTTGGTCAAATCGATTGAGCGTGCCTCCGCCAAGGCTGAAAACGAACAAAACGACGCTAAAAGGATAATGAGCAACGATGGGCTCCATATTGATTTTTTCATGATGCAACTCTGAGTTTTACGTTTTATCCAGCTACCTTCGATTCTTACAAAGAAACGCTTACCTCCGGAATGGATATCCCTTGAATTTGATCGCCGGCATTTTCCGAAATGATACGCACGTTTCGGATCGAAACCGATCCGCCTCCGCCGCTTTCGGGTAATTTATGTATCTGAAACCCGATGACACCTTCAGCAGTTCTCGCGTCGGCCATATTTAACGTCGGAACGCCATTCACCCAAATCCGAAAATGCTCGCCGATCGCCTCGATTCGGTAGTGATTCCAATCGGATCGGCGGTACGCCTTTTTAGCATCGTCCTTTCCTTCGAGCGAATACAACCAACCGCGTCCTCCTTCTTCGTAAATGCCACCAGTCCATTGGCGATCGGACTGATCGATCTCCATTTGATAGCCATGGACCTGCCCTCCATGCACCGCAGGATCAGTCCCGCCACGCAAGACAATACCCGAATTCAAATCGCCCACGACCTTTACTTCTGCTTCGAAGATAAAATCCCC
>JABITN010000213.1 GCA_018700525.1 Opitutales bacterium
AAACAACTTGAGTTCAGACAGTGGAAACTGCCTTCTTTCAAGAAGTCCTATCAACTCCTGCCCGACCGCTCCGGTCGCACCTACAATGCCTACTTTGTAACCCATTATCTTTTAACGCTAACCGCACCGTATCGATGCGGTTTCCAACAACAAACAAATGTCCTTGGATTTAAATCAGCTGTACACGCATAAGATAGAAGCCCTGAAAATCAAGCCCTCAGCGCGACGATTGCTTGTATCGATTACCGGCCAAAAAACGGATCTCATCGAAAATGACTGCCCTCTACAAACCTTCTCCGTGTCCACCAGCCTAAAGCCTCCGTCTAACCTCCAAGACTCGGAAGGCACTCCTTCCGGCTTGCATCGAATCGCCGAGAAGATCGGGACAGATGCCCCCATTGGCGAAGTCTTCAAAGGCCGCGTCAGCATCGGAAAACGCTACCACCAACTGAGTGCAGAGGAACAGCGCCCCAACCTCATCACGACACGTATCCTCTGGCTCGAAGGCCTCGAACCTGGCATCAACCAAGGCGACAACTGCGACAGCTACCAGCGCTACATCTACTTCCACGGCACGAACCATGAAGACAAAATAGGCCAGCCATCGAGCGGCGGCTGTATCCAACTCCTCAATCAAGAAATGACCGAACTTTTCGACCTCATCGAAATCGGCGACCACGTCTTTATAGAATAAGCTCGACCCGCACCCCCAAAGAAATCCTCTTCACTACAAGATGATCTCCCCCAATGAAGGCAATGAAAGCGCCGCTTCATCCGTCAACCTGACGGATTTAGTCGCCAAGGTCTTCAAACCTGGAGGATGGCTGCAAGAAGCGCTTTCCCTAGAGCATCGCCCCGAGCAAGATACGATGGCGACCACCGTCAGCCAATCGATGTCTCGCGACCAGGCGCTCATTTTCGAAGCAGGCACCGGAGTCGGCAAAAGCCTAGCCTACCTCATCCCTGGCATCATTCACTCCATAGAGTCGAAACGCCCCGCAGTAATTTCTTCGAATACCATCGCCCTCCAAGAGCAGATCCAACAAAAAGACCTCCCGATCTGCCGCGAACTCTTTCAAGCGATCCCCGAGCTGAACGCCTACGCCGACTTCAAGTCGACTCTCCTTGTCGGCAAAGGCAACTACCTGTGCCCAACGCGCTTGGGCAACGCTATCGCCAACAAAACCGAGCTATTTCCCAACGACGAACTTGAAGAGCTCCAACGAATCGCCGCATGGTCCCAAACAACCCAAAACGGCCTTCGCCAAGAGCTCAATCCAACCCCAAACTGGGACGTCTGGGAAATGGTCAACGCCGAAGGCTCAGCCTGCAATCGAAAGAATTGCAGCCCTGACACTTGCCACTACCAACGTGCCCGCGCCGAGATGCGCAAAGCCCAGGTCGTAATCGTCAACCACAGCCTGCTCTTCGCCCTCCTCAACGCCGGAGGGCTCTCGCCCAACGCCAAAGGCATTCTTTTGCCGGACGATTTTCTCGTCATCGATGAAGCCCACACCACTGCGGAAGTCGCCACCGAATACTTCGGGGCCCGTATCAGTTCCTACGGCTTGGACCGCCAACTCAAAGCTCTCTTCAACCCGAAACGCAAATCGGGCATCGTCCGAAAGTTCGCTCACACTAAACAGCTCCAAACCATCATCGACGCTCAAGAAGCGTCTCAGGAATTCTTCGGTTATATAACGGCCACTCGGCTTGAAAAACGCCCCATCTCCCGGATCTCGGAACAAGATTGGTGCGAGCCTACTATCGTCTCACCCCTTAAAGCCGTGGTCGAAGTCGTGGACAGCATCCTCGCCAAAGTCGAAGACGGAGCCATGCACGACGAGCTCAAAGACCAACGGAACCGATTGCACTCCTCCTACGCCGGCATCCGGCGCTTTATCGCACTCGCCGAAGAAGACCACGTCCACTGGCTAGAACGCAGCGGTCGCCGCAACCAAATCGTCACTCTTCGCACCGCCCCAATCGACATCGCCCCCTATCTAAAAGAGGAACTCTTCAGCAAGGAAATCTCGGTCACTCTCACCAGTGCCACCCTTTCCATCGCCCAGCGAATGGAACCCTTCCAACGAAAAGTCGGTGCCCTCGCCGAAGAAGCATATCGCGTCGAATCCCCTTTCGACTACGAAAAGAATACCCGTATTTACATCGCCAGCGACATCCCCGCTCCTTCCAGAGAAGACGCCCGCTTGGCCATGGACGCCCTTATCGATTACATCGACTACTGCGTTAAAAACGTATCCGGCGGTTCCCTCGTCCTTTTCACTTCCTACTCCGATCTTCGCAAAGCCGGAGACGCCCTTGAAACCGAATTCGCCACAGCTGGACGCCCCTTCTTCGCCCAAGGACAAGGCCTCTCCCGCTCCGAAATGTCCCAAGAATTTCGAGACGCAGGCAACGGCGTCCTTTTCGGCACCGACAGCTTTTGGACCGGCGTCGACGTCCCCGGAGCTGCCTTGTCCCAAGTGATCGTCACCCGCCTTCCCTTCGACGTGCCCACCCATCCGATTACCGAAGCCAAAGCCGAACGCATCAAAGAAAACGGAGGCAATCCCTTCGGAGACCTCACACTCCCCGAAGCACTTGTCAAATTCCGTCAAGGCATCGGACGCCTCATTCGCAAAAAAGACGACAGAGGCATCATTACCGTCCTCGATTCGCGCATCCTCCAAAAAAGCTACGGACGCCAATTCCTCCAAAGCCTACCCAAATCGAAATTCATCCGCATCAATCGAGGCGATCGTGACGAACGCTTCTGCGACATTGAAGACACTCCTCCCGCGCAACGCAATAGACCTCCGAGAGCCTAACGGTCCTTTTCCAACAAACCATGAAATCCGAACGATTCCAAAAACTCGTCGAGGCCAATCCCGACAACGAACTTTTTCGCTTTTCTCTAGGCCAAGCCCTCATGGAAGAAAAACAAGAAGCCCCCGCAATTGAAGCCTTCGACCAATGCCTCGCGAAAAAGCCCGATTGGATGGTCGCATCGATCTTCAAAGGGAAATGCCTTCTCACTCTAAAGCAAAACGACGAAGCCAAAGCAGAACTCCAAAAAGCCCTCCAACTTGCCATCGACCAACACCACGAAGACCCCGAAGTCGAAGTCCGCAAACTCCTTTCCACCCTCTAGAAATTCAGGTCCGGTCTCGATAGCCGACCAAGTCACATAATCTAGAGATGCCCCAAAGCTGCAATCCTGCCAGATTTCGCTAATCGAAACTTGACTTGACTTAGATCCGAGCCAGCTTTTGCTCCCTTCTTATACGGTTGCCAGGGTAGCTCAGTGGTAGAGCAGGAGACTCATAAGCTCTTGGTCGGCAGTTCAAGTCTGCCCCTTGGCACCATATTTCGTTACTCGTGGAACGAAACACGAAGACTGTATCAGTGCCTTAAAAAGAAGCAGAAGCCACAACTTCTCGAATCAATTGAATTGAAGCGTGATGCCGCTCCTCGCAATCAATACTCTTTCGTTTCCTAAAACCGCACTTCCCTCGGCCTGCACCAATAAGCCAGTCCGGTAATTAACGCCAAGATAGCCCAACTACACGCGACGAACCAGTCACCATGCTCGGTATAGAAAGTCTTCTTGCCCTTCCAGCGTTTGTCTCGATCGACTTCCCAGGTCGTTCCACCGGAAAACCAAATCTTCCCATTTTCGTCCAAGAGTTCTTCGCGTACGTTTCCGAACTCGTCGATCCAGCCAGTCCACCCGTCATTCCCAACTCGAAATACAACGCGCCGATTTTCAACCGCCCTCAACACCGAATGGGCCATATGTTGAAACGAAGCCCCACTTTGCCCGTACCAAGCGCTATTAGTCGCCACGAACAAGACCGCCGCGCCTTCCAGGACTGACTCACGAGCCAATGAGGGGAACACATCTTCATAGCAAATCAATGATCCTATCTTGATCGTCCGACTAGGCATTGAGAGCGGCAACAGGGCCGGCTTATCGCCCGAATACAAATCGCCTTCGATCGGTACGATCTTCTCGATCCACGGCCAGAATTTGCGCAATGGTATATACTCGCCGAAAGGCACCAAATGCCGCTTCGAATAATACTCTGGATACATTCCCCACTTTGGCCGAATCATAAAAACGCTATTGCGCCAGACTTCATCCGACTCGGCCGCCAGAGCCCCCGCGAAAATCGGCGTATCAATCTCAGTCGCCAATCGCTCCGCCCAAGTCTGCATCGAAACGTCCCCTTTTATAGGATACGGCAATGTCGCTTCAGGCCAAAACATGACATCGGGTTTCATCGAAGCCAATCGTAACGTGTTTCGTTCAATTTGCTTCAAAATATCCAGTCCTTTGGCATTGTCCCATTTTTCATCCTGCGGAATCGCAGGCTGCATTGCTGCGGCCCGAAACAAAGGCTCGCGATCTTGACCGGAAATGTGACGCGTCTGCAAAAACGTCATGCTGACGAAAACCAGCAGGGCCAAATAGAATTCTGGACAAACTCGCTTCGAGCGGATTCGTGAATACTCAACGATTCGCACCCCGTATGCCGCGACCCCGGCATTCAGCAAAACCAAGCAAAACGAAATTCCCCATGCTCCAAAGAACACTGCGCTTTGAAGCATAATCGGCCGACTCCATTGGCTGGCCGACAAGGGCAACCAAGGAAACCCCGTAAATACCCAACCTCGGAAATGTTCGAGAATCACCCACAAAGCCGCCGTTCCAAGGGCAAATGGAACGCCCATCCAGACTTCGCGTTTCAGTAGCTTTCGGCTCAACCAAGCCGTTCCGAGACACCACAGGACAAAATGAAGCGCGACAATACCTGAAAGTAGAATCAATCCAAGCCAAGTTACATGCCGCAACCAAAAGATCAATACGACCCACGATGCCCATCCAATCGCTAAACCTGCCCAAGCCACCTGCTTATACGACGGCTCCATTCGCAGCCACAAGAGAACTGGGATCAACAGTACAAAACCGGCCTCCGGGATATCGAACGGTGGAAATGCCACAATTGTGCCAATCGTCGTAAAAACAACCGCACACACTTGAGCTATCGCCATACGATTTCGGGAGAACCAATTCGAAATATCGCTAATCAACATTCGCCGCCAAGGCAGGCCCAATTCCTCTTCGTGAGCAATCAAAAATACAACAAGCCATTTCGAGACCTGAGTTCCTACTATCGAAATAGATTGATAAAACAATCCCATCAACACCCAGCCCTTGACGGTTTCGCGACAACAGATACATCTAGATCATGGCAACCTACATTTATGAAACGATTCCCTCATCGGAATCCGAGGAGCCGATTCGATTTGAAGTTAAGCAAAGCATGAACGACGACGCGCTCACACTCCACCCGGACTCGGGAGCTCCCGTGAAACGCGTCATCACAGGCGGATACGGTTTCAATGTGAACGGTAACGAAGCATCAACACCGATGCCATCCGCAGGATCTAGCTGCTGCCAAAGCGGCGGCTGCGGCTGCGGCTAACATTTGTTTCAAGAATCTGCTCCATGCGAATCTGCCTCATCGAGCCGTTCTATACCGGTTCTCACAAACGCTGGGCAGACGAGCTCGCCAGTCGATCTCGCCACGAAATCGATATTCTCTCGCTTCCAGGACGTCACTGGAAATGGCGAATGCACGGAGCTGCCATTACCCTAGCCCGCGAGTTCTCTTCAAAAAACCAACGCTACGATCTCATTCTCGCAAGCGACATGCTCGACCTAACGGTCTTCCTTTCCTTGCTTCGACGGGAAATCTCCCAGACCCCAGTCGCTCTTTATTTCCACGAGAACCAATTGCTTTATCCATGGTCGCCGCGCGATGCCGACACGAAGAAAGGTCGCGACCTGCACTACGCATTCATCAATTACACAAGCGCCCTGGCAGCCGATAAACTCTTCTTCAACTCAGACTATCACCGCACCGCCTTCCTCGCTGCTATTCCGGAATTCCTGACGCGTTATCCCGATTTCGAAAACAAAGAAACCGTTCCTCAACTCGAAGCCAAAAGCCAAACTCTCTGGCTTGGAATGGATCTAAAAGCCTTCGATACCCACCATTGCCCAAACAGAGGAACTCAATCCGAGCGCCCCCTCATTGTTTGGAATCACCGATGGGAATACGACAAGAACCCGATTGGTTTTTTTCGCATTCTTTATCACCTAATGGAACGCGGCATCGACTTCGACCTCGCCCTCCTGGGCGAAAGCTTCGAAGAAGCGCCTCCGTACTTCGTCGAAGCAAGAGAGCGATTAGGCAGTCGAATCGTTCACTACGGAATTGCAGAACAATTTTCAGACTACGCAACTTGGTTATGGAAAGCCGACATAGCGCTCGTCACCTCCAATCAAGATTTCTTCGGAGGCAGCGTGGTCGAAGCCATCTACTGCGGTTGTCACTCGATATTACCAAACCGATTAGCGTATCCAAATCACATAAACATTTCGCAGAACCAATCAAATTTCTACAAATCGGAATCCGATGCTGTAGACCTTTTGGAGCAATGGATTAAAAGTAAAGCCTGGAAGAAACCTTCAACGCTAAACGAACCCGTCAATCGATACGATTGGTCCAATCTGATCGCAAGCTACGATACGGAATTTAAATCCCTCGCGATGCCCGCAAGGCAGATTTATCCGTCAATCTAACCGCTCGTCTCGATGAGGTGCGCATTATACATTTTTTCAATAATGCATCCGTACTTTAAGTACATATAACCTCCAACGCCCCAATGAACACCCCGTAAATTTCTAAATACGAAAGTTACGTCTTCCAACTTTCCTGTCGGGCAACGATACCCGACCAGTGTGACGGCATGACCATAACCCGGTCGTGGCTTTTGATTCTCTAGATAAGCCGCTTTTAGGATAGCACGGTAATACGGCCAATATTATGGAACAAGACAACTAACTGAATTGGTAGGGTCCTATCTCTAAAATCCTATTTTCGATTCTCGGCAAAAACCCGAAGTGCTATTACACCTAACTCGAAAATTACGCGTATAGCAAAAATGATTCTACACTTCGGACACAACACGGCCAAACTCTTCCTAATCTAAATCGATGATCGACGCGTACTCCGGATCGTAGAGTCGCTTGTGAATGCGCAACGCCTGACCATCGGTCAAGTTAGCCAGGAAATCTCGAGCTACCAATCGCTTCCGCCTATAGTCCTTTCCAGCCGCCTTCATTAAAGCTGCAGCTTTTTCAGGCAAAATACGCGACTGTGGCCGATCGGTCGAAAAATAGGAATCGTCCAAAGCTCGGAAAAGATCTTCGAGAACCCTATCGCCTTTGTAATCCATCTGTTGCAGAGGGGCAGAACGGAAAATCAAATCTAAAGCCACGCGTTTGTAAAACTTGGCAACCCGCTTAGCTTGAGGGTCGATCGCAAGTTTGAACGCATATCGATTCGTAGCGCTCGCTAGGGCGCTCTTTCGAGGAACCAATCGACAAGAACTAATAAATTGTCCGATTTTCGCTCCGAATACCGCTTCCAGTCGATCCCTTCTGATATCCGCTATAAACGATTCGAACAATGGTTGCGTCTCCGCATCAAGTCCCTCCCGCGACGCCCAACGTTCCAGTCGTTCCAAAGTCAGAAAACCCGCCCGAACCCCGTCTACGATGTCATTGATGCAGTACGCTGTATCGTCCGACCAATCCATTATTTGACACTCGATACTCGAAATTCCGTCAAATGCTTCTTCGCTCTGCGGGCCTACCAAAGACGAATCAGCGCTGTGAGCGAAATCTCGATACTCTCGCTGAAAATCGTAAAGAAAGTGATTCTTAGGATTATCCCGCTCGGACATCGTGGACTTGTATTTCAGAATCCCATCGAGAAATGCCCGCGTAGGCGACATTCCCGTCTGACGTCCAACCGATTGATACAGAGTATCCGTTATGAGGCGCAGGGTCTGAGCATTTCCTTCGAAACCATCGATGTCCTTGAAAAGGCGATGCAAAGTTCGCTCACCGCCATGCCCGAAAGGCGGATGCCCTAAATCATGACTCAGACAACACGCTTCTACTAAATCCGAATCGACAAAAAAGCCATCACTGAGATACTCGGAGTCCTTTTGCAAGAAATGGCAAATCGACCGTCCGATCTGAGCAACCTCAATCGAATGAGTCAGGCGAGTCCGATAAAAGTCGTATTCTCCAGATAAATACACCTGCGTTTTCGACTGCAACTTTCGAAACGCCGCCGAATGGATAATTCGATCTCGGTCCAATTGAAAAGGGGTCCTATAATCCTGCGGCCGAGAACCGCCCGAAAAGGGTTCGAAATCGTAATCGTTATAAAAGGCGTTCGTCGGCATCGATTATCAGCTCGCAAATTGGAGAAGAGCCCTCCTTAAGAGCCGAAGTGACTCTTCAGGAATTCCAAATCCAATTCGGGATACAGTACGAACGTTTCCAATAATGCCATTACGCGGCGTTTACCTTCTTCGACCACCCCTTCGGCGATATCGTACTTCACCTTACTCTGCTGACCAGTATTCTTCCCTTTATTCAAAATCTTTGGCGTCGTATTCGATAGGATCAGTTTGAAGATCGCGGCAATTTCCTTCATCTGCTCCACGCCCATTCCAAGCGAAGTGACTGCAGGCGAGCCAACACGCAAACCACTCGTATAGTGAGGCCCATTCACATCGAATGGTAGAGAATTTCGGTTCAACGTAATCCCGCATTCGCGCACAGCAGCCTCGGCTTGGCGACCGTTCAGGCCGAAACCGGTCACGTCGATCAACAACAAGTGATTGTCCGAACCGCCCGTACAGATTTTCAACCCCTCGTCGATCATCGCCTGAGCCATTGTTTTGGAATTCTCGACGACCTTAGCCGCGTAGTCCTTAAATTCCGGCTCGTTCGCTTCTTTGAAAGCGACCGCTTTTGCCGCCATAACGTGAGGTAACGGACCGCCTATCACGAGCGGACAACCCTTATCCACAAACTCGGCAAACTCCTTCTTGCACAAAACAATGCCGCCGCGAGGACCGCGCAGAGTCTTGTGAGTCGTAGTCGTCACGACATCGGCATAGGGCATCGGGTTGTAGTCGCCTTCGAAAACATCGCCCGCAACCAATCCAGCAAAGTGAGCCATATCGACCATAAACACCGCGCCAACTTTGTCCGCGATTTCCTTCATGCGACGGAAATTAACTTTGCGTGGGTACGCACTATAGCCAGCCAATAGAATCAACGGCTTAACCTCTTCGGCCTGCTTCTCGAGCTCATCGTAATCGAGCAAACCCGTCTCTCTGCTCACCGAATAATTGTATGCATCGAAAAACTGGGCCGATATGTTGAACCGATACCCGTGGGTCAAGTGGCCACCAGAGTAATAGTCCAAGCCCAGCATACGCTGATTACCCATCGCCGCACGGACCTTATTCCAATCTTCCCGCGACATATTCGCCGGATTGGTCTGCCCCATTTCCTCCAAAAGCGGCGTACCCACTCTCGCTTGGAGAATCGCCCAAAACGCTATCAAGTTCGCATCCGCCCCAGAGTGAGGCTGAACGTAGGCGTGCTCCGCTCTGAAAAGCTTACAAGCCTGAGCGCAAGTTTCGCTCTCAATATCGTCGATATTGTCGCAACCCGCATAATAACGCGAGCCCGCAAACCCTTCGGCATACTTATCCGTGAGCAAATTGCCCATAGCCGCTTGCGTGTTTAGCGAAGTGAAATTTTCAGAAGCTATCAACTTGAGATTGCTGCGTTGATCCTCCAGTTCTTTGACAATCGAAGCCGCAATTGGAGCATTGACCGCCGCAACTTGTTGCAAGCTCGCAACATAGCCAAGCATCGCTGCATTTGTGTCCCCAAGCGAACGTGAAGACAAGTACTCCGAGAGGGGTGATGACGTTTGTGTGTCAGACATTTTGGAAGCTTTTGAATGTGAATGATGAAAATGATTCTACCCAGGCGCACGATAGAATCGCGAAGCTTCCTAGCGGTCGATCCCGCCTTTATCGCCAGTCGCGAAGACGCCAAGATGAGAAAGCGAATGCTCGAGAGAAGTCAACAGTCGACATTTCATTTCTAAACAAAATTCTCTCGCCCTATCATTGGAAGCGACCGATCTCCGAGCGGCCATTAATCCTTGAGGCTTCTGAAAGATGACATCGTTCAGCAGGGCCCACCTCCACCAAATTATTTCGAATCCCTACCTATGAGCGATCCCCAGTAATTCGCAAACACCAGATGCTGACGCGCATCCTCCTGGGCAACGTTCCAAACAGGCGACGCCAGAGAATCAATATCCACCATTCCAAAAGCGTCAATCGGACTAATCGGCCCCCCGACCGCTCGAGCGATCGTCTTATCGAGCCACTGATTCAATCGCTCCAACCGCGCCGCATCGTCGCGCAATAGAAGATAAGCCGCTTCCCAATCGACAATCGACTCGAGAATGTCGCCGCTCAATTGCCCGCCCCACAACCAATACGCCCCGTCGTTCGCCCAGTTTTTGAGTTCAACCCACTGCTCCTCGCTCATCGAATTCAACGGATTGACGAATCGAATTTTCGAACCTATCGCAGAGACCGATTCGAAATTCACGAGAGGAGGCCGTGCCCATGCAGTAGCCAATGTATGAATGAGAGCGTCGAAACGATCACTCTTCCGATCGACGGAATTTGCCACGACCGGACGATCCAACTCGATTGCATTCGGGGCCCCTAGCTTATCGGTCAACGCCAAGATTCGCGACTGCATATCAAGGATGTTCGTAGCGAATGCCCATGAAATCGTGTCTTGATCGGACTGCGTGCCGGTCGGCCAATTCGCCGCAACCGCCGTTTCCCAATCGCCAGGATTCTCCAAATAATAATCCGGATTGCCCGTGTATATTCGAAGCAGCTCCAAAATTCCCGACCGGCGAAGCTTTTTGTCCGGCTCAGCCATTCCATAAGCGATCAACGGAATCGAAACCGCCCGATCCTTCGCCTTGAAAGCGGTAAGCATGAAACGATCAGGAGCGACCTTCAACCCACTCGCCACGTAGGAAAGCTCCTGGATGCATTTTTCGCAACTCAAACTATACACGAGGATCCGATCGGGGATCACGCTCGCCTCTCCACCCGGAGCCAGCCAATCCATCGAATACGCCAACAATGGCTGCACCGGAAGAACGATCGATTGCTCGGATTGAGCATTTACCCATAATCCGGATACAATTAATAAAATAGCGGAAATGCCCAAGGCCCTGGTAGAAAATCGAGTTTTCAACATACCCCGGCACTGAAGCCGCATAAGTCCGCGAGCGCAAATCAGAAATCACGGCGAGGCCGGCGAGTCTCAAAACGATTCTACTCTATCGTTACCCTCTAATTGACAATCCCTCCAAAATCCTCAAAACACATATCCACTCATGAAACTCACTTCACGTCTCTTCATCATTCTTTTCTTATTCGCCGCGAAAACAGCCGCTCACCCGACCGTTCTGCCCCATTCCCACCCGCACACAGACGAAGCCGGCGCTCTTAACTCCGCTCTTGCGATAGGCGGTCTCGCCCTCATAGCCGGATTCGCTTGGTTCGCCAACTGGAAGCTCGCCAAATCAGCCAAGAAGAAGCGTTCCGACCGCTAGCTCATTTTTATCGACCAGCTCGACCTATGGAAAACGTACTATTCAAGACCCTTCTGGTATCGATCGCAGCGATCTTCGTCTCTAGCCTAAGCTTCGCCGGCAAAGCCAAAGTCCTCCTCGTCGCCGGTAAGAAAAGCCACGGATACAATGCTCATGAGCACAATGCAGGATCTCTCCTGCTAGCGAAGATGCTCAACGAAAGCGGTCTGGAAATCAACGCTTCCGTTTATTACAATGAGGAAAATCCAGGCTGGCCCACCGACAAGAAACTTCTCAAAGGAATCGATTCCGTTGTTATCTATTGCGACGGCGGACAACGCCACGTAGCCAACAATCATGTAGGGGCTATCGACGCCCTGCAAGCCAAAGGCGTAGGGGTAGGTTGCCTCCACTATGGAGTCGAAACGGTCGACGGCGAAGCGGGCGACGCTTTCCTTCGCTGGATGGGCGGCTACTACCAGCTCTATAAATCCGTCAATCCGCATTGGACTCCACACTTCGAAACGTTCCCCGATCACCCCGTTGCCAATGGTGTCAACCCTTTCGGCATTAACGACGAGTGGTACTTCAACATGCGTTTCCGCAAAGATATGAAAGGCGTCACCCCTATCCTTTCCGCCGTTCCGCCACTCGATGTAATTCCCGAAAAAGACCATCACCACAACTCCACCCCAGACGCCCGTGCCGCCGTTGCTCGAGGCACTCTTCAGCACGTAATGTGGGTATCGGAAAACGAAGATGGCAGCCGCGGGTTCGGATTCACTGGCGGTCACTTTCACGACAACTGGCTGGACGACAATTTCCGAAAAGTTGTGCTCAACGCAATCTGCTGGATCTCGGACGTAAAAATTCCCGCCGATGGCGTCGCCTCCAAAGCTCCAACGCTCGAAGAGCTTAAGCAAAATCAAGATTACCCGGAGGATCTCTCCAAAATTCGAGCGGACAAATACGCCCCCGAAATAAATTGGAAGCGATAGCCGCTCCTTTTGACCATTCGAGTTCTTGATTTAAATCAAACCTTTCCAATTGACGGCTTGAACCACCGCCACACGCCAATAGAAGGCCGATTCATTCGCATTGCTCGTCCATTCGCGAGCGATGCCCTGACTCTTCCATTTAAATGAGACTCCTAACCTTCGCCTTCATCGTTCTCGTCTGCCTTCAGGTAACATTCGCTCAGAAATTCTACGAGCTTGAGCCGATTAACTACAGCAAGAGCGAAGCCGAGGACGCCATAACCGACTACTTCTCAAGCCCTGAGAATATCGAAGCCTGGAAGAGCGAAGGCGACAAGGGTTACCTCGCCAACTTTTTAGAAGCCTTCGAGATCCCCGCAGCCTCCCAAGTTCTGGTGTTCTCAAAAACTAGCCTCCAAGTAGAACGTATCTTTCCCAACAGTCCGCGGGCCATCTACTACAACGACGACATCTACGTCGGCTGGGTTCCTTACAGTGACATGCTAGAGATATCCGTATCCAGCCCCAAGACTGGAACCAATTTCTACTCGCTCAAACCCGTCGACGGAAAGCCCAAACTCACGCGCCAAACGCACGACTGCCTGCGCTGCCACGGAGGATCATTCACCCGCGACGTCCCTGGCCACCTTGTCCGCTCCGTTTACCCCGATTTCGAAGGCCAGCCAATATTCAAAGCCGGCACCCATTTCACAGACCAGACCACTCCTCTTGAAAACCGCTGGGGCGGATGGCTCGTCTCCCGCTCGCCGATGGACCATATGGGAAACACAATCTTCAAAGAAACTGACCGAGGAGCCGACCAAGGAAGACCGTTTACGATAAAAGACGTCCCGAACATCGACTACCCAGGAAAAGGCAGCGATATCGTGTCTCTCCTAATCCTCGGACACCAAACCCAATTACACACTCTGATGGCCGACCTCACCATCAAAACGCGACGCGCTCTGCACGACCAAAAGATCATGGACGAGCTCCTCCAACGCGACGAGCCCCTATCCGACTCCACCCGAAGCCGTATCAAGCACGCCGCCGACAAGGTTCTCAAATGCATGTTCTTCATCGAAGAAATCGATCTCCCGAAGATCGATATGGCGGGCTCCGTATTTTCCAAGAACTTCACCCAGCGCAGCCCCAAAGACAGCCAAGACCGTTCCCTCTTCGAACTGCAGATGGATGGGCGCATGCTTCGCTACCCATTCAGCTATTTAATCTACTCCGACACCTTCAACAACCTGCCGCCCGAAGCCCTCAACTACATCTGGGCCGAAATTGAACGGATCTTGGCGCCAACTGAACGGCGCGAAGGATACGAACGCCTTTCCCGGCGAAATAAAATCACTATCAAGGAAATCCTTCTTGAAACCCACCCCTCCCCCAAGAAGTATTGGTGACATAGAACGCGAAACCAAAACCCGGGCAACCGCCCTATAATGGATCTTCGCCGAGATACCCATATTTCCTTTTGCCCCTAACGCCCTTTTTAAGAGCCCCTCGAAAACCCATGCCCGAATTGTACAATGGATTGCCTAATCAATACAAGATGGTTAACCCTTTTCAGTATATCCTCTAGAAATACCTAAATACTCTCTTATGAATTATCCCAAACTCCATAACGCAATGTGGCCCGGCCTCGTAGGCAAGGGCGGTGACGAACCCGGTGCAGAACCGCCAATTAGCCTCGACCGCATGCTCGAATTAACCGCAGGCGCAGACGTCGATGGACAAAAATTCGAAGGCATCGACTACTTTCTCTTTCACCCTCACACCGATCCTGACGCCAGCGAAGACGAACTTAAGGCCATTGCCGACAAGATCGCCGGACATGGTTTCACCGTTGGATCGCTCGTAGCGCCAATCTGGCCAGGCACGGTTGGCGACGCAGCCATGGGCACCGAGGAACAGCAAGGGAAGTTCCTCACCGCCATCGAAAAAGCCTGCCGCATTGCGAAAATCTTCAATGAACACGGCGTACGCCAATACGGTTGCATCCGGATAGACTCGGCTTCCGGGGTCGAAGACTGGCATAAAGATCCAACCACCAATACCCAGCGTATCGCCGACACGTTCAAAAAAGCCGCTCAAATAGCAGCCGACAATGGCGAACGCCTCGCTGCCGAAGGCGAAATCTGCTGGGCTGGTATGCACTCCTGGAAGGATATGCTCAATTTGCTTGAAGCAGTCGGAATGCCCGAATCACTCGGCTTCCAGTGCGACCTCGCCCACACATACCTTTACCTTCTAGGCTATAATGCACCAGAGCATGCGCTGCTAAAAGAAGGTTACAGCCAAGAAGAATTCGACGACGCCTACAAGACGATGGCCGACGCTCTACGCCCTTGGACTATAGACTTCCACGTTGCCCAAAACGATGGCAGCGTACACGGCACTGGCTCGCACGACAAGACCGGCAAGCATTGCCCAGCCGACGATCCGAATGGCAAACTAGACATTGTGAAATGCTCCGGCTACTGGCTCGAAGGCGCAGCCGAACGCGGCATCAAACATATCTGCTGGGATGGATGCATGTTCCCCAACGACATGCTCGAGACGCAAGCCACCTGGAACACGATTCTCAAATCAATGATCGACGTTCGCGACGCTCACGGCTGGAACGCGTAAAAACCTTTTAGATCAAGGGGCGAGTTTCAAACGAAGCCCGCCCCAATCTTTAACCCAAATACCGAAAAATTATGGCTAACATATCTCTTGGCGCAGAAGTCTACACATGGTTCATGCGCGAAACCGGAGCCGCCTACGACAACAAGCTCGGTCACATGATCGAAATGGTCGAGAAAGCCGGCTTCGAAGGCATCGAACCGATGCATTTCTGGATGGGCGACCTAACCGACCCAGCAAAGCTCGCCGACAAACTCGCCCAGCACAACGTCAAGCTCGCCGGCATCGCTCTAGTCCTCGACTGGAACAATCCCGAAGAAACTGACGACGAACGCAAGCAAGCAGACAGCGTTATCGAGACCTTGAAGCTGTTCCCCGAAACGCCTCTCTGTACCGTGCAAATGCCAAACGGCCGCCACGAACTCGAGCAACGCCGCCTCAACCTCGTCGCCAACGTTAACGCCGTTTCACGCCGGGCCCACGACGCAGGCCTCAAATGCTCCTTCCACCCAAATTCTCCCGATAGCTCCATCAACCGAACCGAAGAAGACTACGCAGTCATCCTCAACGGCCTCGATGCCAGCGTCACCGGATGGACACCCGACGTCGGCCATATTGTCAACGGTGGCATGGATCCCCTCACCAAGATGAAAGAGTTCAGCTCCCTCATTAACCACGTCCACTACAAGGACTGGGACGGCAATCCAGAGTGGGCTCTCATGGGCGAAGGCAAAGTCGATTTCATTGGCATCACCCAATGGCTCGCCGACCAAAACTTCGACGGATGGATTATCTGCGAAGACGAAGCCGACAAAGCGATCGAAGATCCCGATGGCGTCACTCTCCACGACGGCGAGTACTGCCAAAAGAATCTCATGCCGATCATCAAAGGCTAACGATTCCAACAAACCAATTTTCCCAAGCCTCGCAGCGAATGCTGCGAGGCTTTTTTATAATCCCGAACAAACTCCATCCCAGGCAATCAATCACCCCTCTCGTTTCGTCCCACTCCAACACATGAACAACATCAAAGAAATCAATCGCCTCGCTTCCCCCGCCCCCATGCCTCGCCTAGCATAACGAAAACCTTTGGATGGGGTCCATGACCAACAATACCGTTCATCAGATCGATCCCAACACGGGAGAATACACCTGGGAAACACCAGCGCCAGGCACACCTTTTGGCATAACCTCCGTCGGCGATGAGCTGCGCGTCCTTTGCGGCGAAACTGAAGAAGACTATCGAATCATCCGTCGCCTAGTTCCGAGCGAAGGCTTCGATACCAACTTCAAGCTGCCTTGCCCCCAAGACACTGGATCTCAACTCAGTTTCAACGGCCAGCAACTCCACGTCAGCCAATGGTACAATAAAGTCGTCGTCGCAATCGACCACAATGGAAACGTCCAAAAGTCCTACGAATCGCCCCACGGCATCGCCGGACAAGTCATCGTCGACAATCGTATTTATCTCATCACTACCGAGGCCGAGGAAACCAACGATTACTTTCTAACTCGAATCGACGTAGATAGCGACACCGCCACCGACATCGCGAAAATCCCATTCCCAGCCCGATCTCTCGCCTTCGACGGCCAACACTTCTGGAGCAATCACCGAGCAGTCGACCAAATCGTCTGCTTCAAACATCCCGATTAACCCCCGGGCGGGCGGCATCGTCGAAGATCCTGAGCCCGTCGAAGGACTTCGCCGCTAATTTCTAAATACCTCGGGACTTGCCTCGGAGATTCATTGTTGGTGACGAAGGAACCAACCTTATTTGCCCGGAGGGCATCCTAGCTACTAACAAGGAGCGGTGACTCACCCTATTCCAAAACCTTACGCTCGCCAGGCAACCGCTACTTCGCATTCTCATTCCTGGAAAATGCCTGACGCCCTCCACATCTCTCCCCGCGGACATTTGCTGCTCTCTCCAGAAGCAGCAAGCGACCTTATCAGCGGTGATGCTGCCAAAAAAAAAGTTCTCCACGCCTTCACTCGCTCCACCGCAGAAGGCCTCTTCACTCTGGGATCTCTACTCGACCACTCGGACGACCTTTCCTTGAACTACTGGAAAGATTTCTCCGTCCGTTTCCTCTCCAAACTCTGCCGAAAAAGTACCGTATTTAACGAATACCTATTCCCAATCGATCCACCTAGCGACGAAGAACTCGCGCTCATCGTCTCTGGTATTCCGCCTGCTATCGGCACTGAATACCTGAATACAACAATCCTCGCCACCCTATGGAGCGACCTTTCCAAATGGACAACCGACGCGCTTTCCGCAAGCGGCCTTTCCCTTTCCGATTGGCTCAAGAATAAAGCCCCAAAATGGCACCAAGTAGGACGCGTCTGCTTCCACCTTGCTGAAAATCCCAATGATCCCAAATATCCTTTCGCTTTCATGGCCACCTACGCTCCCTCAATCGCAAAAAGCGGGCGCGTCCAATTTCTTCCCCTTGGAAACGCTCTCCAAGAATACGCCGGAGCGAAAAACAAAGCCAAACTCGTCGAACTCCTCGAACCTGTTCATCAAGCCTCCAAACAAATTCCATTCGTATTGGAGTTAGCGGATACCGGCGACATCTACCATCCACTCGCGTGGACGCCCCAAGAAGCCTATGCCTTTCTCAGATCGATTCCCGATCTCGAAGAGAATGGCCTGCTCACGCGGGTCCCCAATTGGTGGCGAAATCGCAAACGCGCCCAAGCTTCTGTTTCCATCGGCGAATCCAATAAAAGCCTCCTCGGCATCAATTCTCTCCTTGAGTTCAAAGTCGACGTCGCTCTCGGCAACCGAAAACTAACTCAAGAAGAAATCGATACCCTGCTCGCGGGTCAAGACGGCCTCATCGCTTTCAATGGCCAATGGATTGAAGTCGACAAAGCGAAGCTCCAGCAAGCCCTCGAACACTGGGAGAAAGTAGAAGAGCATGCAGCCAATGGCTCCATAACCTTCGCCCAAGGAATGCGACTCCTCGCTGGCGTTAGCCAAAATGCCGAACCCATCGATCACGCCGAAACCGACCGCGAAACCATCCGAAACTGGACCGCCATCAGCGCCGCCCCCTGGTTAGCCGATACCCTTACCCAACTCCGCTCCCCCCCAAAACCAAACACCCACCAAGCCCACCCCAATCTTCAGGGACAACTTCGCCCGTATCAACAAGATGGATTCGCCTGGTTAAATCTCCTCACCCAGCTCAAACTCGGAGCCTGCCTCGCCGACGACATGGGCCTAGGAAAAACCATCCAAGTCATCGCCCTCCTCCTCTCGCTAAAAGAAACCGTTCCTTCGAACCTTCACCCCTCCCTCCTAGTTCTCCCTGCATCGCTGCTCGCTAACTGGAAAAGCGAATTCGAAAAATTCGCGCCTTCCTTGCGCCTCAAATTTATACATTCCTCAGAAACCAACAAAGCAGAACTCGACGCCCTAGCCAACGACCCCGAAAACCAAATTGCTCAAACCGATATCGCGCTCACTACCTACGGTATGCTTCTCCGTCAGAAGTGGATTCTGGATACGCAGTGGAATCTAGTGATTCTCGACGAGGCTCAAGCAATCAAAAACCCGAATACCCATCAAACCAGAGCGGTAAAATCGCTAAAAAGCCAATCACGGATTGCCCTAACTGGAACGCCCATAGAGAACCGTCTCTCTGATCTCTGGTCTCTCTTCGACTTCACCAACCCCGGACTCCTTGGCGATCTTCCCAACTTCCTCCAATATTCTGAATCGCCCAGCAATGGAACCCAAAACACCTACGTTCCCCTCAGAAAACTCGTATCCCCTTATATACTACGACGCCTAAAGACCGATAAAACAGTCATCACCGATCTCCCCGAAAAGACCGAAGTCAACGCCTACAACAACCTCTCTCCCAAACAGGCGACTCTCTATCGAAAAGTCGTGCGCGAACTCGTCGCCAATCTAAAAACCACAGAAGATCTTAAACGAAGCGGACTCATCCTCACCACGCTCATCCGTCTAAAGCAAATCTGCAACCACCCCAGCCAAGCGACAGGAGATAACAAATACACACCCACCGACAGTGGTAAATTCGAACGCCTACGCGAACTCTGCGAAGAAATAGCCGCCCGCCAAGAAAGAGTCCTCATTTTCACCCAATTCAGAGAAATCATCGATCCCATAGCCGACCACCTCGCCGACATCTTCAACCGCCCCGGTCTCACCCTCCACGGCGGCACGCCTGTCTCCCAGCGCAAACGCCTCGTCGACGCCTTCCAGCAAGAAAATGGCCCTCCCTTCCTCGTGCTCTCACTCAAAGCCGGCGGCTCCGGACTCACCCTCACCGCTGCATCCCACGTTATCCACTTCGATCGCTGGTGGAATCCAGCCGTCGAAAATCAAGCCACCGACCGCGCCTTCCGAATCGGTCAGAAACAAAACGTACTCGTCCACAAATTCATATCCCGCGGTACCATTGAAGAAAAAATCGACCGGATCATAGCTGACAAACGCTCGCTCAGCGACACTCTCCTCGAATCCAACTCCGAGCTAAAACTCACCGAGCTAACCAACGAAGACCTCCTAAACCTAATATCCCTCGACATCACCCAAAGATAGGGAAGCATCAATGGCAGGGTAACATTGCCGAATCCGCAGCAATCCCAAATCCTTCACCCTTTATACTTAAAAGAATGCCCCACTACGACGACGATTCCCCTCGCTACATCACCGTCGCCGAACGCCAAGCCCACGCCGCAAAAAAAGTCACGGAACTCGAAGAACAAGGTCACACTCCTCAGCCAATCAAAGCCTTCCGAACCAAGAAGATCGCTCAATCATTTTGGGGGCACGCCTGGTGCCGTCACCTTGAAAGCTACAGCGACTACGAAAGTCGCCTCCCACCCGGTCGCTCATACGTCCGCAACGGATTGGTCTGCCATCTCGAAATTAGATCCGGATGCATAGAAGCCTTCGTTAGCGGTTCCGAACTCTACCAAATTACGATCAACATCGATCAACTCTCATCGGAAAAATGGGGCGATCTCAAAAAACGCTGCTCCGGTAAAATCGGCAGCCTCATCGAACTACTCCAAGGCAAACTCTCCGACGAGGTCATGGCCCTCGTGACCCACCCCGAGCAAGGCCTTTTCCCCGATCCGCAAGAAATCCGACTCTCCTGCGATTGTCCCGACTACGCCGACCTTTGCAAGCACCTCGCTTCCGTCCTCTACGGTGTAGGAATCCGCCTCGACGACCAACCCGAACTCCTCTTTCTCCTTCGAGGTGTCGACCACGAAGAACTCACCGAAACCGATCTAAGCGACTCTATCCAGCAACCCCTTACCAACGAGCGGCCCCGGATCGCTACGGACGATCTTTCCAACGTCTTCGGCATTGAAATCGGCCCCATCGATCCTCTTAAAACCTCAACCTCCGTCCCTCCCCCATCTTCGAAAACCAACAGGAAACGAGATACCCGCTAATCCAAAAAAACCTTCCACTTTCACCCGATTTCGCTCAGTTTGATACTTTCTCCAGCAACACACAATGAACACACAAAAACCAGTTGCTCTCGCTTTCGCCATTAGCCTACTCTCCGGCATAATCACTCTTGCCGTTTCGCCCAAAGATTTGCCCGACGGATTCACCACATTGGAAATCGGAGACAGCGCTCCCGATTTCTCGCTGCCCGGAACGGATGGCAAACAGTACTCCCTCAAAGACTTCTCCGGCCCAGACATCCTAGTAGTGTATTTCACCGGTACGCATTGCCCGACTTCCCATGGAGCGATGGGACGCGTGAAACAATTCGTCAAAGACTTCGAAAAGGAAAGTTTTACGTTTATCGCGATCAATCCCAATCACTCTTCCGGCCTACGCCCCGACGAATTCGGGCACACCGATTACGACGAGACCTTCGCCGACTCGAAACGCTACGCCGAAGACTACGAATGGACTTTCCCTTTTCTCTATGACGGGGAAAAGCAACTCACCGCCCGTTCCTACGGCTGCCTCGCCACTCCGCACGTATTCATCTTCGATAAAGAACGAAAACTCCGCTACAACGGGCGCTTCGACGACTCCCGCTTCCCTGACCCCGCCACCGTCAAGCACCCCGACGCCCGCAATGCGATGGATGCCCTCCTAGCTGGAAATCCCGTTCCCGTCGAAACCACGCGCCCCCATGGCTGCTCAACCAAATGGAAAGAACGCAGTCAGCACGTAGTCGAAGAAGAAACGCAATGGCAGTCCATCGAAGCCACGATCGAAGAAATCGACGCGGCCGGAGTAGCCGCGCTCGCTAAGAACGGTACCGAAAAAGTGCGGCTCATTAACGTCTGGGCAACCTGGTGCGTTCCCTGCGTCGAAGAGTTTCCCGACCTCACCGCCATCGCCCGCAAATTCAGCCGACGGGAATTCGAGCTCATCACTATCAGCCTCGACCAACCCACGCAGATCGGCAAAGCCAAAGCCTTCCTCGGCAAGCACCGGGCCATCATGAGCGATAAACTTCGCAAGTCCGTCCAAGCCGAAGGCAGGACCTCCAACAACTACCTTTACACAGGATCGAATATCGACGAACTAGCCGACGCCCTCGATCCAGAGTGGCCCGGCCCAGTACCCTACTCTGTTTTGATAAATCAATCCGGCAAAATCCTCTACCGAAAGCTTGGCAAGATCGACCCCGAAGTCGTGCGCAATGAGATTTTAGATACCTTAACGCGACACTACATGAATCCTGTCGAATAGATTTTCGCCAAAGTCTTCATTACCCTCTAGAAAACGAGGCTTACAACGGACGTCCTTGAAAAAAGATTAGTACACGATCATGAACTCAGTCAACCGTCGCCAATTCATCCAAAAGGCAGCTGCCCTCGGAGCAACATCAATACCCATGTTTTCTATCGGAAAACCAGGGCAGTCCGCAAATAGCAAAATCAACGTCGCCGTGGTGGGAGCTGGAGGCATGGGCGGCTATGCCTACCGTCGGGCAGGCTCGATGGAAAACTTAGTGGCCGTTTGCGATGTTGACTTCAGACGTGCCATCCAGGTCACAATAAAATACCCCAATGTCCCCCGCTTCAAAGACTTCCGAGTGATGCTCGACAAGATGGGCGACCAGATCGACGCGGTGGCAATATCGACTCCGGACCACACCCATTTCCCTGCGGCTATTGCTGCCATGGAGCGTGGCAAACACGTGTTTGTCCAAAAACCACTCGCCCACAACATCTGGCAATGCCGTACGCTGCAAAAGGCAGCGAAAAAGTATAATGTGATCACCCAGATGGGCAACCAAGGGCATACCATGGGCGGAATCCGTCGGATCAAGGAATGGTATGACGCCGGTATAATCGGTGATGTTTCCGATGTAGTCACTTGGACCAACCGCCCGATTGGCCCGTGGTTCGTTCCGCCGAAGTCATTCGATCTATCGAACGCCGCGGTGCCCAAGGAACTCGACTGGGATCTCTGGCAGGGACCGACCGCAGAGCGTCACTACAGCCCTGAATACGTGCCGGTCAAGTGGCGCGGCTGGTGGGACTACGGCTGCGGAGCGCTAGGTGATATCGGCTGCCACACTTTCGACGCTCCATTCTGGGTGCTGGGCTTGGGCATGCCGACCAAGGTCGAGGTGGAACGCCAGCAACCGCCCGACCCGGGTTACATCACGATGAGTTCCATCGTGACCTACCACTTCCCTGCCCGTGGCGATAAGCCGCCGGTGACAATGAAGTGGGTCGAGAGAGGCAACAAAGTGCCCAAGCCTGCCGGTTGGGAAAAAGACAAACCTCTGCCCGAAGAAGGAGGCATGTACATGACGGGCACCAAAGAAACCCTCTTCCATGCCGGTATGCGCCCAGCCAGTCCAGCGATCATTCCCACCAACCGCTTCATGGATATGCGCGAAGATCTGAGCAAGATTCCCCGTCTACCCAGCGTAGGCGCCGGCCCCGTCGAGGAATGGTTCACCGCCATCAAGGGTGGGCCAGCACCTGGCTCGAATTTCGATTATGCGGCCCCGCTCAGCGAGATGGTGCTACTCGGAGCCTTGGCCCAGCGCAGCGGCAAGACGATTGAGTGGGATGCAAAGAATATGAAAGTTAAGGGCCACCCAGAATTCGATACCTGGATCAAAGAACCCGTCCGCAAGGGCTGGGAATACGGAGAAGACATTTAAACCACGGTAGAGCCCGGCAACTCAGATTGAGCCAACTGATACTTCCCATCATAAAATGAGCGACGATTGACAAGAGCCTACCCTACCCAATGGAATTAATCGATTCTGGCGCGAACCGCATCGACGGAATGTCATGCGAGTCGCTACGGCCTACACAGCAGTCGGTTAGTTGCTTATCCAAATTACGGCTACGCCTTTCGAACATAAGCCTGGCGACAACACTCTTTTCAATCAACGATCGCAATTTAAAGCATTTCTAAACACCCCATTTTAGATGCTCTTTTCCTTTTCTTAAACCACCTTTCTTATGAAGGGCAAACCCATCCATTATATGGCTATCTACGGCACCGCCCTGCTCTCGCTCTGTCTTCTCATCGGTATTTTTGTCGGTAAGCTTCTTGGCATCCTCATTGGAGTTAACACCAATGTAGGCGGCGTAGGCATCGCCATGATTTTATTGATCTTCTTATCCGAGCGGCTGCAAAAATCCGGCCGACTAGAACCGCCCAGCGAGCGCGGTATCATCTTTTGGAGCGCCATCTACATTCCCATTGTAGTCGCCATGGCGGCCAGTCAGAACGTTCTCGCGGCTATCAAAGGAGGGCCTCTCGCCCTGGTAGCCGGAACGGCTTCCGTCCTCGTATGCTTCGCTCTCGTACCGCTGATTAGCCGAATTGGAGAAACGAGCTCAACCCCCGACTCGGAATTATGAATAACATTATAGACGTGCTCGAATCCGTACTTGCCAAGTATGCACTCGTCACTGGATTTGTAGTAATCGGCGTTACTATTTGGGTGTCGTATGTTCTTTCCGATCGACTAACCAAAGGACGGCTTCACGGATCTGCCATAGCCATTTTCATCGGCCTCGTCCTCGCCTACTGCGGTGGGATCGCCACGGGAGGTTCGAAAGGCATTTCCGACATCAAAGCGCTCGCTGGCGTAGGCATCATGGGAGGTGCCATGTTGCGAGACTTAGCCATCGTTGCCACCGCGTTCGGCGTCCGTATGGATGAATTTCGAAAAACCGGACTCAGCGGAATCCTCTCTCTTTTTGCCGGCGTTATCATTTCCTTTATTGTCGGAGCTACAATCGCCTACGCCTTCGGTTATCGAGACGCCGTTAGCATAACCACTATTGGGGGAGGAGCGGCAACTTTCATGGTGGGTCCCGTCACTGGATCGGCAATCGGAGCCAGCTCCGAAGTCATCGCCCTAAGCGTTGCGACTGGACTGGTCAAGTCTATCCTCGTCATGACCCTCACCCCTTTTCTCGCCAAATACATCGGTCTCGATAACCCCCGCTCCGCTTTGATCTTTGGCGGACTCATGGGAACCAACAGCGGGGTCGCGGGCGGACTCGCCGCCACCGACCCAAAACTCGTGCCCTACGGAGCTATGACCGCGACCTTCTATACGGGGCTGGGATGTCTACTTGGACCCTCTGTCATATTTATCGCAATACGAGCACTTTTCTAGAAACACGAACCCCACAATATCATGTCTAACGAACTTGAACTGATCAAACGAGCCGAGACTCGCAACAATACAATCGCCATACGTTCGAAAGCCAGCGAACACACCTACGCAAATCTAGTCGATCGATCCGCCTCAATTGCATCCTCGATTCTCGGTGGCGAAGGTGACCTCGGCGAATCTCGTATCGCTTTTCTGGCTACTGAAGGCTACGACTATGTTTCAATCCAATGGGGAATCTGGCGAGCTGGTGGCGTAACCGTACCTCTATGCCTGTCCGCAGCCGAACCAGAGCTTGAATACACGCTTTCCAATTCCGGGACAAGCCAAGTAGTTACAACCCGAGAGCTGAGCCCCAAGCTCGAGGTCCTATGCGAGCGCCTAGATCTTCGATTGTCTATTTTCGAAGAAATGAACTCCGAAACCGCCAATGAGCTTCCCGATATATCCGTTAATCGGCGGGCTATGATTCTCTACACAAGCGGAACAACCAGTAAGCCAAAAGGAGTCGTAACCACCCACGCGAACATACAATCGCAAATCGAAACGCTCGTAGACGCCTGGGAATGGCAACCCAGCGATCGCATTCCCCTATTCCTACCCCTTCACCATATTCATGGGATCATAAACGTCCTATCCTGCGCTCTCTGGTCCGGAGCAACGATCGAGGCATTTCCAGGCTTTAAAACCGAGGCTATTTTAGATCGTGTTGCCGCAAGCGCCTACACCGTATTCATGGCTGTCCCGACAATCTACGTTAAACTCATCCAAAAGCTGGAAGCGCTTTCGAGGGACGATCGCGCTCCCATCATTCGCGGATTCGCAGACATGCGCCTGATGGTTTCCGGTTCGGCCGCGCTGCCAGCTAGCGTCCACGAACAATGGACGGCTTTGACGGGACAAAAACTTCTGGAACGCTACGGTATGACCGAAATCGGCATGGCCCTTTCCAATCCTTTTCATGGCGAGCGAAGGCCGGGTTCCGTTGGCCAGGCGCTTCCCCTCGTTCACGTACGGCTCGTATCTGAAAAGGGCGATCTCGTTACCTCCGAAGGCGAGCCAGGAGAAATCCAAGTTCGCGGCCCGGGAGTATTTGATGAGTACTGGAATAAACCGGAAGTGACTGCTGAGTCCTTCGACCATGGCTGGTTCCGCACGGGGGACATGGCCGTGCTAGAAACCAATTACTACCGAATCATGGGCCGGCTGTCCGTCGACATTATAAAGAGCGGTGGATACAAATTGTCCGCGCTTGAGATTGAAGCCACGCTCTTACAATATCCCGAAATTCGCGAATGTGCTGTTATCGGAGTGGCCGATGACACTTGGGGAGAAGCCGTAGCAGCCGCGGTCGTTTTAGAAGAGAGCTCAACGCTCAATTTGGAAAACCTTCGATCCTGGTGCCGAGACAAGCTTTCCAATTACAAAATCCCACAACGCCTACTCGTCCTAGAAACCCTCCCCCGTAACGCCATGGGTAAGGTAACCAAGCCGGCAATCAAAGACCTGATCTAATCCAATACGCCGGAGCTCATTGTCACTTGCATCAGAAGTCTTTTCAATCGAACATCATACCCTCAAGCCCTTTCCCAACTCAGTCAATCAACACCCTTTACCATAATTAAATCTACAGCCCTGTTAATCGTCTTCCTCACTTCGTTTCTCCCTTTATCAGCCAAAGAATCGATCAACGTTCTCATGTGGGACGAACGCCAACCGAGACAAGCGGAAGCATACTACAACTTTCTCGGCAACGCCTGCCACTGGCTAGGAGACGAATAGGTAGGGCTGCATCGCCGAGGCCGCAGCAGAACTCCCTATTTCACCCTTCACCCCTTCAACTACCCCCATGAAACGGCTCCTTCTCCCCCTCTCTCTTTCCCTCCTTTTCTTATTCTCAGTACGCGCAGAGCAGCCGCCCAACATCCTCTTCATACTAGCCGACGACCTAGGCTACGGCGATGTCGCTTGCTACAATCCCGAGTCCAAGGTGCCCACGCCAAACCTGGATCGAATGGCCTCCCAAGGCATGCGCTTCACCGATGCCCACAGTCCCTCCACCGTTTGCACCCCTACTCGCTATAGCATAATGACAGGCCAAATGGCCTTCCGCCTCAACTACCCAGGCGTTTTCACCGGCGTGGGTGGCCCTTGCTTGATAACCGAAGATCAACTGACCCTCCCCGACATTTTGCGTCAAAAAGGCTACGAAACCGCATTGTTCGGAAAATGGCATATCGGCATGTCCTTCCTCGACAAAAACGGCAAAGTGATCGACGTCAAAGAACGTCCTCAAGGCATCGACCCAAACATAAAGCTAAACCTTGAACTAGAGGCCGTCAAACGCGTCGACTACTCGCGCTCCGTACCCGATGCTCCAATACATCGAGGATTTGATCACTTTTTCGGAACCGTATGCTGCCCCACCACCGATTGGCTTTACGCCTACATGGACGGAGACATAATTCCCGTGCCTCCCACGAAAATCGTAGACAAGACGAAGCTGCCTAACCATGATTGGTCCTTCGACTGCCGCCCTGGCCTCGTCGCGCCAGACTTCGATCATGAGGAAGTCGATATGGTCTTCCTTGATAAAAGCCTCAATTTCCTCGATCAACACAGTCGCAATAAACCGGATACGCCATTTTTTCTTTTCCACTCCTTGCAAGCAGTTCACCTCCCCTCCTTTCCCGGAAAGGATTTTAAAGGAAAAACCAAAGCCGGCCCGCACGGAGATTTTATTTTCGAGTTCGATTACATCGTCGGCAAACTTCTCGACAAGCTCGAAGCGCTAGGACTGGCAGAGGACACCCTCGTAATCGTTTCCAGCGACAATGGACCCGAAGTAGGCACCGTGATCAGCATGCGCGAGCAATATCAACACGACGGAGCCAATCCCTGGCGTGGAGTGAAACGGGACAATTGGGAGGGGGGACATCGCGTTCCGATGATCGCTCGTTGGCTCGGAAAGGTGGAAGCCGGTTCAACCACCGACCAAACCGTTTGCCTAACCGACATCATGGCCACCTGTGCCGCGATAGCCGATGCCGAATTACCGAACAATGCCGCAGAAGACAGCTTCAACATTCTTCCTATCCTCCTTGGGGAAGCCACCGAGAATATTCGTGAATTCACCCTGCACCAAACGATCCGACTGGATCTCGCAATACGCAGTGGCGATTGGAAATACCTCGACCACAAAGGATCCGGCGGAAATCGCTATGAACGAGAAAACCTAAAACCATTCGCCCTACCGGACAACGCCCCCGACGCGCCAGGTCAACTCTACAATCTCGCTCAAGACCCCGGAGAAACCCACAACCTCTACTTCGAATACCCGGAAGTAGCGAAGAAGCTAAAATACCAACTCAAACAATTCAAAACCACCGGCCGCAGCGCCCCAATACGCCGATGAAAACCTCTCTCCTTCTCCCCCTCACTCTATCCCTCCTTCTCTCAATCACCCTTCACGCCGCTAAACGCCCCAACATCGTCTTCATCCTCGCCGACGATCTTGGAATCGGCGACACCAACATCTACGGCGGCGATCGCTGCCTAATCGAGACTCCCAACATCGACAAACTCGCCCAAGGCGGTCTCAAATTCACCGATGCCCATGTCAGCGCCTCCGTCTGCGGTCCGACTCGCAAAGCCATCATGAGCGGCCGCTATCCCTGGCGAGATACGCGTCACGATCGTGGCGGAGCGTGGGGATTCGCAGGACTTCTATTCGATCCCTCGATCACCTACACGCTGGGCGATATGTTCCGCGAAGCGGGCTACTCCACGAATTACATCGGTAAATGGCATTTGGGTACAGTCATGACTACAAAGGACGGGGAAGTTCAGGGAGAGGCCAATGTAGACTACAAACGCCCGCTCAAAGTGGGCCCTCCCCAATTCGGTTTCGATTACAGCTTCATCCTCCCCGGTTCGCTCGACATGTATCCGTACGCCTACGTTCGCAACAATGTGTGGCAAGGCAACATCGCAGCCCAAAAAGGTTGGAGCGCTTTCAATCGCGTCGGCCCATCCGAAAAGGACTTCGAAGACCATGAGGTACTTGAAACCTTTTTCGACGAAGCCGACGCGCTCATAGGCAAACAAAGCAGCCAAGATCCTTTCTTTCTCTTCCTAGCCCTAACCGCTCCCCACACACCCACCAGCCCCGGAGTGAAATGGCAGGGCAAAAGCAAGCTCGGCGTTTACGGCGACTTCGTCATGGAAGTGGACCACGCCGTGGAGCGCGTCGTAACAGCTCTCAAGAAACAAGGCCTCTACGACAACACGCTCATCCTTTTCTCATCCGACCACGGTCCGGCTTCCTACGCGGGCAATATACTCAAAGCCACTCCCGGACAGATTCACCAACTCGAAGAAAAAGGACACCACTCCAACGGTCTTCATCGCGGCTACAAATTCTCCGTGTACGAAGGAGGACTGCACGTACCGCTCATCGCTCATTGGCCAGGAACGATTAAACCCGAAAGGACCAGCGATGCTCTCGTAGGACTCAATGACCTAATGGCTACTTTTGCGGATATCGCCGAAACCAAGATCGACCCTCAAAACGCCTCTGATTCCCTTAGTTTCGCAAATGTATTGAAAAACAACGGGGCAACCCCGCTACGCAAATCCCTCATCATGCAGTCGGCCATGGAAGTCTTCGTCGTACGTGATGGTCCATGGAAACTTTGCCTTGGCCCCGGCAGCGGCGCTAAAGGCATTCACGGAAACCGCCCCCTTCCCGAAGACGCATGGAAATCCGCCTGGAAATCGTTCGATGGAAAGCCTAGCAGAGAAGCTTTCCAAAAAGCCCCCTTTGTCCAACTCTTTAATCTTAGCAACGACCCTCACGAAGACAACAATTTGGCCGGGAAACATCCGGAGCGTGTATCCAAAATGGTAGGCATGCTACAAAACGACATAAAACAAGGCCGCAGCACCCCCGGTCCAAAATTGAAAAACACGAAGAACGTGGTCATCCACCAACGCCTCCTCGACTTCGTCCGCGAAACCATCTCCAAGTAGTGCAGCGCTTCAATCTGAATCAAAGCAGGCGTTCTATAATTCAAACGCAAAGGACACCAAGATCGATCAGGAAGAGCATAAGAAGAGGTCCGCCCAATAGGGCGAAACAGATTCGATTCGAATTCCAAACCTATTCAGTACGGGTCTAATCCCCGTCGTTTGCAGCGGTTGTGTTTGCCAGAAACTACCTGCTTTCGCAACCAACCACTACCAAGCGAATTCTTCATAGCTTGAACTGACAAAACATAAACGGTTCACGGAGGCATCCTTTTTCCTCAAAAGAACGGGGCCTCCATGCGAATAGATTGACTGGCTCTATACGTTTGACGAATAATCTAATTTCACCCTTACCGAGGCCGGTTGCGCCGGCAGACCATAGATCATCATGTCTCGAACCATTATAGCTTCCGCAATAGCCTGCATTAGCGCCACTGTGTTCGCCGCGCCTCAAGCGCTATCCGATACAATGGAAACCGCTCAGGTCGCCGTCGACAAAATCGATCAAGTCGACTTCAACCGACATATCCGGCCGATTCTCTCCGACAACTGTTACTACTGCCACGGTCCCGACAAGGAGCAGCGCGAGGCCGACTTACGACTCGATATTCGAGAAGAAGCGATCGAGGCCTTCGCTTTCGTTCCCGGCGATACGGAAGACGGCGAACTGCTTCACCGGATATTCAGCGACGATCCCGAAGAAATGATGCCCGCTCCCAAGTCCAACAAGGAGCTGTCGGATACGGAAAAATTCCTGCTTAAGCGCTGGATCGCCGAAGGCGCGGTCTATCAGAGCCACTGGGCATACGCTCCGATCGAACAACCGGCGCAACCCGGCATCGACGCGATCGTGGAAAAACGACTGAACGAACAGAATCTGAACCCCTCTCCGGAGGCAGCGAAAAGCACTCTCATCCGGCGTGTTTCCTTGGATCTAATCGGACTGCCTCCCTCGCCCCAAGAAGTCGCAGCCTTTCTCAAGGACAAGAGCCCCCGAGCTTACGAGCGACTCGTAGACCGACTTCTGAGCTCGCGGCATTACGGAGAAAAGATGGCCATTCACTGGCTCGATGCGGTTCGCTACGCCGACACCGTAGGGTACCACGGCGACCAAGAACGCGACGCGACTCCTTATCGCGATTACGTGATTCAATCTTTCAATAAAAACAAACCCTACGATCAATTTACCATCGAGCAGATCGCCGGCGACTTGCTGCCTGATCCTTCGATCGAGCAACTCGTCGCCGCCAGCTACAATCGATTGAACCAAATCAGTCGGGAGGGCGGTATCCAGGACAAGGAGTACCTCAAGAAATACCAGTCCGAGCGCGTGCGTACGACCGCAACGAACTGGCTCGGCTCCACCATGGCCTGCGCCGAGTGCCACGACCACAAATTCGACCCCTTCACCACCAAGGATTTCTACAGCATGGCAGCTTTCTTCTCCGATATCCTCGAGAAAGGCGCCTACACGGGCGATGGCGCCTACCAGGAAAGCATCGATGCCTACCTGACCGATGGCGAACGGCACGAAGGTTGGTTTGGCCCCGAAGTAACAGTACCCAACTACATCTTTCACGAGAACGCGGAACGCGTAGAGGGAATCATTCGCCAAAAAGAAAACGCCTTGGCGAAAGGTTCCTCCCAAGCTCGTAAGGAATACCAGACATGGCTGGCCATGCAGCGAGAACTAACGAAAAGAGAGTTTTCAACGTATTCTTCTTTCGACTACACCGATGAACACAACGAAACTACGAAAGCGGAATCGATTGACCTATCATCCTACCCATGGAGACTAGACGAAACCGCCGCCTTGAACTTCGAGGCCCGGATCGTAGGCGGGGGCGGTCGAGGCAGTCTCGGTATCGAGCTTACCTACGAAACCAATGGAAAAACGCTCAAAAAGGCCTACCACTTCGGCGACAATTTCGAGGGAGAATTGGATAAACAATCGGACGCCCCGTCCGTTCAGCTAACGCCTCTCCTCTACAAGGGAGTATGGCACCCCATCCGTTTATCCGTCGACACGTTGGATCTCCCGAAGGACGCCAAACTCCTCTCCATTCTACCTCTCAAAGGCAACTCCGGAGGATTTCGGAATTTCCGACTAACCACGCTACGACAGGGCACGCAGCACGCTGAGCTCAGCGAGGAGAGCCAACAAGTCCTCGAAAAGATCTTGGCGAACAATGCAAGCCGGTCCGAACAAAACGAACTCAGACGGGAATTCTATATTCACTTATCCGATACATTCTCTCTAGAGCGAGAGTCGATCGACGCGCTTAAAGACCAACTCTACGGGAAACGCTACGCTCCCTTGACCATCAGTGCCCAACCGCGCGAAGTAAAGGTACTCCCCCGCGGCAATTGGATGGACGAAAGCGGCGAAACAGTCCTTCCCTCCAGTCCCGCCTTTCTCCCCAACCCAATCGCCTCCGACGACGACCAACGACTCAACCGACTGGACCTAGCGAAGTGGATCGTTCACCCGGAAAATCCGCTTACAGCTCGAACGTTCGCCAACCGAATCTGGGCCATGTATTTCGGGAACGCTCTCTCCAGCGCGCCCGAGGACCTAGGCCACCAGGGAGAATACCCTCCCTACCCCGAACTACTAGACTTGCTGGCCGCCGAGTTTATCCAATCCGGATGGGACGTCAAAGGCCTCGTCAAGCAGATCGTCTTGTCGAAGACCTACCGGCAGTCCAGCGACGCTTCGGACGAATTGTATGAGAAAGACCCCTATAATCGCCTCCTAGCTCGTCAAAGTCCCGTACGTCTAACCGCCGAGATTATTCGCGACAATGCACTCAAGATCAGCGGCTTGCTCAATCCGAAAATCGGGGGCGAAAGTGCCCGTCCCTACCAACCCGGAGGACATTATCGAAATCTCAACTTCCCCAAAAGGGAGTACGAGCACGATACCGACGAAGGCCAATATAGACGCGGCGTCTACACCCACTGGCAGCGCACCTTCCTCCATCCCATGATGACCACCTTCGACGCTAGCGGGAGGGACGAATGCGTCGTTAAGCGAGATTTATCCAATACTCCCTTACAGGCATTAACGCTTCTCAACGATCCCACTCAAGTGGAGGCCGCTAAAGCCTTAGCCGAAATTCTCATCGAAAAGAAGAGCGATCGCCACCGCATCGAAACCGCATTCTCCTACGCCTTGGCTCGAAAGCCTTCGTCGACCGAATTCAACACTTTAGAAGCGTTTGTCAACCGAGAGCGACTCCGTTTCGAAAACGAGGAAAATCAATCTGAAGCCTTCCTTAAAGTCGGCCTAACGGATCCCAGCGCCAATGATTCCCCCGTCGAACTAGCGGCGCTCGCCAGCCTGAGCCGAGCGATTCTCAACCTTCACGAAACCATCACTCGGTATTGATTCCTTCCAACGCCCACCGTTATGTCTTCATTTTCCAATTACCTCGCCGAAATCAATCGCCGGTCCTTCCTGAAAAAATCGCTTTCAAGCTTGGGGGTCGTCGCGCTAGGAGACCTCTTGAGCACCGATTCGATTGGCAGCCAAGGCGACATCCCCGCTAGTTTCGAAGGATTGCACCACCCCGCGAAGGTCAAGCGCATCATCCATCTGTGCATGGCAGGAGGGCCCTCCCACCTGGAAACGTTCGACTACAAACCTGCCCTGGAAAAAGGTCACGGCGAAGCGATGCCCGAGTCCTTCACCGCGGGAGAGCAAATCGCCCAGCTCCAGGGCACCGAGCTCAAAGTCAAAGGCCCCACCTTCCCATTCTCCCGATATGGAAAAAGCGGCATGGAGATCTCCGACCGGTTTCCACACATCGGAGGTATAGCCGACGACATCGCCGTGATTCGCTCCATGTATACCGAACAGATCAACCACGACCCCGCTCACACGTTCATGAATACGGGGTCCATCATTCCCGGTCGTCCGAGCATGGGAGCTTGGACGCACTACGGCCTGGGCAGCCTTTCGAATGACCTTCCTGGATACGTAGTGCTCACTTCCGAAGGCGGCGGCCAAGCCCAGCCAATCTCCGCCCGCCAATGGCACAATGGATTTCTGCCGAGTAAACACCAAGGCGTCGAACTACAGTCGAAGGGAGACCCCGTTTACTATGTAGGCAATCCCGACGGGATCAGCCGGGACTCTCAAGGAGACCTTGTGGAAACGATCAATACATTGAATGGCCATCTCGCCACCAATCGACACGATCCGGAGATCGCCACCCGCATCGCCCAATACGAACTCGCCTATCAGATGCAGGCCTCCGTGCCCGACCTCGCGGACTTTTCCCAAGAGCCGCAACACGTGCTCGATCTCTACGGTTGCGAGCCAGGCGATGGTTCCTATGCGTCGAATTGCCTCATGGCGCGACGGCTCGCCGAACGCGGCGTGCGCTTCATCCAGCTCTATCATCGCGGCTGGGATCATCACAGCAATTTGGAAAAAAACTTCATATCCACTTCCTCCCTCACAGACCAGCCTACCGCTGCCCTTATTAAAGATCTCAAGATGCGGGGCATGCTCGATGAAACGCTCATCATCTGGGGAGGCGAGTTCGGTCGCACCCCCATGAGCCAAGGCAATGCAGGCGACGGGCGCGATCATCACATAAAGGGATTCTCCATCTTTCTAGCAGGCGGGGGTATTAAAGGAGGCACCGTTTATGGTTCGACCGATGAATTTGGATACGCGGCCGAAGAAAACCCAACAGCCGTCCATGACCTTCATGCGACCATGCTGCACCTACTCGGGATCGATCACAAACGCCTTACCTACAAATTCCAGGGGCGCGATTTTCGACTTACGGACGTCCACGGACATGTCATCGAAAAAATACTTTCCTAGTTTATTGAATACGACTTGATCGATCAGCTCGAAGAGATCTCATTTTACCAGAAAAGATTCGCTCAGCACCAATTCTACTATCAAATCCTGAAAGCCAGCACTTTCCCCTCTCCCTCGAAACAGGCCATCATATAGGTCCCAGAAAGATCCGTGCGCGTAACTTCAAAAGGAAATCGAGCCCGCATGATCCTAAATACGCCCCAAACCTACTAAAAGAAGCCGAATATCCCCTCTCCTATTCGCATAACTCACAAAAACCACAGTTCAATGGTCAGACATTACGGAGTATTTAAATTCAAACCGGAAATATCCGAATCTCAAATAGACGATTGCTTCAACGCCATGAAAGGTATGGTAGGAAGAATTCCTGGCCTGCAAGATATGGAACATGGCCCCTACGAGAGTTCCGAAGGTATGAACGAAGACTTCACTCACGGTTTCCTGATGACCTTCGATTCACCTGAATCGCGCGATGCTTATCTGCCCCACCCAATCCACGAAGCGGTCAAGGACATCGTTGTTCCATGCCTCGAAAGAGTAATCGTTTTCGATTTCGCAGTCTAAACTCCAAACAACAGAATTCCTATGCAAATTGCCCTGAAATCAATCTCCCTGCTTTTCCTAGCTTCCATGTCATTGATCGCTAGCGAACCCGGAAAAACCACTTCCCTGTTCGATGGACAAACTCTCGAAGGGTGGAAAACCGTTCGGACCGGAGATTCCAAGTTCTGGTCAGTCATCGACGGCGTCATCACTGGCGGAGATGCAATCCAGAAAATCCCTCACAATTCGTTTCTTCAAACTGTAAAAGAATTCGAAGACTTTGAGTTTCGCTGCCTCTTTCGCATTTCAGGCGATCCGTCCACCGGATTGATCAACAGCGGCATCCAATATCGTTCTTCCTCCAACGGAAAACACATGATCGGCTACCAAGCAGATATCGGAAACCGCTACTGGGGCGACATCTACGACGAGCACCGGCGGAATAAAGCGCTGCTCAAAGGCGAGTTCGCCACCCTTAATAAAATCCTCAATCCCATGGGGTGGAACAGCTACATAATCCGCTGCAAGGGAAACCACCACGAAACCTACATAAACGGAGTCAAAGTTGCGGACTACATCGAAGAAGACCCTTCCATTCCAACCAAGGGAGTATTCGGTATTCAGTTACACAGCGGCGGCAACTGCAAAGTCGAATTCAGCGATATCACCATCACGGAATTCTAAAAGCCGGAATCGCTCCCAACTTCAAAAAACACTTCCCATGAAAAAACAGTTTCTTCCGATTCTACTTCTATACTTATTCGCAATTCCCCTACAGGCGAAAAAAACCCACTCCTTCCGCACTGAGGTTCAAACACCCGAAGAACAATTAGCGGGGTTCGAGCTTCCGGACGGATTCGTCATCGAACTGGTGGCGAGCGAACGAGATGGAATAATCAACCCCATCGATCTCGCCTTTGACGATGCCGGACGCCTCTGGACGCAGACCGCAACGATGTATCCACTAGATCCTGCAATGGACATCGAATGGGGAGACCTCCTTAAGTTGATGGACAACCCCGAAGCCC
>JABITN010000265.1 GCA_018700525.1 Opitutales bacterium
AGTATCTGTCTATAAGTACTTTATAAAATAAATAATATTTTTTAATGAATCTTAATGATGAGAAAACTGTAAGCTTTTCCGACATTTGTCGGAAAACTTTACACTTCTTAACTCAGGGAACCCCGCATCCTCCCCCTAGCCTTAGCTAGTGTTACCTCATAATCTTCCTGAGTGACAACGTTCCTAGCGTACCTCGTTTCCTCTCTTTGTTCCTCAATTCGGTGAGCTTGTTGCCAACTTTTCTCCTTAGCTATTGAGACGTAGTACGAGTGGCTGGCTTGTCCACCGAAACCTTAAAACTCTTCGCCTCGGACCCGCCGCCAGGAAACCATGGTCGTGCCAGCTAAAAAATGCTCTGCCCTAAAGCTTTTCGCTGATGGAGTACTTAAAAAGCTTGTTCAATTGAGTTTCCACCAATTGCCGGATTCGATTTTTCAAGCCAGAGTCAGCCTTTTCATCATGGTCCAAACCGATAAGTATCCTCTCATAGTAAGCGACGTTGGCATCAACTATTTTCTTTTCTGCGGCCGCAGTTTGCTCAGCAACAAATTTTTGATCGATGGAGTCACGGGTCATATCCTCGATTATCCACTTAATTATTCTTCTCGTCGCATAAGGGTAGCTTCCGGTTGTAACGAAAATGTGCGATAGGATATATTCTCCAGATTCATCTCTCCGCCAATCTGGAAGGAGGAATTGAATATCTCTTAGTGTTTTTGGAGTTTCCTCGCTGTTCATGCGGGCTGCCTGAAGTGAATGGATCGTTAGCTTCCCGCGATCACCGATCTCAATTTCAAGCGGAATAGAGCGAACGAAGGGAACTTCCCTGTCAATAAATCCGTAATTTACAAAGGTATCTACCGCATCGATTCTTCCGTAATTTGCATAGCATTCTTGACTCCAGATGTAGGGTTGCCTGCAGAAGACTCTCAAGTCTCCACCACCATATGGAGACGAGAAATCATACGGGCTCCCCCGATAGTCGTGGTCTAGGTAATCTAGAATTGGCATAATCACCTGCTGTTGCTTCCCAGTATCTTCCGCTTGCCGTGAGAGTACTCGGCTTTCCATAAACGTTTGGACGACAAACTCGTTCACACCAGACTGCTCCTGGGACCCACGAATGAAAGATAACTTTTCTTCTTTAACCTTTCCTAAATGCAAAGAGCTCAGCAGTAACTCCAAAAGGTGTGGTGAGCCGCGGTATTGTATCCATGGATTCTCACCTTTATGCAGAGCAACTTTACCCGCAGCATTGTAAATCTCAATTATCCTAGTTCCGATTTCGATTTGCAGCGGATTCAAAAGGCGACGGTCTGGATCAATTTCAAAGCTATCTCCGCGCAGGCACGTATTCAACGCTGCTGCTGGAATCATGTGTTCAGACTTCAATCGAATGAGCGGTTTGCTCCGGCCTGCCGGACGGCGGAGATGCAGGGAAATCCCACCTTCTTCAGAAATCTCAATCGATAACCCGCTATTAATAACAGTCCCATTTTTTATGAGGAGATCGATCAGGCCTTTGATTTCTTTTTTTAAGGCTATGTTGCTGGTCTGGACGTTCATTATTAATACTATCTCGAGCCGTTAGCTGTCCTTGCGTCGATTTTGATTACATCGCCTATTAACGACTCACTTCCCCTAAACTTTCGTTGAAAAAGAAACCTATAAAGCGGCGGATACCATAAAGAGCTCAGACTAATCGTTTGTTACATTTTATCAAGGCCACCATCGCTCCAGAGTATTTCGCCTCTTATTTTCCAAGCCACTTACGGCAGAAGCGTCCACCCTGGATATCTGATGAGTTTAAAACGCAAACAGACCGGCGACGAAAATCAGGTTTGCTTTATTTAAGCTAAAGCAAAGGGCCATCTCGACGAAACTCAAGGAACATGAGCGGTAAAAATGAAAAGAAACTCGAAGCCAACGACTCAAAGATCCTCGTACTAGGCTGGGACGCAGCCGATTGGGCTATAGCTGGACCTCTGATCGAGGCTGGCAAAATGCCAAATTTAGCGAAGCTGATAGCAGAGGGTACATCTGGAAGCATCTCGACGATAACGCCATCGCTCAGCCCGATGCTGTGGACTTCAATGGCTACAGGCAAGCGTCCCATAAAGCACGGGATTAACGGTTTTACAGAACCAACACCAGACGGGAAAAACGTGAGACCCATCACGAATGCTAGCCGAAAGACCAAAGCCATCTGGAATATTTTAAATCAAGTGGGGAAAAAATCCAATGTGGTCGGCTGGTGGCCGTCTCATCCAGCTGAGCCAATCGATGGAGTCATGGTTAGCAACTGGTTTCAAGTTGCTTGCAAACTCGCCAATAAAGAGGCTCCAAACGATGGAGATATAGGCCCAGGCCCCGATGGTTGGAAGAAGGACCAATGGCGTATGACGCCCGGAACAGTGCATCCGCCTAGGTTAGAGGATGTACTCCAACAGTTTCGCTTTCATCCAGAAGAGGTAACCGCAGATCTGCTCGAGCCATTTATCGCCAAAGATTCCAAACCAGATTGGACCGATCCAAGAATGGGAAGCCTAGCGAAGATCCTTTCCGATACTGTGAGCGTAAACGCCGCCGCGACCTCGATAATGACGCAAGAGCCTTGGGATTTCATGGCAATTTATTTCGATGGCATTGACCACTTTTCTCACGGGTTTATGAAATATCATCCACCCCGTCAGGACTGGGTTGAGGAAAAGGACTACACAGTCTTCAAAAGCGTCGTAGAAGGTGCCTATCGACTACACGACTTGATGTTAGGAACACATCTGGAGCTCGCGGGGGAAAACACTACCGTCATAATCCTATCTGACCACGGCTTCAATTCAGGAGAACTACGTCCAGAGCATATACCAGTTGAGCCCGCAGGACCGGCAATGGCCGAGCATGGCCCCTACGGAATGTTCGTCGCTAAAGGTCCAGGTATCAAGCAGGGAGAAAAAATAATCGGTGCTAGCGTTCTCGACCTCGCCCCAACCATCCTCTCCTGCTTCGGTCTGCCAGTGGGTGAAGATATGGACGGTAAGCCATTAGTCGGTATTTTCGCGGATTCACGCCAACCAACAACAATTCCTTCCTGGGATAGCGTTTCTGGACCATTCGAAGATGGGCAGCACGAAAAACACTCCCAAGTCGATGCTGCCAGTAATGCAGAAGCGATCAAGCAGCTTGTCGAGCTCGGATATATAGATGCCCCTGATGACGATTTAGATCAGGAAGTTAGGCGAACAGGCACTGAACTGAACTACAATCTAGCCCATTCTCTCATTGACTCTTCTCGCTATGAAGATGCATGTGAAATCCTAGAACCAATTTGGTACGATCACCCGCGAGAGCACCGTTACGGACTAAAATACCTCCACTGTCTCGCAAGACTGGGCCGATGGACGGATAGACGGATTGCCCTTAAACGATTTAAAGAGAACATCAAGCGAGCCCAGGCATGGGCTGGCAGAGAAATCGACTCGCTTAGAAAAGAGGCTGAAGAAAAAGGCTATCCCGCTTTTCAACAAACAAGCCCGGAAGGTAGCCAAAATGCATCATCTCAAGCAGATGCCCCAATCGATGGTGACGCGAAAAAAAGCCCACCGCAAAAGTTCATATACGAAATGAGGAAGGCACAGTCACTTCTCACCCCGATGAAGGGTGCACTATCTTTTCTGGAGCTCGAGCAATATATCAACGAAGGAGAAAATGCCCGTGCAAGGAAAGTCCTAGATTTAATAGAATCGAATTCCCAAAGTCGCCTATCACCTAGTCTGCACGCTTCGATCGGCTTCTATTTCTCGCAACTCGGTGAGCTAGCCAAATCCGAGGAGCACTACAAAATTGCAATCGAAGCCGACCCTCAAAGCGTTGAGGCAAATTGCGGACTCTGCAAAGCCGCATTAGAGCGAAAGGAATGGAAAAGAGCAGTTGACCTAGCGCTGACCGCGACGGAGCTAAAATTCGATTCTCCTTTTGCCCACTTTTGCTTGGGCCAAGCCCTTGTCGGAGACGGCGATTTATCCGCTGGCAGATTGGCATTGGAAACAGCGTTAAGGCTCGAACCCGGTCTAATTGAGGCAAGAGAATTATACCACGATGTCCTCGTGTGCCTTGACGATCCAATGGCTCCAGAAGAGTGCCAAAGGATAGAGCAGATCAAACAGCGATTCGAAAGCTCTGGCCACGAAGCGGAGCTAGATTTGGGCTCAATAGCTAATGAAATCGCCGAAAATAGGCGAACACGCCGCACCAAATTAAAAAATGATACGCCGCAGGACCCAGCTGTAGCCGAAAATATTCCCGTTACCATCGTTAGCGGCTTGCCCCGCTCCGGCACATCAATGCTGATGCAAATGCTTCAAGCGGGTGGGCTGAAAGCCTTTACAGATTCCCGGAGAGCCGCGGATACAGACAATCCTAAAGGCTATTTTGAGCACACAAGCAGCAAGCTTATCGAAAGTGATTCCTCTTGGATGCCCCTGGCTAGAGGCTCAGTAGTCAAAATCATATGCCAACATTTGCCAGCTCTTCCTCGAGGAGAGCGTTACAAGGTAATCTTCATGGATAGAAATATGGAAGCGGTAATAGAAAGCCAAAAATCCATGCTTGATCGAATGGGGCGCAAAGGCGGCAATTTAAAGCCGGAAAAAATGATGAACGTTTTGGATGCGCACGTGGCAGCAGCTGAGAGAATACTCGCTCGTCGGCCCGACATCGATGTAATCTTCGTCGACTATGACGACGTAATCCAAAATCCAAAAAGCAAAGTATCCGAGATCGCCAACTTTATCGGAGGAGAGCTCGACACGGACGCAATGGCCAATGCAGTCGAACCCAACCTCAGAAGACAAACAGCGAATACGACATCAGTACTGACTGCTTAGTAATTCCCAATATTTTGGATACTTGTTATAAAATTGGAGATCTGAGCGGGCCTCAGGCCCTGCTAGCTAAACTGGGAGACTCCCTTGGACTTGTTCTTGGACCTCAGCTTTCTCAGAAAGTGCATGCCAGTTTCTCCCTTTCCCAAAAGAGTAAGGCCAAAGCTACTATTACAACAAGCTATGGGTCTAGGGCTTGAGAGCATCTCCTGTTACTTAGGCTAGTCGCTTAGCTACTACAAGGCAAAGGCTAAGGCAGGCTGTTATCTTCAGAAGCCCTTTGAGAGGCAATTTTTAT
>JABITN010000241.1 GCA_018700525.1 Opitutales bacterium
AAGCCCTGCTTCTTTAGCAATGTCCTTCAGGCGTACTCGCTTTTCCATATCGGCAACCGATTTCAATCAACAACTGCTTTTAGTCGCTCCACGGTCTTACTCCATAGACAATCTGCAGACAATTGAAACAAATTTGAATTGTTTCAGAAAATTTCTCAATTTTGCCATTTCGAGCCAAGAAGCTGAACTGGCTACCGACACCTCCACCTATTCATGAACAACGAATTGGAGCTTCCCCGAGAACGAAGCGCCTAGAGCGAAGAGTATAATGCTGTATATCCCAATTATCAAAATGAATTTGAATCCTGAGTGAAGGTAACAAACAGAGAAGGTAACACTCGTGTTCTCTACCACCCCAAGAACCCTTGAACGTCGCTTAAACGGGATTTACGATGCTTAACGTATTTCGTTTTTTCGAAATACGCGTAACTCTTTTGGGCTTTTTCCAGAAATCATGTGACCACATCACCCATTGTTCTGGGTCATCCACGATATCTTGAGAAACTTGATCCATTACCTGCTGCAATGCATACTGTACTGTATCTGAATTCGAAGTACGTATATTTGGTTGGATTGAAATCCTTCGGAATGATATTTCTGTAAGACCGTTTCTGATTAGAGTTTTAGCAATTACGACAGGTACGTTTTGCTTTAACGCAATTTGTACTGAAATGGGGGAGATTGAAGTGGGTCGGTTCAAGAAATTTATTTCGACTCCTTTTCTGAATGGTTTCTGATCAATACCGAAAACCGCGAATACCTTTTTCCCATTAGCCTGTTTGTACTTTTTGGAGATTCCGTATCCGGAACAGTATTGGTCGATTCCTCGAAATTTATGCAAAAATCGGTCGGTGATTTTGCAGCTTGGTTTCCGATACAAATTGCAAGTTTCGAAATCATTGCGACCCCTAAAATATTTGAGTAAATTTTCCCAGTCACCTTGATGAGATGTAATAATTACAGCTCCTTTTTTGTTTCCTGAAACGATCTCATTCACAACGGACTCGTTTGTGATAAATCGTGTATTGGCAGCAGAATTTTTCGTAAAAAAATTACGCAGTACGAATTGCCACATGTGGTCAACGCTTTGGGAGAGTATCTCTGAGTATTCTTGTTCAGTTTTACCGGGTAGCACCTGCCTCATGTTCTCAAGCATAAAGGCGCCTTTTCGCTTAATGAACCTTCGTTGAGCTAAACGCATGACAGGACTAAAAAGTACATCGCCTAGCTTTGGACCGCATCTTGTAGAGAAATGAAATAGTGAGATTACGAAGTGGTACCGGAGATGAAATGGGGTCATAGGATGGGAATATGCGAGGAAACGAAGACAATACTCTGATATTGTAAGACGAAGATCTGTCAATAGGTGCTGACCAACCCATGCTCCTCGTTTCCGTCATCAGAGACAAGACAAACTCCCGTCGCCTCCACCATTTGAGTACAACACCTTGACTATTAACGTAACCCATTGGTTTTTCAGACAAAATATTTTCTAACCGCTACGCAATTTAGTTACCTAAAACGGAGAATGACCGACATATCTCATAAAAAGACGCACAAATTCATCGGGGCCCGCTCGTCGTTCATTATCTTCAGTCATTTTCCCTCCTAATCAGTACCTAAATGCGCTACGTAGAACGGAAAATGGCCAACTTACCAAGACTCGCTAGCCTCATTAATCATGGCTGTACTCACAGAATCAGACCTCGTGCTCTATTGCTAGTGCTTGCCTTTTCAGCGTTATTCGCCTCCCCCCAAGTGCAGGCTGCAAAGCGAGTAACGGTAAGAGCGATCGCAAGCGAAGACTATCTCGAAAGTCGAGCCAACGTAGATCCTGACGAGATCGAGACATACCAGTTTTTCCAAGGGCAATACTTCGGACCTAAAGCAGTGAATAAGGGAATGCAAAAACTCTCCTTCAAGGACGTTGTAGTGGATATGGCCCAACACTTGGCCCAACAAAATTTCTACCCGAATCCAGAGCCAGGCAAAGGCGACCTGCTGATTGTTGTTCACTACGGAATCACCGACATCGGGCACTCGCTAGAAGAAAACATGGGGAACACCAATATGGAGGATATGGGAGTGACTGACAGCTCAGGCGGTTCCTTCGACGCTATAGCAGAACTGGAATTTGCGCTAAACGCGGAAGAAGCACTCAGTCAAAACACAGACAAGAGCAACTACTCAAATGCTAGATTATTAGGTCTGGAAGCCGCATTCGAAGGTCATCCTACATACGAAGACTCTAGAACAACGGAACTAAGGAACATGCTTGAAGAAGAACGGTACTTCGTTTTTCTCTTGGCCTACGACTATCCCAAAATCCTTGAAGAAGGAAAACAAAAACTACTCTGGAGCACGCGCTACAGTATTCGATCAACGGGTACGCCTTTCGAAGCCGCCATCAAAAACCTAAATCAAGTCGCTGGCGACTATTTCGGAAAAAACCTCAATGGCCTCACTCAAAAACGGGTCGACGACACGTCGAGCGTTGATCTCGGAGAGATCGAAGTCATCAAAAGCGACGATCAGAACTAAAGGTCAGCCCGTTGAGCCAAAAGAACGGTCTTGGACTTTTTATTTTTCAGATACTGACCTGAGAGATCGACTTCTTGTAGGGACCCCGCTTGCGGCGACCGCAAAAGCAACGAGAACCCTAGGTGCTCCCTTACGCGGAAAACCACGACCCATCAACTGAAAGTTCATTTGGAGATTGAACACAAAGCCTTCTATCTGAACTGTTTCAAATGATTAGCTTTCGCCAATCTCACCCCTTCCAAAACAATACACCCCATACGCGAAGTCCCGTCTTCTTTCACTAAATGGAAAACCCAATCCAATACCCAGAGCCGCCAAGCCAATTAAAAGAAAAACGATGGTGGAAATCCATCGGCTTTTTGGGACCTGGAATCATCATCGCTTCCGTTTCCATTGGAAATGGAGAAACCGTGTTCGCCTCCCGGGGAGGAGCGATATTCGGCTATGCTATCCTATGGTGCTTTTTCCTCGGGATCCTCCTTAAAGGCGCTCAGATTTATTCATCGGCTCGTTACATGCTTCTCTCAGGAGAACATCCGATGCAAAGCTGGACCATGCTACCCGGGCCTCGAGCTTGGTTCCCGATTGGACTACTCTTCATTACCGCAATTTGCCTCCCTTTCCTGCTGGCCTCGCTTTCCCTTTCGGTTGGATCACTCATTTCCTGGATACTCGATTCAGGCGGCGACAAAGACATATCGGTTCGCCTATGGTCAACCGCTCTCATTGCAGTCGCCGCGGTCTTCAGCTGGCGGCAAGGCTACAAGCGGCTCGAAAGAACACAGATGATCGTAGTCGCCATCCTACTCATTTGCATCCTTGCAGCAGCGATCGCCTGTCAACCAAACATAAGCGCTTTATTCAAGGGCTTACTCATCCCTTCAATTCCCGCATACAAAGATTGGATACATACCACCTACCCTAGCATAGCCGGGAAATCCGCTTGGATCGAAATCGTATCCTATATCGGAATCATCGGCGGAGGTCTTCCAGCCTACATCGGTTACTTTAGTTTCTTGAGAGAAAAGCAATGGGGGCTTTTCGAGAAACAAGCTATTTTCAGAAACTCTACTCAGTCTGGATTCGCTCCATTCGACACAAGCAACGACAATCTGAGCCGCGGGCGAACCTGGTTGAAAGCAATTAAGATCGACGTTTCCGGTTCCTTCCTCGCCGTATTCATATTCTCTGCGGCGTTTATGGTGCTCGGCTCCGTAATCCTACACGAAAGCCATCAAATTCCAGACAAGCTAGATCTTCTTTCACACCAAGAGTCCTTTTTAACATCGCTGCACCCTTCGCTTCTGGTCCTCTATCGCATTGGTATATTCACCGCAATCGGAGGGACCCTATTCGCGACTTTCGATGTTTGGACTAAATCGGTCTACGAAGGTTTACTTCCGGTAATGAAATCCGAATCCTCTATCGACAGCGCTAAACTCAAGCGTGGATTAATAGCTATTACTTCGGTAATCGGAATCGGAATCATTTGGCTCGGCCGAGTATGGGAACCGTTTTCAAATCCCGTTTCCCTTGTTCAAATCCCCGCTATGCTTGGCGGCACAATTGGATGCGGCGCGTGGTGCTTTGGGGTTGCTTGGGCGGATAGACGCAACTTGCCCGCAGAACTCCAAATGAAGCCCCTCCTTTTCATCAGCCTGCTCATATCCGGGACAACGCTTCTCACCTTTGGTGTAATAGGCATGTATTTCAAATTTTTCGCGTAGATCAATCGTATCCACAATGCTAGGGATTACACTACTTCCAGAGTACATACAGAGCGAAGGCATAGAGCGTCTGCTCGACAACCTTCTAAAGCGAGCTCCCGTAACGGCGATCTCAACGTCTCCCTACGTCATGAGCGAACTTCCCGCCGAACAAGGCGGCGCGCGCGAACCTCCAGCTGATGCAGAAAAAGGCCTCGTCCGTTTGCTCGATCGGCCACTCTGGGGCAAACGGGAAGTATGGATCGAAACCGCACCCAGTTTCGAACCCAACCTCGAGCTTTACAAAGGCCTTCGCTACCAACCCACCGAACCGACTGATCTCACAAAGAGCGAAGGCCCAATTATAGATACTTTCATCGAAGCCGCCCAAGCCAGAGGCATCAAAATATACTTTCAAATTCAATCCGCCATACCGCCAGGCTATCGCGTTCAATTCGGCGGTCCCATCGGAGACGACACCCCTAGACTTCCAGACGGATCGATTCCTTCGCAACGTCTCGATAAAAACGGATCGCTAGCAAGTCCTCACATCATTGAATACGGCGAAGCGCTCATCAAAGACCTACTCCAGCGATATTCAACAATCGATGGCATTCGGATTGATTGGCCCGAATACCCTCCCTACTTCCTCGATGCCGTTTTCACCGACTTCGGCCCTCATGTAGAGACTTTCGCAAACGAACGCGGTTTCGATTTCGAGCGGATTCGAGAAGAGGCAGCGGTTGGCTACAAACGGTTCCGAGAATCGCTCAGCGACGCCGACCTGAAAGCCTACATTCAGTCGCCGAAAACATTCATTTCAGATCTGCAAGTCAGTGACGATTTCATTAGCCTGAAATCTCAGATTGTATCGAACCTCTTACTACGCTACCGAAACGCTATGAACGAAGCTGGAGGGAAAACCAAGGAACTCATTCCAAGCGC
>JABITN010000094.1 GCA_018700525.1 Opitutales bacterium
AATGCTGGGGATGTGATTCGACTCACTCATTCGGCTCGGGTTATCATGGGACTTAGCGTTTCTGACATTTCGCGTCTCGAATGGAAAGGCCTTTTCAGGAATCAAAGTAATTACTTTTTCTGGGGCTTAAGCAGATCAATTGTAGTGCTGGTCGTTGACTCGCCGTTCAGGTTGAGGTGTCGCCTCAGCGAGCCAACCTACATTTTGATTTTGCAAGATGGTTCGCTGACCCATCAAAGATAGACAAGCGTTGTCGCCTCCTCCTTCACGCATACGATGACCGCAACGTCATTGCCCTACCCACTCACATCCCATAATCAGCCGGATTGGGCCTCGTCTCAATGCCATTCCTGATGATGGCAAGAATCCGCTCTCGCTCTTCTCCTTCGATCTGAAGTCGCGGCGCTCGCGTAAGCTCCGAGCCATAACCGCACTCGGCAACCGCTAGCTTAATATACTGAATCAATTTAGGAAGCGTGTCCAAGTGAAGGAGCGGTGTATACCAACGATAGATCTCTAGCGCTTCCTTGTACCGATTCGCCTCCACGAGATCCCAGATAAGCCGATTCTCAACGGGAAAAGCATTCACCAAACCCGAAACCCAACCATCAATTCCCAAAACCAAGCTTTCCAATACAAGATCGTCAACACCCGCAAAGAGCTGATACCGGTCGCCGCAGAGATTTCGCAAATCCGTGATGCGTCGCGAATCCTCCGACGATTCCTTTATCGTCGTAAAACGAGGCTCGTCGGCTAATTCGGCGAAGGTCTCGGGCTTAATATCAACGCCGTAGGAAACCGGGTTATTATAAATCATGATCGGCAGATCAGTCGTCTTCGCCACCTCTCGAAAATGAACGATCGTTTCGCGTTCATCGGTCTTATAAACCATGGTCGGAAGGACCATCAGACCATCGACGCCCGCTTCATTTGCCGCTTCCACACAACGACAAGCTTGCGCGGTGGTGTACTCGGCAACACCCGTAAGAATTGGAATCCTGCCATTGAAATGTTCGACAGTCGCCCGCAACAGGTCTATTTTTTCCGACGACTCCAACGAACAATTCTCGCCTACCGTCCCGAGCATCACCAAACCATGAATCCCCGCATCGACCATAACATCCAAATGCTTCAAAGTAGATTCGATGTCCAAAGAACCGTCCGGTTTAAACTGAGTGGTTGCAGCTGGAAATACGCCCGCCCACCGAGTCTTTAATTTATTTGTAGATTCAATCATAATGCGATCAACGATCTTATTCGACTTTACTTAGCAAAAAATCAACGTTTCATTTTGCACACAATGTCACTATTATGAAAATGGTTTTCCATCCTCTGTCAAATAGCAACTGATCACCCACTCAGATATCCGGCAAACCTCTAAAACCATGATTCACTACAATCTCCTTAAAACTTCTGCTTTGCTCACGCTACTCATGGCCATCACCTCAAATCCAACAATGGGCAAAACCCAGGCCCAATGGGAAGAACCCCAAAAAAACCTAAACGATTCCTCACTGATCACCTTGCAAGACGTGATCGACGAAAAGGCCCTGCCGGTGAAGAAGGAAACGCAGACAGCCTGGCGAGCGGAAGGCGCCAGTTGTTTGGTTCTCGAAAAATCTGAAGCGATCGAGGATGGCAAAGATCTTTACGACTGGAATCCGGAGACCGATGAAAAAGCGCTTCTTCTATCGGCTGAGACCTTTATTCCAGACGGACACAACAAGCCTTTGAAACTCGAAAACCAGAGAAACCTCACTTGGTCGCCGGACGAAAAGAAACTACTAATCTATACCAACACCCAAAAAGTATGGCGGGCGAACTCGCGAGGCGACTACTGGGTGCTGGATCTGCAAACGCATTCACTGAGGCAACTCGGCGCCAAATTCGATCCGGCAACCCTGATGTTCGCAAAGTTTTCGCCCGACTCGGACCGAGTGGCCTATGTGCAGGACCGCAACATCTATGTAGAAGACCTCGATCAGGATCGGATCAAACAGCTGACGACTCGCAAGAAGGACACGATCATCAACGGAACCACGGACTGGGCCTACGAAGAAGAGTTTCAAATCCGCGACGGATTTAAGTGGAGCGAAGACGGAAAGCACATCGCCTATTTCCAGTTCGACACTGAAGGCGTGGGCACCTTTCACCTGGCCAATTACTTAGCGGGAACCTACTCGGAAATCATCCCACTTCCCTATCCCAAGGTCGGAACCACCAATTCGTCAGTCCGGATTGGCGTGGTCAGCTCCACTCGAGCCCGAACCAAGTGGTTCGATGACCTGCCAGGAGATCCGCGCCAGCACTATATTCCCCGATTCAATTGGGCTGGAAATTCAGAGAACATCGTTTTCCAGCGCATGAACCGCCACCAGAATACCAGCACGCTCTGGATGGGAAATTTAAAATCCGGCACGCTGAGACCATTCTTCGAAGAAACAAGCCCCACCTGGATTTCCGTGCACAATCACATGACCTGGTTCGAAGACGACGATTCCTTCCTCTGGCAGAGCGAAACCGACGGCTGGCGACATTTCTATAGCGTTACACGAGATGGAAAACGGAAAACCCTGATAACAAAAGGCGATTACGATGTGATCTCTCTCATCAAATTCGACGAGCGATCTGGTTGGCTCTATTTCATAGCATCGCCAGACGAACCGGCGCAGCGCTATCTTTTTCGGGAACGACTGGACGGTACAGGCAAGGCAGAGCGCTTAACTCCCCAAAAGCTAAGCGGAACCCATTCGTATCGACTATCCGGAGACGCAACCCGCGCATTCCATACTTTTTCCAACGCCAACACCCCTCCCGCCTACGACTTAGTGGAGCTACCCGGGCACCGAATCATCCATACAACGGAAGACAACGCGGAGGCGAAAGCGAAAATGAAAGAGGTTCATTTCCAAACTACCGAATTCTTGAAGATCCCAATCGACGAAGGCGTAGAGCTCCCTGCCTACATCATCAAACCCCACGATTTCGATCCAACTCAGAAATATCCGGTCCTTTTCTATATATACGGCGAGCCCGTCGGACAAACCGTAAAGGACGCCTGGAGCAAAAGCCTGTGGCACCAATACCTGGCCCAACAAGGCTATATCGTCATGTCCATCGACAACCGAGGCACATCCACTCCACTCGGCCGCGACTGGCGCCACCACCTGCACCACAATATAGGTATCCACTCGGCCGAAGATCAATCCGCAGCCGTCCGGAAACTATTGCAAACCCATTCCTATCTAGACCCGAACCGGATAGCGGTCACAGGATTCAGCGGAGGCGGATCCATGAGCTTGAACCTTTTATTCCGCTATCCTGATCTCTACAAACTCGCCATGGCAGGCGGATTCATCAGCAACCAGCTCCTCTATGACAGCATCTACCAGGAGCGATACATGGGCCTCCCCGACGATAATCCGGAAGGCTACAAAAATGGTTCTCCAATGACGCACGTGGAAAACCTGAAAGGACATCTCCTCATCTACCACGGCACTCAGGACGACAATTGCCACTACCAGAATTTCGAAAACCTCGTTCAGGAACTCATCAAACACAATAAGCAGTTCACCGCCGTTCCCTATACGGGCGGCACTCACTCGATCAAGTCCGCCGGCAATGGACAAGGCACAGCTCACAATCTAAAAACGAAAACCTGGTACCTGATGAATCACATAAAACCAGGTCCGCTTCCCCAATAGAAAAGTCAATTCCCCCACAACTCAATCGGTAAGGTTGCTCGTCCCTAGCAACCGCAAAGCCAAAAGCGCTGGCGCGTCCTGCTCCGATTCGTAGCTAACCTCGTATTTATCTCTCTAATACATCTATAATTTCAGTCAAGGTGCCCTGCGGGCACACAGGTGTCGTTACACGACAATAGGTTTTATGGAATTTATAGTACTATGGATTGACTCGCGTCATGGGCCAATACCTAGCAAATTCATTTACCTAATCTTTAGGCGAACTCTTTGTGATTGAATGAATCCATTCTTGGCGTTTCGCCTCAGCTTGATCTCCAAAGAATATCTTGCAGGCTTCTTTCAAGCCTGGAGCGTCTACGATATCTTCATTGCGGACTACTTGCGTGATCTTCGATCGTCTGCGTAAAAAATCCTCGAGTTTTGTAACCATTTCATGGCGACCTGTATGTTCAACTTCACAGCGAAGGTACTCGGCATCCTTCATCAGGCGTTGCGCCTTTCCAGGGTCGCGGCGGATATCTTCGAGCAACTCGAGTGCGTTACCTCCGTACCGGCGCCATAACCGTTGCGTCAACGGTTCCGATGAACCCTTAACGGTGTAAACATCAAGATCCATGAGTTTAGCCTGATGATAAAATTCATCGCGGACCGTATCATCGTCCTCTCCATACCACTTAAAATCATCGAATGGCAGTTCAATCCCCATCGCTTTGATGATTTCCGCGACTTCATTTCCTACATTAATGCAGTCAGTGGTTTTACCGCCAAAAATACTCAGATGCTGGTCTTCGTGGCTGACATCAATCGCATGTTTGCGCGATAGCTTCACCCAATCAGCAACACCGTCTCCGCCTTTCAGGGCAAGCGGCCTCACCCCACAACGCTCGGCAATGATGTCCTCTTCTGTGATCGGCTTATTTAGTCTGAGGAGCACATTAATATTATCCAATACGAATTTTCGATCCTCTGCAGTTACTTCCACATCCGGACTATCGACCTGAATATCCGTTGTGCCAATAGAGGTTTTGTTTCCCATCGGAATGACAAAGAACAAGCGTCCGTCACTAGCAAAAAAAGCCAAGATTCGATCTCCCTCGGCTATTCGATCTACGATTAAATGTATGCCCTTCGAGAGAAGATGCCGATGTTCAGTTTTCTGGTTAGCCAACTGGTTGTGTTTATCCACGTATGGACCACAAGCGTTAACCATCGCTTTGGCTCTAATTTGAAATTCTTCGCCACTGATATTATCACGGGCCGAGACTTTCCAAATAGCGTCTTCTCGTACTGCGCCGGTGGATTCAACGTAATTTGCCGCTACGCATCCGTAATTCATGCTCGTACGCACAAAGTTGAATACAAAGCGTGCGTCATTGTCATAAAGGTACGCATCAGAATACTCGACGCCGCCAGCCGCGTTATCCGTATTGACGGATGGTTCGCGGGCGCGAATAGAATTAACCGTCATGAAATCGGGTGCTTGAGTAAAGAACCGACCCATTATCCAATAAAAAATAGTGCCCAAATAGACAAAGAAAACCGGGAATCGAAAGCCTTTAGCGATGGTAGTTAAAAATCGGATTTCCTTCACTGTTGATGGATAGCTTTCCATCAAATGATTGCGGCTCTTACAAAGTTTGCTAACGAGGAGATATTCGTGGGTTTCTAGGTATTTGATTCCGCCCCAAGCCAGGTTTGAAGAATTCGAACTAGTTTTTCCAGCAAAGTCGCCGCGGTCAATTAACGCTACCTTGGCGCCCTTGGCAGCTAGGGAAGCTGCCGCCACAGCCCCATTGATACCTCCGCCAAGCACCAATACGTCGTAAGTGCGATTTTCAGCTTTGAGCCTCTCAATATTGCTAGTCCGTAAATTCATATCTGTCTGATTGAACGATACGCTTGCTTGAATAAGCGCTGCAAGACTCATTGATATTCTCGTTGCTTATTCTAAGTCCCAAAAGGGTGCCGCCGGTTCGAGCGGCAGCTCTCATTAGAATGTTGGAAATCAAAATAAATACATTGGGTCTCCACCAGCCTTGAAATCATCCCAACCTCTGGGCGAAAAACGCCCTTTACGATCAGCAGCACTTGTCTGGTTCGCGTGATAGATTTTTCCTCCCCCCAGAGTAGCGTAGCCATACTTCTTGAAATATTCAGGAAGAAGAAGGATGTCGTCGAATCGTTCATTCACCAACCGGTCGTAACCGTTTCCATAGACTCCGGTCGACGCCGGATGGAGACCCGACATGATAGAGGTGCGAGACCGATTGTACGAAGGGGCATTGCAGTGAGCGTTTCTGAACAATATTGCTTGAGCCGCCAGCGAATCGAAGTTCGACGTATCCCCATCGAACGGCTCACGGTCCAACTGAGAAGGCCCCCAATCATTAAAGTCATCGATGGATACAAAAAGGATGTTTGGACTCGACAGGCTCACCACAGGTGGCCTTCCCTGCTTGTCCCGTCGCAGCTCTTGAGCGGAGTCGGAGGTTTGCCCAAGCGCTTGGGTAGAATAACTAAGGCAGAAGGCTAAAGGTTGAAGGATGAGTAAGAATCTAAATACTGAAACGAGGCGTTTAATCTTCATGAGTTTTAAAAAAATCAGATATCTTGAAAAGCCGAGGTTTGCCAGGTAGGAAGTCTTCCAGCTTCAGGAAAAGGGATCGATTATATCATAGATTTGGAGGAACCCGCGATAGTCTCTATGCTAATAGCGAAAACGATGAAGCCCATGACTCTGCACCGCAAGTATTCGTATAAGATCAGCACGGCAGGCAACTGTGCAAGACACAACCGCACAACCAAATCATCCCCCTCGAAATATTAGAAAGGTCGCGACCGATCTCCGAGCGGTCGTTATTATTGAAGCCATTGATCCCGCTAAGCGGACTCAATGGCCGCTCGGAGATCAGCCGCTACCAAAATCAAAAACGAAGCACGTGTCCCACGTAGTCCACAGAGGGAAGCTATCGGACATTAGAAGACCGTTTCTCTACGGAGTGATTCGCATCGGCCTTTCCGATGCATCGCTCATAGTGTAGGGCAACTGAAAGACACGGCTTCCATCCGAATTGGAAAAATAGAGTAGCGACTCGGAGAACTCCGCAGGATCTCCGTCGGCCCAAAAACTGTAGAACGGGTCACGCGCGTTCACAGGTCGCCGAACATAATTGTGATTTCTTGGACTGTCGCGAGTAATCATCGAAGCCAACTTCCAGCTCATTCCCAAATCCTCGCTAACCCATCGAACAACGTCTCCGCCTGATTGATAAAGTTGGGGGCCAGAGCCAGTTGGAGCGATTACTGCCCAACGAGATCCCTCCATATATAAACTGCCCATGTCGTAGTTGTGATCCGAACTACAGACCAAGCTCTTCATCCATTCTCCATCGCGATAACGAGTCACCCACCATTCGCGTCGACCGTTTTGCGGCCCTGGCTCGTGACCATCGCTCGTAATATATAGGCACACCGGATTACCATCGCTATCGAAATTCAGGTCTTTAAGATAAACGTTTTTGCCTTGGCTCGCATAGTCGATCACTCGCGCTCCGCAATCGACCGTCGTCATCGGAACTCCCAGTTCTTTCCCTTCAATCGTTGTCCATGTCCTACCTCGGTCTTTTGATTGAGCGTAGTAAAGATCCGTTCGCTTATCCACGACTCCATTTGGATGCCGATTAAAAAACGTGCAAACCACCCCGTTACGCTGACCGCTGACTTGATAATGCCCGCTCTTCATCGTTCCTGGCTCAACGATCCCAGCAAGCTTCGCATCATCACTCCACACAACGCCATCCTCGCTCGTTTCGTAATACAACTCGCGGACGCCCGTGTACTTGGTGAAGAAATTGAAAAAGCCCTCTCTGTTATCCCACAATGGTTGAGGATAAGTCATCTCTTCTTCGGTAACTTTAACGAAAGAATCGATACTATAAGGACGATCGCTTCGATATTTGAACCCCGGACGTTTCTTGGCTCTTCCACTAACGAAGACCCAAATGTATCCTTCCTTATCAATAGCCAAACTCGGGTCGTCATGCGGGTCAATGACATCGATCTTATCCACAACCACAGTCGGCTTCGGCACCGAATGAGTCTCGTGATCGTAATAGGAAATCATGCACAACAACCGTTTCTCGTCTTTTTGCGTGGTCCCTCCATACACGAAGAATGTCTTATTCGATTCGGCCGAGTATATCGCTAACGGTCGATGCTTCGCAGTATAGGTGCCCAATCCTCCGGAATATTTGTCTCCATATTTCGAATATTGTCCCAGGGTGAACCATATCCCTCGATAGCCATCGATTTTTCGATTATCGAGAACTGGCTGAGCAAAAAGAGCAGAACAATACAACCCCCCTACCGCGAATACCATGAAGCGCAAACTCATGAATGCTAATCTAAATCCGTCACGATTTGCGATCAAGGACAATAATTTAGACGCACTCCAAATCCAACTAATCAGAAGCCTAATCGCATGGGTAGAGCCAATACTGGCAAAACTCATACCTCAATTTATTCCGAATCACGTTTCAATGGACATACTTCTTCTTACGCGACTTCCCTCTATTCCCGACGTCTTCTCGAATAGCACGTTTCGCTTCCTGAAGTTCCTCAGGCCAGACGAACTTCGGAGCGCTGGAAGGATCGTATCCCTCCAGGTGGTCGTGCAACCGCGTCGACGGTTTCGTATAAATCAGTTCGGTATTGCCGAAGACCTCCTCGCACAGAGCCGCCAAGCCCGAGTCGTATTCTTTAAGTTCCTCGCGCGTATCCACAAAATTGTGGTCATGATCAGGTTGTCGATTATTATCGAACCAGGACTGCACGCCCTCCGCAAAGTACTCAGCATGATTTACCGACGCATACTTGCTTTCCCATAATCCAGCCCCAATCGCTTTCTCATAGCTGGCCCGAAGCCGATCGTCGAAAGTGGGGTCCAGTCGATCCATTCCTCGATAATGAATGTTATGAGCAAATTCATGGATCAAAATATTCTCGCTCCAATAGGGATCGCCCTCGAAGGCTAAGATATTCTCCTCCGCGCAGGAACAGACTGCATCTGTTCGCGAGCCTCCAAGACCGCGTGCTCTAGCATCCCAGAAGTCCTTAGGCTTCAACATCGAATGCTCCGGAATGTCAGTGGTATATTCATCATACCCCATCACGATCATTCGAGATCCGCTTTCAATCATGGCGTCTTTAACATCCGGACGATTCGCGAGCATCATGCCAATCAGGTATGCCGCCTCTTTAAGTGCATAGTCATTAACCTTTTCGGAACTGACAATCGGGTAGCCGTTCACGCTAACGTACTTCTTATAAAAAGAAGGTAGTTCTAAATCCGCCGGTGGCGTAGTTACGATCCAATTACATTTAGCAGATGTAACGACCAAAAAAGCTAACAAGACAACCACGAAATGATTTACTAGTTTCATAATATCTAAAAAAATCTCCTACCTCTCTGGAATCATAGCTCGTGCAGTTCGGTCATCCACGACGAAATATCCGAGCGGCTTGTCGGCCTGATCGGATATCATCCAAACAGCGCCCGGACGCCCCCAAGCACCTCCAGGTCCGCGCTAATATCGATGGTCTTTTATTCCTCCACTTCGCCATTCCTATAAGGAATTATTTATTTTGCACACAAAAGCAAACAATAACTCCCCCTCGAGATCCCCTTTACACAATGATCAACCTATCCTTACCTTTATCTTAATGACTTGTTCGAAATTCTCTAGCATCAAATTAATTTCAATTTCAGCTGGTCGAATGACCGCAACGGTCCATGATCGCAAACTCACGTGAACATTGCCGACTACATCGAGAAAGACTTAAAAGAGAAAATTTGCCACGGGGACCAAATGCCCGAACGGCTGACTCTAGCATCAATTGCCGCGAAATATGACGTCAGCATGACGCCCGTTAGAGCTGCCATCAAAGGCCTGATAGAATCGAAATTCATTCTCAAAGGCGAGAACGGTCGACTAAACGTGAATTCACGTAGACGAGCCAAAACTCCGCCCCCAAAGACCATTACCGAACCAGAACTGCACAACCCCAACTGGGAGGAAATCATCACGGAAGACATTATCCAGCTAAGCATCCGAGGGGAACCTGCCTACCTTCGAGAAGAACCTTCCGCTCAACGTTACGGAATCGGCCGAACCGTAATCCGGCAAGTTTTCAATCGTCTAGCAGGAGCCAACCTTATCGAACATGTTCCGCGGCACGGCTGGCGCGTACATCCATTTCGCGAGAAGGATATGCTGGACTACATCGATATCCGAGAAACGCTTGAACTGCAAGCGCTCAAGCTAGCCAGAAAGCGACTAGACCCAATTAAGCTAAAGGAATTTCTCGTAAACAATTCACCCGATTCGAAAGGCGAACCCCAACTGGACAACAGGCTACACAAATACTGGATCGAAAAATCCGAGAACCGGTACATCCAGTTCTTCTTCGATCAATTTGGCATCTATTACTCGTATCTATTCTCTTACTCGACAGTCGCCACATCGCTAATCGAGGAAAAGGCGGCAGAGCACCGCGAGATTTTGAAAGCCCTACTAAAAAAGGATTGGGAAATGGCTAGCAGCGCCCTGCTCCAGCACATTCGAAAACAGCGCCCCAACGTGACGCAGTTCTTCGAATCCCTATCCGATAAGGGTACCGAACTAAACGCTTAGTAATTTTTCAACGTTGGGATAAGCGCCAGGATATTAAAAAGATTGCGACCGATCTCCGAGCGATCATTTTTTGGGGGATTTATAACTGAAAGACCAAGTCGTTCAGTGGCCGCTCGGAGATTAGCCGCTACCATATTAAGCAACGAAGCCCTTCACCGGGCTCAGGGTTTGAGTAAAGCCACGAGGTATTTACTATTACCAAACAAAACTACGAGATTGGCCTAAGCAACCTCGGTTAACCCACCCCTGAGCACCGAATCTACTTCCACGAAAGTCCCTCGGGAAGTCTATTCAAATTCTCACACCCGGATTCCCCAACGATTACCATATCCTCCAGACGGACCGCTCCAATCGCCTTACAATACAACCCTGGCTCGATTGTCAGGGCATCGCCTTCCAGCAACTCCGGGCCTCTAAAATCAAGCAAAGGTGGCTCATGCACTTCCAATCCGATCCCATGCCCCGTCCCATGGGTCATCCCGCAATACGTATCGGGTTCTTCACTATCAGGAAGGCCGACGGAATATCCGCTGGCAACAATGGAAGCTAAAGTCGCTTCGTGAACGGATTCACCCGTGACGCCTGCTCTTGTCGCACTGATTCCGGCCTGCTTCGCCTTCCCAACTGCTACATGCATACGCGCCACCTCATCGTGAATATCTCCGTGAACGACCGTTCGCGTGCAATCGCCGCAATACCGAGTCGCCCTGTTGGTCGGAAACACATCGACGATTACCGGTGAACTGGTTTTGAGCGGACCCGATCCAAAATTATGGCAGTCTGCCGCAATCGGCCCTCCGGCCACAATCGACGACGGATTCGTGAAACCTTCCGAAAGCAGAAACTGATCAATCTCGAACCGAACTCTCTCGGAAGTTAATACCTCGCCCTCGCAATGAAGAGAGCCATCTGAATCTGCGTCAGAAACGGCAATCATTCTACACGCCATTTCGATCGCCTTCTCCGTTATTCGCTGCGACTCGCGCAGACAAGCAACCTCCTCTTCGTCCTTCTGACGGCGATCCAGAATCCCTAAATTCGAATCGCACTCTACTGCGATTCCCGCACGACGAATCATCTCCACATAGATCAGCGGCAAAGACCGATCTCCAATCACTCGCGATACTCCCGAGCGCCGCAAACACTCCGCTGCTGCTTGCGCCGTAGCGGTTTCACGATTGCCCGACAATCCTTTCACAGGGGTAAAATCCGCCGGACAGTGAACATCCGTAACCCGAGCGTTACGGGCCGCTCGCTCCATCTCTATGTCACGTAAAATGAGAACACTTCGAACTCCGGCATCTAACTCGATGAGCACCACCGAATCGACAACCGAAAAACGAAGCCTCCGATACAAAGCAGCATTAATCGACGGGCTTCCCGCCATAACAACAGCGGTTTTAATTTCTTCAGTCATACTACGAACATTATCTAATTTGGGGTGAAACGATTTATAGTACGGCTGTATACCGCAATCATCTGCAAGCGAAAACGAACGGCGACAATAGCGATCAACGAAGAGCAAATCCTGGCACTGAGTTCGCAATTGGAAAAAGCAATGGCTAAGTATCAACAAATGCTCGCCAATATTCCTCCCGATCAAAGAGAAATGACGAAGAAAACGATGCCCAAGTTAATGCCCCAAGGGATTGGAGAAGAAGGCTCTGAAGCGGCTTTTGAAGTAAGAGGAACCAGCGAGAAATCAGACATATATGGAT
>JABITN010000080.1 GCA_018700525.1 Opitutales bacterium
CCCGGGGCCAACTCGATTTTGGCTTCCGTTTGGCCTTTTCCGAAATGCTTCAGTTTATCCGAAGCAGGAAGCGGTGCATCCAGATTCGGTAGATCCTTCGTATCGATAATCAAGTGGTGATGCCCTGTATCTGGAATATCCACGCCAGCCGGAGCCACGCCCATTCCCACTAATCCGAATCGGACGCGAACAGGAGACTTCACTGTCGCTCCGTTCCTCGGAGAAATGATGTAGGCGCGGGCGCCTTTGGGAGACGGTGATTTCGGAAAAACGTCAGCAGCAAACAATGGCGACAAAGCCATAGAGAGAATCAATGCAGATAAAAGAACTTTCATAATTTTAGATAGGATTAGAATTAAAGTCAGTGACTGTTTGGGCACCAAACGAAAAGCATAAATTATGCGATGCCCCCAAGCTTTGAAAAAGCATGCCCCAAATCGAGAGCAGGTAAAGCAGATTGAGTATCCCTTCAATAAGCAATCGCTCCCATTAAACGGCCACCTCATTCCGGCATTTTGAAAACGGAAGGGTCTACATCCACATTCGGCTCGAATGACTCGATCCGCATTTCCATCCCCATCCCCATCATTTCCACATCGAGCAAAGTCGGGAGTAGCAGATCTCCATAGGCTTCATACAAAGGCATGCGCGTCGTCATGGGGATCTCTCCCTGAGGACCCATGCTCTCCATCGCCGTAGTTTTCCTCAACAACCCGGAATCCTTTTCGAAATAGAGCGTTTCCTCATTGCCGTCGCTGACCTTCACCGCCTTTACCGCAACAAAGCCTTCTTCCTCAACGCCCGTAACCGAGGCGGAAACATATTTCTCCTCGAGTCTCACCCCCTCTTTGAAATCGGAATCGGAACGCAATTTCTCCAATTCCATTCCTTTTAGCTCTCGAAGCCCTTGTATGAGATCGATGGACCAGCCCTTCTCACCATCGAAGCCTTGCCTCATGCTACCCATCCCCGGGATTTCCGCTTCCATGTAAATTTTGTCAGGCGCTGAAAATAGAACGTTCATCTTCATCACCATGTTCTGGGAAGGGATTTCCATCGTCATTTCCATGCGAGCCGAATCGATTTCATCAAACGCCTCAACGCCTCCGATCGCATCCGCGTACCGATCGAAAAGGGCTTTTGCTTCCGGGTCGACGCCTCCCAGAAGAATAGGACACATCAGGGTCGCAAAAAGCAAATAGACGGCACAGTGCTTGATCGAAATACCCTTCATAATACCACAATCCTCTAGCAGAACTCAGTTCTGCCGCAAGATCCATTTTCTAGCCGCCACGACTACCGAATCCTCGCCGCGGCGCAGCTTAGAAGGCGACAAGGCAACCGCTTCATCCGGCAAAACGCCTACTCCTTCAATCCGTCTCTTTTTATCCGTTTCGTAATCGGCAATCGCCATCTGAAGATAATAACGGTTGGGCAGCTTTTTGAAAACCGAAGGCAATGCCGCGCCCGGGCTCTTCGAGCCGAAGACTCGTGCCCGCCCCGTCTCCTGCATGCTCGCGGCGAAGATCTCGCTCGTCGAAATGGAACTGCCATCGATCAGAACCGCAACCGGCCCTAGGAATGCCCCCTTCTGGGGGAAAACGTTGAAATTCAAAAACCCACTACGCATCCGCATCGTCCCCATGCGGAACTCCTCATCCACCAACATACCAGCCAATCCTGTAGCCATTAATCCAATACCGCCTGGATTCCCCCGAACGTCGATGACCAATCCGCTAACATCGTCCCCCAACGATCGCACAAAATTACGCATAGCAACCATCAATCCTGGGAACCATATATCGAAACGAAGATAAGCAACCTCTCCCTCCAATATACGCGTTTCGATTTCCATCGGCATAGTACCGAAATTGCCGAGCTGCTCCGACATCAATCCCTCGTAAGTTCTCAATTTGAATGCATAGCGCTTCGAAGTCCCAAATGCTCCAGACTTTGCCACAAGTTCCACCGATTCACCCAACGACCCATACCACCGATTTTCAACGGATTTTTCCAGATAAAAAGGAATCACATTCTTGAATACGCCTGACGACTCGACTGTCTTCTTCAAATTCGCAAACGATTCCCCATTAACCGATACGATTTGATAACCCACTCGCAAACCCGCTTTGTACGCTGGGCTACCCGGCACCACTTTCTTCAAAATCGGCCGACCTCCCACAAGGGCAACCGCCATGCCCGAATCGCCCCCTTGCCAACTATTCTTAAGCAAATCGCTGTAAGTAGGCGACGCGATCGCGAAATGCGACTCTCCCAGCTCCCGTAACAATCCGCTCAAAAGCTCATGAAAAGCCTCATCGCTCTCGAGCGACGGCAACCTCGCTCGATAAGCCTCCCCAATAGCCGCCCAATCTTTCCCGCCAAAACTGTCATCGTAGTAGTTCGTATTTACCTCGCCCCAAACCGCCTCGAACACCGCCTCCCGCAACGAATTAGCCCGTACGGTCGACGGAGGCAGAACCAGTCCCACCGCAAAAATAAGCGTAGATACACCCCTCGATAAATTCATGAAGATCAGAACGAAGCGCGCAAAAGAACAATCCGCGAGCAATTCCAAGCAACACCTTCTCCGAAAGGACTAAGATAGGGCTGCACGCGTCTTAATCTGTAGCTTTGGAGCTAGGCTACCCCCAGCAAGCGTAGAAGTCCAAAAAACAAGCCCATCATCTCGAGGCCGTTCAATAAATCGAAATCGCTCTGCCTTCAATCTGTATGAGCGGGTTTATCCCGCAACCCCTCGTTATTATCCTATCGAACTTAGACTATCGCGGGCTAAACCCATAGGCATCAACCTAAAGGATTTCGAAAAATTAGCCACGAAAAGGCCCAAAAGATTCGGTTGTGCCTCTTTGTGGCAAAATCCCACAACCCAATTCTCAGACTTCAGACCTCAAACAAAACCACTACGCCCAATCGATTTTCCCCTTCACCTCGCTCCTATACCAATCAACCATCTTGGTCAGGCCTTCCTTGAGCGAGGTCTTCGGTTCCCAACCTATAGCCGAGCCGATCTTATCGATATTAGCATGCGTAGCCTTCTGGTCCCCTAGCCGCTGAGGCACAGTTTTCAAATCTGCTTTCTTCCCCATTATCTCTTCCACCGTACGAATCGCTTCGCCGGTCGTGAAACAATGATCCGTACCCAAATTGAAGATCTCCCCATCGGCCCGATTCCAATTTTCCAAGGTCCCCAAAATTCCTTCGCAAACATCCCGCACATAAGTGAACGAACGCTGATGCTCCAAGCTCCCTTCAAATAAGGGAAAGTCCAAACCCCTATCGATCGCCCGGATCAGCTTTGGGAACAACTTCTCCGGCCGCTCCCGCTCTCCAAACACCGAAAACAAACGCAACGAACACGCAGAAAAATCGCCAGACCTCTGAGCCGCCATTACCTCCTGCTCCGCCGCCAACTTTGTTACTCCATACCAAGAAGCCGGCTTCGGAGCCGCGCTCTCGCGGTCCATCGCATGAAGCCCATAAACAGATGAAGAAGAAATATTCACGAACTTTAGCGAAGTCCCGACTTCCTTAACTGCCTCAACCAACTGGTGAGTCGCCAGCACATTATTCCGCTGATAATCTTCCCAGGAAGTCGCTCCCGAAATTCCCGGCTGCCCCGCCAAATGCACCACCGCATCAACCCCCTTAAGGTAGGGCGGCATCGCCGAGGCCGCATCAGTCAAATCCCCCTCGAAAACCTCAACCCCAGCCAGCTCCAAAGATGCAGCCGTACTCCGCTTGATTGCCGGATCATAATAATCCGTAAACCCATCGATCCCCAACACTTCCAAGCCGATCTCTTTAGCACGAAAAGCCAAATTCGACCCAATATATCCCGCCACTCCGGTAACCAGAATTCTCATCACCTCTGAGAAAGAAGCCAACTCCTCCCTTGTCCACCCCAAACACTAACCACGCCATAAATGAGATTCCTCAACACCTCTCCCTTCGGATTTAGAACCTAGAACCTAGGATTTCCTCCTCTACCCACTTCTGCTTTGTATTTTGGGAATCTGAGTCCCATTTTACAAACAATACCAAAAACGCCCAGAACAATTTATCTAGATAGGATTGAGCAAGGTCTCCGCTCGAGCAGGATTGTCTCATTACTGGGGCCTCGTCAGTGCGGCAAAACCACCCTAGCCGCAGAATATTCGACAAAGACTACAATCCCCATAACGAAGTTCGATCTGGAGAACCCACGCGATCTCGCTCGACTGTCGGAGCCCATGCTCGCTCTCGAAGGCCTCGTCATTATCGACGAAATCCAGCTACGCCCCGATCTCTTCCCAATCCTGCGGGTACTTGCCGACCGAAAACCGCTTCCCTGCCGCTTTCTCATACTTGGGAGTGCTTCTCCCGACATCGTCAAAGGCGTTTCCGAATCGCTCGCTGGTCGCGTCCATTTCATCAACGTCAGCGGCCTGAACCTAGACGAAGCCGGTCCTAGCGATCAAAAAAGACTTTGGCTACGCGGAGGCTTTCCTGAAAGCCTATCCCGCCTCAAGCGACCATGACGCATTCAAGTGGCTCGACGACTTTATCCTCATCTTCCTGCAACGGGACCTACCGCAGCTCGGAATACGAATACCCGCCGAGCAGATGCGGCGCTTCTGGGTCATGCTCGCCTACTATCACGGAAACAGCTGGAATGCATCGGAAATCTCCCGATCCCTCGGTCTCAAAAACAAAACGATCCGCCATTACGTCGACATCCTCGCTGGAGCGTTCATGGTTCGTCTACTTCCACCCTGGTTGGAAAACACCGGTAAGAGGCTAATCAAATCACCCAAAGCCTATATTCGCGACTCCGGTATCCTTCACTCCCTACTTAGCATAAGGACACAGGCCGAAAAAGAATCTCACCCCAAGATCGGAGCCAGCTGGGAAGGATTCGCTCTTGAAGCCACCATTCAAAGCCAACAAGCCGAAAGCGACGCCTACTTCTGGGGCACTCAAGGCGGTGCCGAGCTCGACCTTCTCATCTGCCGCGGTGGCAAGAAATATGGATTCGAATTCAAGTACGCCGACGCTCCCCGCATGAGTCGCTCAATGAAAATCGCCCAGAATGACCTTAAGCTTGAGGCCCTCTACATCGTCCACCCAGGCAACGACCGCTACCCCCTAGACGCGCAAGTCGAAGTGCTCCCTCTCGTCGAAGCCACAAAGCTCCGGCTCTAAACCAGCTGAAGCGCCGATGATCTCGTAAAACAAATACACTCATACATAAGCACCTCTCAGTCCATCTCTTGAGGAAATGGAATGGAATGTGTTCAGAGCTTCAATTCATGGCATAGAGCCTAGAACCAGAACTAAACCCAATCCAACCCCTCCTCATCCTTCGTGAACTCCTCGGTTAAGAAATCTCTATCAGTTCAATCTTTAGAACGCAGCTGGGATGCATTCTACAAGCGGACCTATCCACCGGGATTCAAATTCAGATGGCAAATCGAATCGTTTGGCAACAATTGGCGCATGACAGAATTTCAAGGAGTCATTGGCCGCATCCAACTCAAACGCATGCAAAAATGGACGGCCGCCCGTACCCAAAACGCACAAAAATCGCCGACACGGCAATGAATCTTCCGTCGGTTCGCACAACAAAACCGGCCGCTTTCATCAAACATGCATGGTACAAATGCTATCTCTTCGTTAACCAAGATGCAGTGAAACCGAGCTGGAACCGGAATCGAAAACCTACGCCACACTAAAAAAGGTATTCAAAACAGCTCAAAGGTGACCAACCATTCCTAAAAGCTTGCACCCCCGCCAATCCCCCAATCCATTCATAAAATAATATCCATATGAAAAAAGCGATTATTACCGGAATTACAGGTCAAGACGGATCGTATTTAGCAGAATTGCTCCTTGAAAAGGGGTACGAAGTCCACGGGGTCATTCGTCGCGCGTCGACATTCAACACCTCTCGGATTGATCACCTCTATCAAGATCCTCACATCAACGGGGTGAAGCTTTTCCTTCACTATGGGGATTTGGCCGACTCCGTGCAGATGGTGAAGTTGCTCTACGAACTTCAGCCAGATGAGATCTACAACCTCGGAGCCCAAAGCCATGTACGCGTATCCTTCGATGTTCCTGAATACACAGGAGATGTCGTAGGCGTCGGAGCCGTTCGCATACTGGAAGCAATTCGGGAAGCGAAACTGGTTAAAAAAGTCCGCTTCTACCAAGCATCATCTTCCGAGATGTTCGGCAAAGTTCAGCAAATCCCTCAAACCGAAACCACACCCTTTTGGCCACGTTCGCCTTACGGTTGCGCAAAGATGTACGCCCATTGGCTAACCGTTAACTATCGCGAATCCTACGACATGTTCGCTTGTAGTGGAATTCTCTTTAACCACGAGTCCCCTCGACGCGGCGAAACCTTTGTTACTCGAAAAATCACTCGAGCCGCCACTCGCATCAAAGCAGGTTTGCAAGACCGACTCTATCTCGGCAACCTCGATGCACAACGCGACTGGGGGTACGCCAAGGAGTACGTCGAAATGATGTGGCTTATGCTGCAGCAAGACGAACCAGACGATTACGTCATCGCCACCAACGAAACCCATTCGGTAAAGGATTTCGTCATTGAGACCTTCGACCGTCTCGGAATGGACTGGGAGCAGTATGTCAATTACGATAAACGGTATGAACGACCAGCTGAAGTCGAGTTACTGATCGGCGATCCCGCCAAAGCGAAGAAACAACTCGGCTGGGAACCAAAGGTGAAGTTCAAAGAACTCGTCGCCATCATGGTCGATGCAGACATGAAATTGGCGGAAGATGAGGCGAAGATCAAAGCGGCCTTAGGATAGTTTTTTTGCCACAAAAAGGCACAAAGGATCCTGCACTGTAAAACTTCGCTATAACGAAGGTGATTCATCGGCCAGTTTTTAGTGCCTTTTCGTGGCTCAATTATCTAACCGCCTTGATACTTAGCGGATCCCTCTCCATCCTGCTGGACATGTCAACTCAGGAAATAAGCCAACTCTGCAATCAGGTACGTGAAGCCTCGTTTGGCCTGCACAAGTACCTCCGCCACGGGCATCTTGAGAAAGTGTATGAGAACGGACTCAAACACAGACTCGACAAATTAGGAATCAAAGCTGCTCAACAACATCCTCTTACCGTTTACGACGAAGATGACTACCTCCTAGGAAACTTCTATGCAGACCTTCTCGTAGAGAATGAATTCATCATCGAACTCAAAGCCTGCAGAACATCAACCGACGATCACGTCGCGCAACTCCTAGGCTACCTTAGATCCGCCAACAAGCACGTTGGACTGTTGATCAACTTTGGGTCACCAAAACTTCAAATCAAGCGCTACCTACTCGACTAGAACCAAATTCTTTTTGTAATTTTTTGTGGCAAATAAAACCCATGACCTCATCTTCAAAGATCTACATTGCTGGCCATAATGGCATGGTTGGCTATGCCGTCGTTCGACGGCTTCAATCGCTTGGCTTTAAAAATATCGTTACGCGACGCAGCTCGGAACTCGATCTAAC
>JABITN010000231.1 GCA_018700525.1 Opitutales bacterium
GGCAACGCGGCAACCATGTCTGGCTGCGCTGATCGCTGCGCAAGTACCTGCGACACCTCCACCGACGACGACGAAATCGAAGTCGCCGCCGTTTGTTGGCGTATCCGAAAATCCGAGCAATTCGTTTCGGATACTCCGAATATCTGCGAGGCTATCTGACGGGGCAGCGTCGGGGTTAGAGCTGAATAGGATGGCGTCGCATCGTCCATTGAATCCCGTCAAGTCCCGAAGGGTCAGGGTCGCTTGACGGTTGCGAACCTCAATGGTTCCGCCATCCTGCCAATGCCATTGGGCTTTTTCCGTACCGAAGTCAGTCGATAGCGTTTCGCCATCGACTATCAATTGAAATTTCCCGGGATATCCACTCGCTCTCATGCCTGGTCTTGTATCCGGCGTTTTCCATTGCCCTACCCAGTCGCGTGTTCGGACCCAAATTCGGTAGGTGCCGTTTTTCGGAAATGCTACTGTTGTCGTAGCATCTTTGACGCTCCTGCCTAAGCCGTGGGCTAGGAGATACGGGGAGCCCATTTGATCGATGACTTGCTGGTCGATGACCCATCCGCCAATGTCCGAAAAACTTTCAGCTTCGACGAGGACGTCCGCTTTGGGGGAATAAGCGCCAAGGTTTGCAAGACAGAGGAACAACGTTGCGATCAGGGGTGCGGCGGTTTTTGAAAACATATGGGATTCTCTATGTTTCGAGGCGTCGCGACACAATGATTTTGTAGGAAAATCAAGCCTTACTTTGTATGTGCGGCTTTAGTTTGGCGATTTTTCTCGGTTGAAATCGGTTTTGCACTGTTGCTGTTGAATGTTTTTGAGTTTTCTCAAAATGCTATCCATTAGTGCTTTATGTGTTTCTTGCTATAAGGTCAGTAATAATGGTCTACTGTTGACTTATATATGGTTCGATAGTGAAGAGAGGTTGAGCAGTATTTGGATCATCAAAATATTGCTAGGCCTCTTTTTTGCGAATGTGGCGATCATCAACCCTTAGTCGCTATTCCCATTGTATTTGTATGCCCGAATAACGAGGCGAATAGAAAATAATAACAAATGTAATATATCAGAAATCCTTTCATGCAAAAGCTATTCTGCTGAACACGATCCACCAACAAGACTAGAAATGAATAATAATAAATTCCATAAAAGATTCAGTGGCCTGTATACAGGGCTACTCGCGTTTGCGGTTGCAGGCGCCCCTGGGCTCATGGCTCAAGACGACGAGGAGGATTTCGAGCTTTCTCCTTTTTCCGTAGACGGTGCCGATGATGTTGGCTATGCTGCTACGACTACCTTAGCGGGTACTCGACTGAAGTCGAATCTAAGAGATTTGGCGGGTGCGATTCAGATTATTACGCCCGAGTTTCTCGAAGATACTTCGGCAACCGGTACTGAGGACTTGTTTCTATATACCACAAGCACTGAAGCTTCTGGTCCCGAAGGCAACTTTGGCAACGGGGGGGCGGAGAGACGAAATCCTAATTCAGCGCGTGTACGTGGCCTAGCCAATCCGGATAGAACTAGAGGTTATTTTCTAACTGATATCGGATTTGACACTTACAATACCGACCGTGTCGCAATTGCTAAAGGACCGAACGCTATTCTTTTCGGTCTCGGAAGTCCCGCTGGCATTGTAAATAACAATTTGAAACAAGCTAAGTTTGAAGACTCGAACGAAGTTAAGCTTCGTTACGGGAGTTGGGGCTCTACTCGTGCGGTCCTAGATTTCAATCGCGTGTTGATTGAAGACAAGCTCGCTGTTCGCTTGATTGGTCTTGATGACGCAACCAAGTATAAGCAAAAACCATCGTTTCAAGATGATAAACGATTGTATGGTGCGGTCAATTTCAGAGCGACTGAGAAAACGACCATTCGTGCGAATTTCGAGTCAGGCTCCCGTTCGGCTAGTCGTCCGAATACTAGCTCTCCGACTTCGAATATCCCCAGTTGGGTTTCGACTGGAATGGTGAAGACGACAGGTGCCTCTGGCCAGTCTGGCTTCAGTAATTTCGGTGGAAATCGTAATGGGCAGTTTATATATGATGGCCCAGGCGCGGAGTTGCCTTCTTTAGGCTTTGACCCAGCTCCTGCAACATCGGGTCCTGATGGAGTGCGACGTCAGCACTACACGCATGCTAACGTAGAAGACTCTAACTTGTCTGGTTTCAGCAACGGAGTATTAACAGATGAGAATGGATGGGTTTTCGATTATCGAAATCGATCGCTAGCGGGTCTCGACAACACGCAGGATTATTCCTTCGACGCGAAAAATATCACACTCGAGCATCGATTCAACGATAACGCTGGGATCGAGTTGTCCTATGACGACCAACTCTATGAATCATTTTCGAGAGACCGCGTAGGCAATAACATCAACGTTGATGTGAGTTCCTTTTTGCCCTACTTAGTTCCTGATAATCAGGGTGGGCTGATCGAGCCAACCAATCCTAATGTAGGTCGTCCTTATGTGACCTTGACCGAAAATATGAGAAAGGCTGAGACGGAACGCGATGCTTTGAGACTAACCGGTTACTACGAGTTTGATTTCGCAGAGAATAATGACGACCTGCGCTGGCTTGGCCGTCACGTATTTACAGGTGTAATGACAGAGCAACGACGCGAAGTGCTTAATTACCGTAATAGTTATGGTAGCATGATTACTGGCGAACAAGAAAATGTGCTCGAAGCGAATCGCGGTCGCGATTTTACTGCGAGTTCTTGGGACCGTCGTGCCCAAGGTAAACGCTATTTGGGAGGAGCTATTAGCGGCGTTCCATCAAGCGGGTTTGTGGCTCAAGGAGTAACGAATGGAGGAACTCCTAGACTCAACGAGTTTCAAACATGGATGTACGATAAGCAAGCGGATCCACTACTCCCTGGACAAACTGGTGCCTATCGCATCGTCAATTCTACGATTCTTCGTGACCCCATTACCTCTGCCTCAGTAGACAGGCAGGACATCGATTCTCTAGCGGTAACCGGCCAAAGCTATTTCTTGAATAACAATTTGGTAGCGACATATGGTTGGCGTGAAGACGATGCTTCCTCATTCCGGGACGTGGCCGATCAAACAGCCGATAATATTGCTATACTAGATACATTAGGAGTTTCTAAAACTCCTGACTCCAATACAAAAGCGAGCGTCTTCTCCTGGGGAGCAGTGGCTCATCTGCCTCGCGATCTAGCCGAAAATATAGGTCTTGATATTAGCGCGCATTATGGCGTATCCGAAAATTTCGTACCTTCTCCAGGGCGCATATCGCTTTTGAGCCAACCGCATCCAGACCCTGCAGGTGAGACCACCGAGTACGGATTCTCGATTGGAGCGTTCGAAGGTAAGTTCAACCTTCGGGTAAACAAGTACGAAACGATTTCTCAAAACCAGACGGATGGCTCCTTGGGAGCAGCAAGTATCCCGAACTGGGAACGTTTGTTCTATAATAATGTTCGAAATTCTCTACAGGAAAAAGAACCCAGAGATTCTTCCGTGCCCGCTTCGGAATATGAAACCTGGGCAGCGGATGATCCTAGATTGTGGCCGAATAACATATTGTGGGCGGATAGCTATACTAACCCGCCTCAAGGGATGATGGACGCGTTCTGGAATCCAACCAATCCTGATCCTTCTCCAGGAGGAACGAATTCAGTATCGGACAGTCCGAA
>JABITN010000179.1 GCA_018700525.1 Opitutales bacterium
GGGTGGTAGGGTTGAGTGTCCCGCTTAGCCGCTTAGGTCTCAGTGGGGTTGTTGAATTCTTCGGCTTGAGCTGAGGGAGTGGCACAGAGAAGAAAGATCGCGACAATCAAGGCTCTACGAGCGGGTCTCGAAAACTTATTCCGGGGATGCTTTATTCTCATCGGGTAAATACCAAGAAGCATGCTTTGTTGCTAATTTTGGTAGCGGCTCGATCTCCGAGCGGCTATTGAACGGTTTAACCGTTCAAACACTTCTTCAATAATGGGCGCTCGGAAATCAGTATCTACATTTTGAATACCTTTAGGATTACCCCGGGGATGCTCTATTCGATGTAGTTGGAGTCTCGCGTCGTTGATCATTCGAATACAGTTTAGCGATTGTTCAACGAGAGTAGTAAATTGGAAGCAATATTTGGACAGTCCGTCGGGCGGTTATTCGATTTTCGAATAGGGGGTATTATATCGTTTGCGCATTTGGCAGATGAAGCGTAGCCAGGAGCATGTTTTCTTTTCTACGATCATCTGTTAGTCTGTTTTCGCTTTTCGTTTTAGCTTCGTTGATGGCCAAGGACGTCATCGTCTTATCGGAGGCGATTCCTGAAAGCTCTTTGCGCCAGGGGCATTTTTGGACTCCGGATGAGGCGAATTTGGAGATGAAGGGGTTTGCTAGAACGTGGAATGACCGAGCTTCTTGGGAGCAACGTACTCGCGTGATTCGCGAAGGTATATTGCACGGGCTTCATTGGGATCGTATGCCGAAGATTAAGGGAGGTTTTCGGCCGATTATCCACAGTCGAAAGGAGATGGATGGCTATGTCGTGGAGAATATAGCAATTCGAAGCTTTCCTGGTTTTTATGTTACCGGCAATTTGTATTCGCCTGCCAATCCGAAGGCGAAAAATCCTGCGATCTTAAATCCCCACGGTCACGCTACCGATAAGCGTGTTAAGGAAGATGTGCAAAAGCGTTGCGCGGCGTTTGCTCGGATGGGGGCAATCGCTTTTGCTTACGACATGGTTGGTTACGCAGAGTCGACGCAGGTGAATCATAAAATGCCGATCGCCGCTTTGCTGCAGGCGTGGAATAGCACGCGTGTCCTTGAGTATTTGCTTTCGAGACCGGATGTGGATCCCGAGATGATCGGAATGACAGGAGGGTCGGGAGGAGGAACTCAGACCTTTGTGCTTGCGGCTATCGATGATCGGATAGCGGTATCAGCTCCCGTAGTACAGGTTTCAGCGCATTTTTTCGGAGGTTGCGTTTGCGAGAGCGGGATGCCGATTCATCAAAGCGAATCGTATGGAACCAACAATGTTGAGTTCGCGGCGATGGCGGCGCCTCGTCCGCTGATGATCGTGTCGGATGGTGCCGATTGGACGCGCAATTCCCCGCGTATCGAATATCCGTATATTCAGAGCGTTTACGCTTTGTTTGATGCTGAGCACAAGGCGGAGCATGTGCACTTGCATGGCGAGGGACATGATTATGGATACTCGAAACGCTCGGCGGTCTATCCCTTTTTTGCGTTTCATTTGGGTTTGAGCTATAAAAAACTACCTTATGACAACGGTTTTGATGAGAGTTTCGTTACGGTTTTGCCGGCGGAGGAGCTCTATGTTTTCGATGAGGAGCATCAACGTCCAAGCGATGCGCTGATTGGGGATGAGGCCGTGATGGAGTATTTGGGTTTTAGTGAAGATTGATGTGCCGCGAGGTCTCTTAAATTGGAATTTTGGCGGTATTTATGGTACTATCGATGAGTCGTTTGCATTAGAGGGTCTCGGGAGATATTGACTTAGTGCTTGCAATTACCAAACATGAAAAGATTGTAAAACACGTTCTTTAAGGTCGTGTTCTCGAATGAAAACGTTGAAAGGATAATCTTAGGCGCAATAGCGCAAAACCCATAATATCTACCATGAAAACACACACAATACTTGCTGCAATAACAGCATTCTTCCTTGCCGCAACTGTGGGGCTAGCTGCAACGAAATTCCAGGAAAAGCAATTTTCGGCAGGAGATACCGATGGCGACAA
>JABITN010000083.1 GCA_018700525.1 Opitutales bacterium
ATCATTCAACCATACCCACATACGATCGCCTACATGACGAACTTTCAGACTATTCCATTCGCCGAACGCATTGTCCGCATGAACCAAAGGATGCTTGCCGTTCGTATCCGCGTTCTCCTTCGGGTTATTGTAAAGGCCTCCAGAGCCGCGATCTGCTCCGATTTTCCATTTGCCGCCCGCTTCAGTCGTATCCCAGATCTGCACCTGTGGCGAACCACGCAGATAGATACCGCTATCCGCTAAAGCAACGGTCTTGTACTCAAGCATCAACTCAATATCTCCGTACTCTCGAACCGTCGTCGCGTAAGGACCGTGACCATCGTTAACGAGTTCGCCATTCTCCACAGACCAATGCGCCTTGAATTCCTTCTGCTGATCCTTGATCGATGCCTTTCGGTTGTCCGCTTTTCTTGAGGTATGCGGATTGTCGCCATACCAACCAGAAAGATCCTCTCCATTGAACAGAGGTCGAAAACCCTCAGGCGGGTTAGCTCCAGCAGCGATCAGCGAAGACATTGAAACTAAAAGGGCGCTTATAAGTATTTTTTTCATCGATACAGTCCGTAGTTCGGAAAAACTAATCCGAAATCAAATTTTGAGTTATAAGATAAGGTTTAGAAAATAGGTCTCGCTTTTACTACAATTCCACGGTTTTCCCGGTTCGAAAGCTCTCGTCGGCAGCCAACACAATACGACTCGCATTGCAGGCGGCCTCCAAGATTTCCGTAACATCCAGGTCTTCGTTCAAGGCCTTCAAAAAATATTCCTGCTCACGCTGAAACAGCGCATCGTGATTCGGCTCGCTCTCCATGGATAGGAATTCGTCTTCCTTCACGAATGCCCCATCAGCATCTAAGACGCTGTGATGCACCTGCAAGCTTTGCGTACCGGTGTGCGAATCGATATTAGCGCTTTGCCCTTGGGCCCCTGCTTTATTGGCGACAATCGAAACGCTACCTTTCGGTCCGACTACATCCTTAATAAAAAACGCCGTCTCGCTCATCATTGGTCCCCAACCAGCTTCGTACCAACCGACAGAGCCATCTTCGAAAGTCACTTGGAGATGAGCGTAGTTGATTTTCCCTTCCGGCAACTCATCGCTCAAACGCGCTCCCAAGCCCGATACGCGGATCGGCTTCGAACGGGTCATCTGACACATCACATCCACATAGTGAACGCCACAATCGACAACTGGAGAAATGGATGAAAGCAAATTGCGGTGCGTTTGCCACTGTTCTCCAGAAGATTGCTGATTCAAATTCATCCGCATAACAAGCGGCTTGCCCAAGGTTTGAGCTTTCTCCACGAAACTCTTCCAGCTCGGATGATGACGCAGCACATACCCCACGACCAATTTCAGTCCGAGCGAACGAGCTAAAGCCACAAGCTCTTCCGCCTGCTCGATCGTTTCCGCTAGCGGTTTTTCTAAAAACACGTGACACCCTGCTTCCAGCGCCATTTTCGTGTATTCGTAGTGAGTATCCGGATAAGTCGAAATACAAACAGCGTCAGGCTTAGCTTCTGCCAAGCCTTGAGCATAATCGTCAAAACCTGGATACTCGACCCCTAATTCTTCCATTACCGGCTTTCGTGACGCAGCGCTACGCGTACAGATACCCGCAATCTGGAATCCGTCCAAGCGGTGATAAGCCAAAATATGCGAGCGGCCAGTATTGCCGGCTCCAACGCATAAAACACGGTGATTTCTTTCAGATGCCATATCTAACCTCAATGCTATGTCTGATTCCTAAAACGTGCGGTATTCGCGACTCAAATACTGATTCGCATCGCTATTGTTAGTGATACGCATCGCCTTTGCATTCCAAGCGAGCTTCTCACCCGGATAACGACTCGCGACTACTCCTAACTGAAGAGCCTCGCAAAGAGGTCCCGCAAACGAGAACGACGAACGCGCAGCGCCCTTACCTAAGCAAGCATCAACCCATTCGCCATGGTGATCGATCGGATCGAGCTTCGGACGCGGAACGCTTCGGATCAGTTCTTTTGGAAACGTCTGAGGCCCGCTCATATGCGGCATCATCATAGAACCCTTTTCACCGATAAGTACGCATCCCTGATTAGATAGCTTGATTTGGCCATCATCGTTAAAACCAGGAATGACTGCCGGTGGCCCATTCTCGCCATCGTACCATGTCCATTTCAAAGACTTCGTTGTGTACGCTGTTGATGGAAATTGATATTCGGTCTTAACGCTTTCAGGATGAGAAAATCCATTTGGCTGACGACAATGACTTTTTGCCCATTTTGGAGCGGTAAGCTCCAGAGCGCGATAAGGCGTGTCGAAAATATGAACTCCCATATCGCCGAGCGTGCCTGTCCCGAAATCCAATAGACGGCGCCATTGTCCCGGATGAAAATAACCCTCGCGGAATAACCGCTCCTCTGCCACTCCAAGCCACAATCCCCAATCGAGATTGCCTGGCACCGGATTCGTAGCGACCGGAAGAGCAGCCTCGTCGCGACCCCATCCTTTATTAGACCAAACATGCACTTCGCTAACTTTGCCGATCAAACCGCTCTTAATGTACTCAACGGTCATCCTTTGGCCAATCGTAGCGCTAACCTGAATACCCATCTGAGTGACCAAGCCTTTTTCCTCGGCCATCAATCTCAGCTCACGATTCTCGAGCACATTATGAGCCAAAGGTTTTTCGCAATACACGTGTTTGCCCAATTCCATCGCGAGCTTCGTTATCGGAGCGTGCATATGGTCAGGCACGCAAACCAAAGCCGCATCGATACGATCACCCATCTTCTCGAATAATTTACGGTAGTCCTTGAACGTCTCCGCCTTCGGATGCTGAGCCGACATCTCCGCCAACGCATCGCTATCCACATCGCAAAGAGCAGCTATCTCCATGTTGGCCAACCTAACCAGAGAAGCCACGTTCCCTTTGCCACGACCGCCCACGCCTATTTGAGCAATCCGCAATTTACCGCTCGGCGAATTAGCCCAGATATGGCTCGGCAGTATTGAAAATGCGGCGACAGAGCCCAAACCCTTTAAAAAGTCGCGACGAGACGATCCTTGATATATTCCGTTTATCATATCGATTTTTCTAAAATATTTATGCTTCGGTATTTTTTGGCTCCCTGAAAACAGCCGTGAAGAATAGCAGGATAACTCCCGCCATAATCGCCGGAATACCCCAGATCATTTTCCAATTCATCGTTTCGAGTTGCTTCATCCGATACTCAGTCTTCTTGGCGTTCAACTCGACGAGTAATTTCGAATTTTGGTCGATGGCCCCAAGAGCCTCGATTTCAGCTGAGACGGCCTGTACCTGCTCTCCATAAGCAGCCGATTCAGCGGGCGTGTAATTCGCCTCGATCTGCCCAGCGATCTTCGCTCCGACAAACATACCTAGTCCAAGAGTAAAGAAAACAAGCAGGCCCTGAGCCTGGGCGCGGATTTTTTTCGGAGCCACTTTGTCCGTATAGATCTGCCCCGTAACGAAAAAGAAATCATAGCATATGCCGTGAATAATAATGCCTGAAAGGAT
>JABITN010000214.1 GCA_018700525.1 Opitutales bacterium
CCCGCTATCTGAAAACCAGTCTGAAAGAACGTAATCGCCGGGTCGTGATTAATCGCCTCCGTATGCATGGATTTAATAACGCACACATCGTCCATCACTTCTGCAAGATGCGGCATTACATCCGTATTAAGCCAAGTTCCGCCTTTCCCCGTCCGCTCGAAATTGAAAATCGAACGAGCGACTGGAAACGAACTCTGACCCGCCGTCATACCCGTCAGTCGTTGACCATTAAATACAGATGTTGGGACTTCCTGCTTATGAACTTTATCGAGAAAGGGTTTATAATCGTAGAGATCCATCTGCGGAGGACCTCCCGACTGGAAAAGATAGATTACCCGTTTAGCCTTCGGAGCAAAATTCGGAAACTGCGACACTCCCTCAGCCACATTCGGCTCCGCAACGAGCCGATCGCCAAGCAACGACCCTAATGCAAACCCACCCAGGCCTTTCGCCGATTTCCCAAGAAAATAGCGACGCGTCATCGTCAGAGGATTCTCCGACAATTTGTTATATCCAGTACAGCCTTCGTGTTGATGGTTCATACTTAACTACTCCTTCGTCATCGCTTCATCTAAATTCAACAACACATTGGACAAAGCTGTTGCCGCTGCGAGGTCTCGCGGATCGAGCGACGCGATCGCCTCCGATTCGCCCACTCCTATCAATTGCTCAGCCCCAACGAGATCCTCCTCGTAGGCGTCCCTATATTCACGATACGCACTTTCCAACAATGCGCTTTCCCGTTCACTAGGCGTGCGAGCTAGGGTCGTCCGGAATCCGAACTCGACCTGTTCGCCCATAGTGTCACCGCCTTCCTGCAACAAACGTTGCCCCAAATTTCTAGCCGCTTCTACAAAGGTCTTCTCGTTCAACAAGGTCAAAGCCTGCAACGGAGTGTTGGTTCGCTTGGAGCTAACGATGCACGACTCGCGATCGGCTGCATCCATCAGCGCCATTGAAGGTGGTGGAATCGTTCGTTTCCATATCGTATACAAGCTTCTTCGATACAAATCCTCTCCCGAAGACTGCTTGTACTTCATATTGCTCATAAGCTCCCACAATTTGTCCGGCTGATAAGGACTTACCGACTCTCCTCCAATACGCTCTACCAGCAAACCGCTGGTCGCTAGGGCCTGATCGCGCAACGCGTGCGCCGACAAGCGTTGACGCGGACCTCTGGCAAGCAAAACGTTTTCAGGATCGGCTTCGAGCAACTCGGGAGTCACTCGCGACTCTTGGCGATAAGTGGCGCTCGTCACGATCAACTTCTGCATCGCCTTCACATCCCACCCTATCGAAACGAATTCATCCGCTAGCCAATCCAACAATCTCGGATGACTCGGCCAGTCTCCTTGCACGCCAAAATCTTCCGCAGTTTTCACAAGTCCTCTACCGAAATACTTCAGCCAATAACGATTCACCGCGACTCGGCTAGTCAACGGATGATCGCCACTAACGAGCCACTGGGCAAAGCCCAATCGATTGCGAGGAGCCCCTTCAGGATAGTCAGGAAATACATCTGGCAATCGATCTTCAACAACGTCGCCATATTGATGATACACTCCACGCTCGCGAATGCGCGTCGCTCGCGGCGGATCCATTTCTTGCATCACCATCGTTGTCGGTAACGAATCATGAAATTCTTGCCGTTTCATTTTGGCTGCAAAAACACTTTGATCCAATTGCTTCAGCGATTCGCCGGCTTCGTACTCCAAATAATACGCTCTCCATTTCGCGGCTTCCGAACCACTTCGATCAGATACTTCCTTTTTGCCAATCGCGACCAAGCTCTCACTCTCCGCGAGGATCGCTACTTCGTCCTCCCACAAAGTGCGATCATACACTCGAACTTCGTCGACCTCACCTTTGAATCCTTCACCAACGACTCCTTTGCCAATTCGAAGCGTCGCTCCTTTCGCCCTAGCGACAACATTGCTATTAGTGTTATAGGTGATTCTCGTTTCAACAGCTTCGCCATCGACGAAAATCCGCATTCCCGTAGCGCTTTGCGAGCCGTCATTCGTCAGAGTCACATGCTGCCAACGATCCACGCTTATCGGTTCAACCGTTTCAATCGCTCCAACACCCGCAACCCAACGGGTAATAATATAAAACTGAAGATGACCATCCTTCACTTCAACCGACAATCCCGCTCGAAGAGAATTCTCGCCTTGCTTCGAGAGGATCACTCCTTCGGACAAATCTTTAGGCTTCAACCAGAACGCCAAACTAAACCGCTCATGACACAAAAAGCCCGACTCGCTCTCCAATCCAAGAACGCTTTCTCCATCAAATGAAGCGGCTTGCCCGCGAATTCCTTTTTTGAATACAGGCACCTTCCCGTCGATCTCCGCAACAATGTCATTTCCAAACAAAGAAAACCTCTCGACGAGACCACGGCCAACTACCGACGATTCGTCCAAGCTCAACTTGCCCTGTCCTTCCCAGCTTGCGATCGCAGCATCAATCTCGCTTCGAAACGATTCTCGCTTGGTACGCGCAACCTTAAGTTCTCCATCCCAAGCTGCCAGTTTCTCTGCCTGCTCCCTTGTGGGCGACGTAATCCAGGGTTCGGAATTACCGAACTTAACCGCTCTTCCCGATTCCGGCACATTGTCGAAAATCGAAATGAGCTGATAATATTCTTTAGTGGAAATCGGATCGTATTTGTGATCGTGGCACCGAGCGCAACCCATAGTAAGCCCCATCCATACTGTCGATGTCGTATCAACTCGATCCACCGCATTTTCGAGAAGAAACTCCTCTAGCACCAATCCCGACTCGGAATTGTAACGATGATTCCGATTAAACCCCGTCGCTAGCACTTGATCGAATGTAGGCTCGTCTAGCAGATCCCCGGCAAGCTGTTCGATCGTAAATTGGTCGAATGACAAGTTTCGATTATAGGCATCGATCACCCAATCCCTCCAACGCCACATCGAACGCGGCCCATCGTTTTGATAGCCATCCGTATCCGCATAGCGCGATGCTTCGAGCCAAGGCAATGCCATCGCTTCCCCATAGCGCGGCGAATCCAACAAACGATTCACCAAGCGCTCATACGCGCTGGCCGACTCGTCCGCCAAAAAATCGCCAACCTCGTCAGGCGTAGGCGGCAGGCCGGTAAGGTCCAAGGTCAACCGCCGAATCAAAGTCGTTCGATCGGCTTCCTTCGAGGGCGAAAGTCCTGCTTCGTCCAAACGGGACAACACAAACGAGTCGATTCCATTGCGAACCCATTTGGGCTTAGAAACGGAAGGCGTCTCCGGACGCTCAACTGCCTCGAAAGACCAATGCTGCTTCCACTCGACTCCTTCCGCGATCCATTGACGCAATCGCTGTTTCTCCATATCGCTCAAAGCCATATCGGAATCTGGCGGCGGCATCAGGTCTTCTTCGTCATCCGCTTCGATTCGCCAAACGATTTCGCTATCTTCAGGTTTCCCCGCAACAGCAGGAAAGTAACCATCCCCCAAATCAGCCAAAACGCCTTCGAGAGTATCGAGCCTCAAATCCGCTTCGCGATACGCTTCGTCCGGACCGTGACACTTAAAGCACTTATCCGAGAGAATCGGACGAATATCGCGATTGAAATCGATTGATTCGCCTATTACCGAGAAAGCAATCCAGCTAGAAAAGACGACTGCTCCCACCGATCGCATCAGCGGATAAAATGAAAAAGGAGCATTGAGATATCGGTGCACGAGAGAGTCTGTAGTTCGGAATTTGCTTCAACAAGCACGGTTCTGCTAACGCGTCGTGTAGAATTCCCAGGGGATATACTGAAATGGACAGCTAGAAAGTAGGAAGATTTCCCGAAGTTCCCAGCTCAAACCGATCACTGCCGAACGAAACGGTTACACGGACGCCAATTCTAACGTTTTTGCTCGAACATCCAATCCCACATTTCGCTTTCCCAATACGCCTTCAACCAAGAATTGTGCTTCACTCCAGGATATTCCGTATACTGGATATCGCCGCCAGCTGCCTTAATCGCTGCATTCATGTCGCGCGAATACTGAACCTCTACAGCCGTATCCTGGTCTCCGTGAAAAAGCCACATCGGTGTTTTCTTGAAAACCTTTGCATCGTCAGGAGTCCAACCACCACAAACCGGAACCGCCGCTGCCCAAAAATCAGGACGAGCCGCCACCGCGCTGAACGTACCGAAACCGCCCATTGACAAACCGGTCACATACAAGCGTTTCCTATCGATCCGTTCCTTGGAAACGACAGCATCGACCAACTCGAGCATGACCTCCTGCTTGCTTATTCGACTTGGCCTATTCGACTCCCGCCAATCCCCGCTCATCCAAGTATTCGGCCCTTGAGCCTGCGGAACTAAGTAGAACGCTTCATGCTCACCGCTCACTGCATCCGTCGCCAATCGAGCCGGCGTATCGGCATCGATTAGATTCCGAATATTCGCCGATCCCCGACCACCGCTTCCATGAAGAAATACAACCAGCGGATACCGATTAGAGGGATCATAATTGCGCGGCTTCAACAATTGATAATCGATCGTCTCGCCCGACTTGCCCTCAAAAGTCCCTGGCTCGAATGCGCTGTACAAGTCGCGCTGCCCTTTCCACGCCAATTTATCGACGAAAAAATCGACTGGCGATTCGTAGCGAGTCTTGGGACCCGGATAATCGAGCGTTGATTCCACACCGGCTTTTCGAAGGGCCTCTTGCAAATGAATCCCGAAATTGACGTGATGGATCTTCCAACCATTCGCCTTTTTCGGATCAGTCGGAATATCAGAATCCGGAGCCATTGCATAAGACATATAAACTGGCGGATCGTCAGGAGTGATGTGATTCACAATAGAACCTTCCCTGATCATCTCCGCTAATGCGGATTCAGATCCGCTAAAATATTCGCTCTCCTGTCGATGCCGTTTATCGTAACCAGGAATATTCGCTATCCACCAACCGAGATCCATCGTCGACTGACCGCTCTGCGGAGCCACGCAAGCCAATCGCGTCGATTGGCGGGCAACAGGATCCTCGCTATTCGGGTCGGCCATATCGTCGTGAAAGGCCAGGTACGCCACCAGCTGAGCGCCTGCCGAACCACCCCAAGCGCCAATCAAATCCGGAGCAATCGCCCACTCGCGGGCTTTCCACCGAATAAACTGCAAGGCCCGTGCGGCATCCTCATGAGCAGCCGGCAGTTGCGCGTGCTTTAGGAATCGATACTCGACCGAAGCCACATGAATGCCGCTATCTAAGAGCCTTCGAACTAGAGACGCGTTAATCTTGTCCTTGCTCCCAGCCGCAAACCCACCTCCATGGATAAATATAGCCAACGGTCCGCGAGCCCCGGTATCCGCCTTCCAGAAATCGATCACCTGCTGAGGGTGGTCGCCATAAGGCACGTTAGCATACGTCTTTTCAGGAAGTTCTACCTTTTGCCGATTTTGGGCAAAACTCGAAGATGCAATCAAAAGGGTGAGTAAGAAAACAAACGATTTCATAATTAGGAAATGGGTTTAACGACTACTCAGAACACACTTTGACGGAGTAAAAGGGAATCCCAAATTCAACAATATATGCTCTAAACATCTCCCGCAAATTCGCGAAGAAAGAAACCAAAAACAGCAATACTCCATAGTATATCTGAATCTTAGCTTGCTTTGCGGCTTAGCGTGAAAAAACCATTCGCAATTCCCCCTACCCCTTTTTAAATCCAACCCTCCCATGAAACTCCTCCTATCTCTCATTATACCTCTCGCTCTATCCCTCCTCATTTCCCTCTCAGCAGCGGACAAACCGAACTTTGTCTTTATCCTAGCCGACGACCTGAGTCACTTCGACGTCGGCTGCTACGGTGGCCAAGCTCACACGCCAAATATCGACGGACTCGCCGAGGAAGGCATGCGTTTCACAAACTGCTTCCAAGCTGCTCCCACTTGCTCCCCTACTCGCCACAATATCTACACCGGACAATCCCCCTTCAAAACCGGTGCCTACCCGAATCACACCTTCGCATTCGACGACACCCAAAGCATCGTCCACTACCTAAAAGCCCTCGGCTACCGAGTCGCTCTTAGCGGCAAACGCCACATCCTCCCAACAGAAGTGTTCCCTTTCGAATACCTCGGAAAAGAAAACAATCCCGAC
>JABITN010000191.1 GCA_018700525.1 Opitutales bacterium
GATTTCGAAAAGATCATCGCCCACGTTTGCCCTTTAAGCGAAGGCGGCGTGTGGCGTCCCCGTCCCTTTTTAAAACTTTGGGCAAGTGCGAATACTTCGGCTGCTTGGTGAGGGGCAAAATCGGTTTCTTTTAAAAAATGCGCCATAACTAAATTTCCTATATATTATCTGTAATTGTTTTTCGTTTACGCTGTAGTTGACTCCTGGAGCAGCGCAGCGCGTTCTCTGGAGGCCTCGCCAAAAAGTGCTATCGCTTCGTCGAAATCTTGCTTTGTCGCAGTCAAGGCAGGAAGAAAACGGATAACATCGTTCCCCGCAGGAGGAACGATAAGGCCTTTCTCCCTAAGGAGGGCGACCATATCCATTGGCGACTCCGCGACTTGAATACCGATCATGTAACCGGCCCCTCGGACTTCCAAAATGTATTCCGGCAATTCCAACTGAAGCTTCAGAAGTTGTTCAACCGCATACGGAGCATTCTCTTGAACATTTTCCAAGAGATTATCCGATTCAATCGTTTCGAGTACCGCTAGAGCTGCCGCACTAATCAAAGGCGTTCCGCCGAAAGTGGTGCCATGCGAACCCGGGCCGAACAAATCGGCATAGGCATCATCGATCCAGACTGCACCGATTGGAACGCCGCCGCCAAGGCCTTTGGCCATACCGATAGCATCCGGACGAATACCCGCTTTCTCATACGCGAAAAACGAGCCGGTCCGTCCAACGCCACATTGAACTTCGTCGATCAGCAACAAAACGCCCTTCTTACTGCAAAGAGCTCTTAAGCCCTGAAGGAACTCAATACTCGATGGGTGAATTCCGCCTTCACCTTGAATTGTTTCGATAAATACGGCCGCCGTATCGGCATCGATCGCCGCTTCGAAACTCGCCAAATTATTTAGCTCTGCAAAAACGAATCCCTCGACCAAAGGAGCAAATCCATTTTGGATTTTCGCTTTAGGCGTCGCGCTCATTCCCCCGAATGTTCGACCATGAAAGGCATTTTCGGCGCAAACGATTTTGTAGCGCTTCCCCTCTACGCCACATTGCTTTTGCCCGTAGAGCCGAGCTAATTTGATAAGTGTCTCATTCGCCTCCGCCCCACTATTGCAAAAGAAAAGTTTACCGCCGCCTCCAGCTTTTTCATCGAGTTTCGCTGCCAACTTTGCCTGGTTTTCATTTCGGTAAAGATTGCTCACGCAAAGCAGCTCAGAAGCCTGCTTCTGTATAGCCGCGACTAAATTCGGATGGCAATGCCCCAAACTGGTTACCGCAATTCCCGAACAAAAATCCAAATACTCCTTGTCCGCATCATCCCAAACCCGGAGACCGCGACCACAAACGAACGTCACTGGCGGCAATCCATAATTGCCGAGCACATTATCTTTATAAAGCTGTTCGGAATCCAGTTTAGCGTTCATGACGTTTAGTATTTTCAGGTTCTATCGGAAAAGCTGTTCTCCGCCGAAATTAGTGAGAAATCTCAGTGCCGATTCCCTTATCGGTGAATATTTCCAAAAGCAAACTATGGGGCAATCTGCCATCAATCAAATGGACCCGATGAACACCCGAATTGAGAGCCTTCATCGAGCTATCGATCTTAGGCAACATGCCTTGGCTTATCGTTCCATCGGTTTTCAGTTTCTCCACCTGTCCTACTTTGAGTGTAGGTATCAGTGTATTCGGATCTTTAGGATCTTTCAATAGTCCCGGCACGTCGCTCAGGTAAACCAATCTCCGGGCCCGCAGCGCGCTCGCTACGCAAGCCGCCGCCACATCTGCATTTACATTGTAAAGCTTACCGTCGATTCCTTTGGCGACCGGAGAAATTACCGGCGTGTACCCATCCTTGATCGCCTTTTTTATGATCTTCGATTTTACCGCGACCACATTGCCAACGAATCCAACATCTACTGGATTTCCATCGCTGTCTTCAGTGTATTTTTCACCTTCGAGGACGGTCGGTCCTGGAATACACAAAGGTCGATCGTTTCGAACCTGCAGCATTTCGCAAACATCCCCGTTGACCTGAACGCTCAACACTTCGTCGACCACCTTAACGGTGTCCTCATCGGTATACCGCAAGCCATTGATAAATTTCGATTCGATTCCCTTTTCATTCAAAGCCCGGCTAATAGCCTTGCCGCCGCCATGTACGACGACCGCGTGAATGCCAACCGCAGACAAAAAGGCGATATCACCAGTAACCCTAGACCGTACTTCCGGGTCTGGATCGTCCATAAAACTTCCTCCGTATTTAATTACGAATACAGAGTTCCGAAATTCCTGAACGTATGGCAACGCTTCGACTAAAACTGCTGCCTTTGAAATGATATCCTGCATTTTCATGGTGTTCTTCAAATAGTTTTCTGCAGATTATTCGCTTTTGTTGAAGTCCACGTACCCTTCAGTAAGATCGCTCGCTCTTAACCGATAACTTCCATTACCTTGATGCATGTCGATTTTGATGGGAAACCGAGCCTGGGAAACAACCTCTTTCCACTTCGGTTTATTTTCAGGTATCGGATCTCCTAATACGAGAGCCGGTACATCGCCGTAACTGATATCGATGGCATACTGATCAATTTGAGCGTCAGCATACCCCAACGCATCCATCAGCCGCCCCCAATTCGGGTCATTCCCGTACCAAGATGTTTTCACGAGCAAAGAGTTTCCTATAGCCCGAGCGATATTCTCTGCGTCGATATCGTTGGCAGCTCCGCTAATAAGAATTTCAACGACCTTCGTAATTCGTTCGCCGTCCGAAACGATTTTGTCCGCCAAACAATCGCAAACCTGATAAAGTGCTTTTTGAAACAACGCTTTCGACTTATCGTCGAGCGCAACACCGGATTCGCCATTGGCCAATACCAGTACCGTATCATTCGTACTCATATCGCCATCGACTGTAATAGCGTTAAAAGTAGGATCCACCGCTTCGGTTAGAAGGGCTTTTAGCTCGTTAGACGAAGCTGCGATATCCGTGGTAACGAATGCCAGCATCGTTGCCATGTTCGGCTGAATCATGCCCGCGCCTTTGGCGGCACCACCGATGGTTACTTGTTTACCGTCGATCTCGAAACGAGCCGTACACGTTTTCTTACGGGTATCGGAGGTTAATATACACTCAGCAAACTTGTTACCAAATTTAATTCCTCCCACAACGGATTCGCCTAATTTCGCAATCGCTGGGCCGATTCGATCCATCGGCAGCAAATCGCCAATTCTACCGGTCGAGCAGACGAGAAAGCTATCTTCTAGTGAGCCGCAAGCCGCTTCAGCCAAGCGAATCATTTTCAGCGAATCCTGAATTCCTTGAGTTCCGGTACAAGCATTAGCGTTTCCGCTATTAGCCACAACCCCATGGATGAGCGTGCCAGATTTTAGAATGCGCTCACAGTCCAGTACCGGCGCTGCTTTAACGGCGTTTTTCGTAAATACGCCCGCGGCCGAACAAGGCGATGGCGAATACACAATCCCTGTATCCAGAAGATCATCGCCCTTTCCTCTAACATCCGAGCTAACCGCAGCAGCCAAAAATCCTTTTGGATCACTTACACCATCGGTATCTTCTTGGAGATGCGCTTCGCTAGACATGGATCAATCCCTCCTTTTCATCCCAGCCCTGCCAAAGATTCATTATTTGGATCGCTTGACCAGCTAGGCCCTTCATCAGGTTGTCTTCCGCAGAGGTAATGACAAAGTTGCCTGTTCTAGAATCTTTAATCGCTGAAATATCTACTCGATTGGTACCAACGGTATACTTCGTATCCGGCCGCGTATCCGATGGAAGGATGTAGACGAAAGGCCGATCCGCGTAGGCTTTCTCCCAAACATCATAAAGTTGTTCGATCGTAGAATCGCCCGCCGGCACCGTTATCGTAGTAACAATGCCTCGGTTCATAGGAGCGAGATGCGGATTGAATTGAATCACTATTTCGCCCTGACCTGCCATACCCAGCTGTTCTTCAATTTCGCTCAGGTGACGATGCTTGGGAATCCCATAAGCTTTAGCGCTTTCATTAACCTCGCAGTAGGAGAACGCTTCCTTCGCTTGTTTTCCCGCCCCGCTTGTTCCGCTAAACGAATTGGCGACAATATGTTGCTTGCCGATGATTCCCGCTTTGAGCAACGGAAAGAGCGGCGTCAAAATGCTCGTAGGATAACATCCTGGGCAAGCGAATAGCTTTTTCAACTGCCAGCCGTCCTCAGTGATTTCCGGCAGAACGTATTGAGCCTCCTTGAGCAATTCCACATCTGGGTGCGGCTGCGCGTAGTAATCCTCGTAAATCGCCGGATTGGACATCCGAAAATCGGCGCTGAAGTCGATGACCTGTTTTCCCGACTCGACAATGACCCGAGCGTATTCTGCAGCCGTCCCATGCGGAACCGCTAAAAAGACGCAATCTAGATCCTCTCGAGCGGCGAGCGCTTGGGCATCGGAAAGATCGAAGACTAGATCGTCGAGCACGCCACGCAGCTCAGGAATCACCTCGCTAACCTTGCGACCTGCTTGGCTTCTGGAAGTAACCGAAACCAAATTGGCTTTCGGGTGAGCTGCCAGAAGTTTGACGAGAATTTCCCCGCCATATCCTGATGCGCCTACGATTGCTGCGTTCATTGTTCTATCCTTATTTGAGGTTTCGCTACTAGCGATTGAAGTCGTTGTATCGGTTTTCGAGTGATCGGCGATGCTACGCGGTTTTTGCGGAAATTATAAAATCTACTGTTTCTATAGACGTTATGTGAAAACAAAAAGGCCCACTATGGCGAATAACCAGAGAGGACCTTGTCGAAAATTGAATTTTTGAGTCGGCTTAGCGCTTAGAGAATTGGAATTTCTTGCGCGCTCCTGGTTGTCCTGCCTTCTTGCGTTCCTTCATTCGAGGGTCGCGAGTCAGGTGACCTGCTGGTTTCAAACTCGCTCGGAGCTCGACATCGAATTTGAGCAATGCTCGAGCGATCCCGAGAGCCAATGCTCCTGCTTGTCCGCTGTCACCGCCGCCTTGTACGGTGGCCTTAACGTCGAACTTTTCTTTCGCTTCGACCGTTACAAGTGGGAGTAACGCTGCTCTCGAGAAGTTCTCGTGAGAAAAGAAATCATCAACGCTCTTGCCGTTGATTACTACCTGGCCCGAGCCTTCAGTGAGGCGAATGCGAGCAACCGCAGTTTTGCGGCGACCAGTTCCTAGATAAACGCTGTTTTCTTCTGCCATGTCAGGGAAGAGTTATTAAAGTGAAATTGGTTTGGGTTGTTGCGCTTCGTGAGGATGTTCCTCGCCAGCGAAAATTTTGAGCTTGGTAAGCATCTTGGCCGCAAGACGGTTCTTAGGGAGCATACCCTTAACCGCGTGCTTTACCACGAAGTCCGGACGACGCTCCTGCATTTGAGCGACGCTCAAGTACTTTTCGCCACCAACATAGCCGCTGTAGAACATGTATTGCTTCTGCTCTTCCTTCTTACCCGTCAAAACGATCTTGTCGGCGTTGATAACGACAACGAAATCGCCTGTATCGACGTGAGGCGTGTAGGTTGGCTTATTCCGTCCACGTAACTGATTCGCGATCTTCACGGCCAATCGACCTAGGACTTGATCCTTGGCGTCGATAATGACCCAATCGCGTTTGACGGTTTCCTTTTTGGCTAAAAATGTTTTCATCGGATTTCGAGAAAAAGAGGAAAACTCCTACCCCCTCTCAGAGCCTTGTCAATGATTTTGACAGACTTTTTGCCAAGGATCCGACGCTTTTAACGAATCAGATCAACCGATAGGTTCCTAGAAACCAATCGTGATCGAGGTAGACCCGTGGAAATGGTTATCGGGAATAAGGAAGCCGATGTCATTATCGGAGTAATGAACGCCTAGAGAAAAGACGGCGTTGTTATTCAACTCGAAGGGAACCACCACGTCTGCCCCATAATAAAAATAGCTTCCCAAGCTGTCCGCATCGACCGTTCCCACGTGAGCTCCGAGGTCGACCGATGCGTTTCCGCCGAGCGGTAAACTGTAGTTAGCAGATCCTTCGGCCGTCGTCCTGTCCAAATCCAAATCTCTGTATAGATAAACCGACGCCTCAACCCCCTGAATCTCACGCGTAATCCCGATATACGGCTCGATGGTATTTTCACCTGTCGGATAATAGTAATAAGCGCCGCCGATATCGAAACTGGTCTTTTCGTTAATGGCCCATCCGTATCCCCCGTAAAAATCAACCTCATCCTGCCAACGCTCGGGCCATCCTCGGTTCTCAAGCGGTTGCGATGCCCATAATCCTAAATAGAAATCGTCCTGAGCAAACTCGATCGACGGGTGAAAAACATTGTCGGCCAGCTGCTGCCCTCGGAAAACGTACTTCGTGTCGAAAGTCAGATCCAGGCTGAGGCTATAATCTTGGCCGAATGCCGATGCGGCTAATGCGAAAGCGATTGTAGAAAGTATAGCGAAACGGGTTTTCATATCGGGTTGGAGTTCGATTTATCCTTTGAGAGCTACTGTTCTGGGCTCCAATAATCGATGCTAAATTCGTCGGATTGAGTCGAGGTCAGAATGACCGGCTCGGTTTTAAATCAACTGACATACTTTCCTACGTCTTGACTTGATCCGACTCCAGTAACGGGATGATTGCCGAAACCGAAGAGAAGCGTTTTGCTTCTATTTTCTTCCAATCCACGATACCCACATGAATTTCTTAAAAATCGCCGCTATCTCCGCCGCTATCGCTATCGCTCTGGGGGCCTTTGGAGCTCACGCCCTCAACGACAAGTTGGTTGCAGACGATATGCTCGAAGCCTGGAAAACAGCGGTCTTATATCATCTGGTCCATTCCGTAGCGCTCTTTTCGCTTTCGATTCGATCGGGCGGGGTCGAGACGCGACAATCGAGTCTTGCAGCTTGGTTCTGGCTTGGGGGAGTTTTCCTTTTCTCTGGTTCGCTCTACGGTTTGGCGCTTGGCGGACCGTCCATCCTCGGCCCTATAACGCCCCTTGGCGGACTGAGTTTGATCGCTGGCTGGATCGTCCTCGCATTCAGTTCCGCTTCCAAATAATTTCAATCGATGCCCGTTCACCCGCGTAAAACGCCATTCTCGATACAGATTTCGCCAGATCTGAAAGAGGCGATTGTGCTCCTGAAAAAGAAAGGCGCAACCTGCCGGCTCGTGGGTGGCTGTGTCCGAGATGCACTGTTAGGCCAAACGCCAACTGATTTCGATGTGGAAGTTTACGACCTGGAGTTAGACGTCATTGCCACAACACTCCAAGCGATAGGCCGCACTGAACGGGTCGGCAAATCATTCGCCGTCGTGAAACTCTGGCGGCGTGGTTTGGAATACGACTTTAGTGTGCCACGAACCGAATCGAAATCAGGGACAGGTCATCGTGGGTTCGATATTCATCCTGATATCACTCTCGACAAAAGAATCGCTTTGCGGCGGCGGGATTTCACTATCAACGCTCTCCTCTACGATCCGGAAAAAAAGGTTATAATTGACTACTACGGTGGACAAGCCGACCTCGAAAACGGTATTCTCCGGCATGTAAGCGAAGCCTTTTCCGAGGATCCACTTCGTGCTTTACGAGCCATTCAATTTGCTGGGCGATTCGGTTTCGACCTTCACCCGGATACCGCAGAGCTTTGCAGGCGGATGAAACCTGAATACTCGACACTCTCCTCAGAGCGCATCTGGGGTGAATGGCGCAAATGGGCTGAAAAATCGCAAAAACCTTCAAAAGGCCTAATCGCGCTAAAAGACAGCGGCTGGCTCGCTTTCTTTCCGGAAATAAATGCCTTGCTTCGTCTACCGCAAGACCCCGATTGGCATCCCGAGGGCGATGTATTTACGCATACCTTACACTGTCTAGATGCTCTGGTTGAAAAGACCGATTGGAAAGAGCTCGACGAATCGCTTCGTGGAACGCTTGTATTCGGAACGCTTTGCCACGATCTTGGTAAAGCCCGCCAAACACGCTTCGCAGAAAAAGGAGGTCAACTTAGATGGATCAGCCCTGGACATGATCAAGATAGCGGGTGGCTTTCCGAGCGTTTACTAAAACGAATAGGTTCGCCGATCGCAATGGCGGAGAAAGTAAAAAAGCTTGTCGAGAATCACCACTTCCTAAACTCATTTAAAGACGGATCCCCAAGCGACTCAAGTATTCGAAGACTTTCTCGACGTATTCATCCTGCGACGACGAATGAATTGCTTTACGTAATGCGCTCCGATCATCTCGGCCGACCTCCCCTCATTTCCTCGGAACAAGAAAAACGACTAGCCGATTTCTCCAGAAGAATAGCGGAACTCGCGGTTAACGATTCCACTCCAAAGCCCATCTTGCTAGGCCGCCACTTAATTGAAATCGGACTAAAACCCGGTCGAGAATTCAAAAAAATACTCGCTCAAGCCTATGAAGCTCAAATAGATGGAGTTTTTGAATCAAGCGACGAAGCTATAATCTGGATACAAAAAAATAACTTAGTTTAATTTCAGTTGAAACTAGGCCAATTTTTCCTGAATCATCGCTTCGAGCTTACGGATATCTACTGCGAAATTTCGAATTCCTTCTGCTGTTTTTTCCGTCGCCATCGCGTCTTCGCTGAAGAGCCACCGGAACGATTTCTCCGTAATTTCAATACGTTTTATGTCCATTTCCTGAGCCGATTCTGGACTCAGCTTTCGGTCGATAGAATCCATATCCGATTGCAACTCGGCAAGCAGACCCGGTGAAATCGTTAGCAAATCACAACCGGCAAGTTCGGTGATTTCACCCTTATTTCTAAAGCTCGCTCCCATCACTTCCGTCTTGTATCCAAATTTCTTATAGTAATTGTAGATACTCTGAACCGATAGAACGCCTGGATCTTCAGACGGAATGTATTCCTGCCCTGATTTTGCCTTAAACCAATCCATTATTCGACCGACAAATGGCGAGATCAATGTGATACCCGATTCCGCGCAATGCACTGCTTGAACTAAGGAAAACAAAAGCGTTAGATTGCAATGAATCCCTTCTTTTTCAAGCACGGCAGCAGCGTTTATCCCCTCCCATGTCGATGCTATTTTGATTAGAATTCGATCGCTATTAATGCCTTTCGATTCGTACAGCCGGATAATTTCACGCGCTTTGCTAACGGTGCTTTCCATATCGTAAGACAACCTTGCATCCACTTCAGTGGAGACACGACCGGGAACTATATTCAGAATTTCAATACCGAAAAGAACTAATAATTCATTGGCAACCGCATCAGTCAATGACTGTCCCGCCAAACCGCTATCTTTACATGCTACTACTGCTTGATTCGCTAGGGCAGCATATTCTTCTTTTTGAACTGCTTTGAGAATCAAGGTCGGATTTGTCGTTGCATCCTGCGGCGCATATTCCTTGATTGTTTGAAAGTCGCCTGTATCGGCAACGATGGTTGTAAAGCTTTTCAGTTGATCCAATTGGTTTTTATTAGATTGGTCTGTAATATTCATGTTGTGTTAAACGTACCGAGTTTAGTTTTCGAAGCCTCCGATATCATGGATTGCGTAGCATGATTGCTAGCATTGCTATTGGACATACAATCCAAATAGATTTTTGTTGCGGTAGGTTCGCTTAATGTACGTTTATTGCAATCTAAGACTTAAATCGGAGGTCATCGGTTTCTCAACTCGTCCGATTACGGCGACTAATAATTTCTTAAATGCTCAAAGAAAGCTATTTCAAAACTTCGATCGCGCTACTTGAACGCGTTTCCCTGCAAAACCAATCCACGATTGAGACGCTCGCTCCCTTAATCGCAAAATCAGTAGCTTCGGGCGGTGTTATTCATACTTTCGGAAGCGGACACTCGGAAATTATTGCGAGAGAAATGGTCGGGCGGGCCGGTGGGCTTGTTTGCGTCAGCGCAATTTTGGATACAACAGGTGGGTTTATCGAGAATTTGACGGGTTATGGAAAGGCGCTAGCTGAGCGTTATGATCGCAATCATGCGTTAAAAGCGGGCGAGTTTATCATCGTAATTTCTAATTCGGGAAAAAACTGCTCTCCAATCGAAATTGCTGAATACGCGAAAGCAAAGGGGCTAACGGTAATCGCCTTAACTTCAATGACGATGACCCAACAAGTTGTTACGACAAACGCTTCAGGTAAAAAATTGTATGAAGTAGCCGACTACACCTTGGATAATTGCGGTTTTATGGGAGACGTAACCGTCGAATTGCCGGGGCGCGATCAATCTGGCGGACCAACCTCAACTTTGGCCGGAGCTATGTTGATCAACCTCCTCCAAATGGAAATACTGGAACATTTGGTTAATAACGGCGACCCAACCCCGTTATTGCGAAGCCAAAATACGGAGGGAGCAATCGAAGCAAACATCGAACTTGCTCGATGCTACAAAGGTCGTTTGAGCAAACCTTTGTAGGATTTCGATTTTGGTCCAAACGCTAGTACGCTATTGCGTCTAGCGTGCAATCTAATCAGTTCTCATTTTTTAATAACCCTATCACCATGTTTCAGGTAAGTTTCAGCGATCAATGTTTAACCGAACTTCGTAAGATCGATACGCTCGTACAACTCGACGTAATTTCTCCGCTTAGCCTCTTAACCGAAGGACAACTAAACAACCCGAAAGAGCCTCTTGGGTCATTCTCAAGAGGGAAAAAGTCGATTTACCGAATACATTCGGGGGACTATCGGCTTTATTTCGAGCGTAACGGCATCAACTTGCACACTATTTGCATCCTCCACAAGAATACGCTTACCGATTTTATTTTCAGAACGAAACTTCCAATCTCCGAGGCGCAATTAATTGAGCAACACTCCTCATTTTGGAAATATTTGGAAACCTTGACGCGATCCGACTAATTTGAGCTCAGACGAAAAAGACCCAGCGAACATTGATTATTCGCAAGCGAGCAGAATCTATCTGCTCCCAAATTTATTTACGGCGGGCAATTTATTTTGCGGCTTCATCGCAATCATGAAATGCATTCAAGCCCGCTACAATGTGATGCTCGACGTGCCGTTCGAGAGTCCTTCGGAACTCTACACCCAGGCCGTCCTCTTTATCCTAGGCGGCATGGTTTGCGATTCGCTTGATGGTCGCGTAGCTCGAATGGGAGGGCGAGAATCGCTTTTCGGTAAAGAATTCGATTCCATCGTGGACATGGTTTCTTTCGGAGTAGCTCCAGCGCTCATGGTGCTATTTCATATTCTCAACCCCGAAGAAAGCCTGTTTTTCAAGAACATTGGTTGGTTCCTTAGCTTTATCTACTTACTTTGCGCTGGAATTCGACTGTCGAGATTCAATGTTATCACCCACCCACTTGTCTACCCAGCTAACATCGATCGAACGAATAACGATTTTATAGGCCTACCAGTTCCCGCAGCAGCTGGAATGATCGCTACCCTCGTACTTGTGATCAATACCCACGACCTCCAAAGATGGGCCATCGCACTCCCTTTTCTCATGATGTTCATTTCCTATTTAATGATCAGCCCAATCCGCTATCCAAGTTTTAAGCAAATCGACTGGAATACGAAAGTTCGGCTACGCACCTTCGTCCTCTTGCTAATGAGCGTCGTCCTCATCTACATGTATCAGCAATACGCCTTAGTTCTCATATTTCTCGGCTATCTTTTCTACGGTGTAATTCGGCACATACTCATGATGCGGCGGATTCGAAATCAATCGAACGCCAAATTATAAATATTTTCCGTAAATTAACCTCGAAACAACTGCCAATAACCCGGGAAAAACCTCGCAACAAAGCCTTAAAATTAATTAGTTTTTAACATGTTGATGTGAATTACCCAACTATTAGGCCATCAGTCAACATTTCAAACTATTCGTTATTCCTTGTCATTCAATGCTTTGCCTATGTTATCCATGATACTAACAGAGCATAATAATACTATGAATCTTTATAATATATTAATTTCTTATTCATTGGAATTGTCAGTAACTTGAAATTCCTCCTAATTACACCCAATGAAATTCAAAATCCACCGCGACCATTTCAGCAACGGTCTTCAACAAGTCCTCAATGTAGTCGGATCCAAGGCATCCATGCCGATCCTCAGCAATGTGCTCATCGAAGCCGATGGAGAAACGCTTTCGTTGACAACGACAAATTTAGACCTCGGAATTTGTGCCCGAATCAAAGCGAACGTGGAAGAACCAGGTTCGATAACGTTGCCCGTTAAAAGGCTGGCGACGATCGTTAAAGAGTTGCCTAATAGTGACGTAAAAGTTGAAGCCGCTACCAACAACCAGGTCAAAATTGCTTCGGGTGGATCCAATTTCAAAATCATGGGAATTGGCCGTGACGAGTTTCCGGCTCTCCCGGAGTTCAGCGATGATCGTTCATTCACCATCGAGCAATCTACCCTCGCAGGAATGCTTAAAAGCGTCTCCTACGCTCAATCTTCAGACGAAACTCGGTATATGCTTAACGGCGTATACTTCACGTTCGCCGAGTCCGAAGACGCCGAAGGAACTGGCAAGCTTAGTTTGGTGGCAACGGATGGTCGTCGTCTCGCCAAGATCGATCACGAAATGGAAGTCGGCGAAGGTTTGTCCGGAAGTTTGATTTTGCCGGCGAAAACCGTGTCAGAATTGACTCGTTTGCTTGATAAGGGCGAAAGTTTGAAGATCGCGTTTAACGATCGCCGCGTTGCCTTTCAGATTCATACGAAAGACGAGACCGATGGATTCGTCGGAGATATTCAATTGGTTTCAAAAGTCGTGGAAGGAAATTATCCGAATTACCAACAGGTTATTCCCAAGGAAACGCATCAACGGATCAAGGTCGAACGAGAGCTTTTTCTTCAATCGATTCATCGTGCGGCTTTGGTGGCAACGGATAAATCTAATTCCGTCAAGATTCAGATTAGCAACAACTTGATGGAGCTTAGCGCAGCGAGTCCGGATTTCGGAGAGTCTCACGAATCGTTAGCTATCGATTACAGTGGTCCGGATTTACAAGTAGCGTTTAATCCAGCATTTCTGATGGATCCGCTTAAGGCGTTGGCTAAGGACGAGATCTTCTTTGAATTGAAGGATGAGGTTAGCCCAGGCGTCTTTAAGACGCTAGAGAGCTTTCTCTGTGTGATCATGCCGGTTCGCTACACTTGATTAAATAGTCATAAGCTAACTTAAAAATTCAATACCCGTATCTATTGTGGATGTGGGTTTTTGCGAATTGCAAACCGAGCCGCGCTTGAAAATTAGCCGGCCATGGCTTTTGCCATTTTTCTTCAAATTCATGAATGAGTATTTAAAATTCGATATCGAGATGATTGTCTCGCTGTTAATCGTGCTGTCCATTATTATTGGAATCGCTAATAATCGGATGAATTCAATTGGTGTGAGAATTCTAAACAGATGGGCTCGCTGGGTTTGCGTTTCCGTAGGGCTCGCATTTTTCGTTCATCAAATGGATTGGGCAGCTCGACCCTTCTGGACCTTAGCCATTATATTTTTTCTTTGCTGGCTTCTTTTAGAAACGCTGTACACGTGGCTAGCAATTAACGCAATGAGCCAAAGCGCTTTAGCTTTGTTCCCCCGATTTCGAAACAATAGCACTGGCGAAGAATGGCCAGCTCAGCGAAAGATGATCGAACTGCGCGATTGGCTTAAGGCAAAGAATTTCAATAAACGTCAAGCACTTGTTGCTGAACTTGGTGGAGGCATTACTTTACGCTCTTCAATTTATCAAAATGAGAACGGTTCGATTCGCACTCAAATTCTCTTTTTGCCGCGGCCTAATGGTACAATTAATCATTGCGTTTCGTTTACATCGGAGACGTCTGAAAACGAACGGCTAATTACTGATAATTTAAATACACCTTATGGTGGTTTTTATCCTGGGAATTGGAATGTTAGCCGAAAACCTTGGACGAGAAGCCCAGAAAAGCTTTTAAAGCATCATCTAAAACGTATCCAAGAACTGGAACTCGAAGAGTATGAAATTGATCCAGTTGACGATATCAATCGTCAACAAGGTGTTTTGGAGAGAATAAATATCGAAGCAGGGTTTCTTGTGCCGCCGCATCTACAAGATGAAATGGGCCGAATAACTTGGGAGGGCCGGTATCGCGTATGGAAAGAAGTGTGGCTTCTTAATTATTTTGGTATAGCAGGAAAGGGATAGGTCCGATGAGTTAGCCACCGATATATGACATTTCGATTTTCTCTCGATTTTTATTGGAATGCATTCGTTCTTCGGAATAGCGATCAGTACGTCGCGACCAAATATCAGAGAGAGTTTGCGTGAGCGATTCCTCGCTTGGGTTGCTTCTTATTAGCGATTTAAGATCATGGCCCTTAGTCGCGAACAAACATGTGTAGAGTTTCCCATCGGCTGAGAGACGCGCACGATTGCAGTTACTGCAGAATGGTTTTGTAATTGAATTAATTATACCGAATTCCAACGGGATATCGTTAAACTGATATCGATTTGCTACCTCGCCGCGATAATTTGGATCTATCGGCCCAAATTTGAATTCGCTATTAATTGTATTCAAAATTTCTTTTGCGGGAACAACTTCGTCCAGTTTCCATTGATTGGAATTTCCTACGTCCATGTATTCAATAAAACGAAGCGTTATGCCACATTTACGAAAGTAGCGGACCATGGGAAGAATTTCGGATTCGTTCGCTCCTTTCTTAACGACCATGTTTACCTTGAGGTCTAGACCGGCGTTGACCGCTGCGTCGATTCCGTCGAGGACAGCCTGAACGGAACCTCGACCACCGCTCATTTGTTTGAAGGATTCTTCGTCAAGACTGTCGAGACTGATATTTACGCGAGAAAGTCCAGCTTCTTTGAGAGACTGCGCGTATCTGGGGAGGAGCGAAGCATTCGTAGTGAGGGAGAGATCCTTGATGGAATCGATCCCGTTGAGTTCTTTTACTAGTGGGACCAGGTCTTTTCTTAACAAAGGTTCGCCACCTGTAAGGCGTATTTTTTCGATTCCTAGTTTTGCGAAAGCACGAGCTATAGCCAAAATTTCCGTATTGGTCAGGACCTCGGCTTTTTCCAAGAACGAATAGTCAGGTCCGAATATTTCCTTAGGCATGCAGTATGCGCAGCGAAAATTACATTGATCTGTTACCGAGATCCGTAGATCTCGTAGAGGTCGGTTTAGGCTGTCTCTCGCTGCGTTCTGCGTTTCCATTGTCAAGTTAAGAGACCGTAGAAAAAAGAAAAGACCAACTTTTGGCAATCTCTTTGGCGACTAGGCTTTGCGGAATTCCCTCGAGCTATCTTCGATATCCTTAGCTCAAGGATTTAAGAATATTGTTGGCTTCTTTATGTAAATCTTGGTTCGCGCCGTCGTCAGCGGAATTCGCTGCAATAAGTTCGTTTCGGAGAAGGTCCAACGCAGCATTTAAAGCTCGAACCTTTATTGAAGCTCTCGAAGCTTTCCATTGAAAGCGTTTTGCCCAAATATCTCGCGGAGAATGGAGTCCTATGTAAACCGTTCCAACTGGATTCTCTGCAGTTCCACCCGAAGGACCCGCGTAGCCGGTTATACTTAAGGCGTAGTCGGATTCGAATTTTTCTGCTGCTCCGCTAGCCATCGCAACAGCAACTTCCTGGCTTACTTCCGTATATTGCTGTATCATTCCTTCGGGCACATCGAGCAAATCTTGTTTTGCGTCTATGCTGTAGCTTACGATTCCACCAAGAAAGAATTCGGAAGACCCAGAGATATCGGTAAATGTATTCGAGATAAGACCACCTGTACAGCTTTCGGCGAGCGCAAGCGTTTTTCCTCGAGCTTTAAGCATATTGGAAATGACTTCGGATACAGAATGGTGACCTAAGCAGAGAAACTGATTACCTAATTGCTTTTTGCAAATTTCGGCTATTTCAAGAAGCTGGTCCATTCTATTCTCAGTACCTGGATAGCTAATTCGAAAATCGACTTGGCCTTGATGGGCGCAATAGGCAATTTGCAGGTTCTCGTAATTATCGAATAGGGGTTGAAAATCGGTTTCCAATTGCGACTCCCCTACTCCGATTGTTCGTAACTGAAGATAGTTTTCCTGGTCTTCGATGTATTTGAGAGCTTCCAGTTTAGGTAATACTTGATTCTCGAACATCGGTTCGAGCTCGTTCGGGGGTCCCGGTAGCATAATAAGAACCTTTTCTCCTTTGTTGAGCCAAAGGCCTGGAGCCGTTCCACGGTCATTGGGTATGACTTCTGCATTCTCCGGTCGAAAAGCCTGTTTGCGGTTGTTGGCGCTCATCGCTTTTCCAAGCCGAGCGAACCGTTCTTCTATGGTTTCGAGAACGCGTTTATCGAAAACAAGTGTTTCTCCGAGTGCCTCGGCTACGGCTTCCTTTGTCCGATCGTCAACAGTTGGTCCTAATCCACCTGTCGTTATGACGATATCCGCTCGGTCCCAGCAAAATCGAAATTGATCGAGAATGTCATCGCCCTCGTCGGAAATGGTGTAGTTGCTGTGAAGAGTCACTCCCCGCTGCCGGAGCTGATCGCCAATATAGGTAAGATGTCCGTTCCGGGTAAGTCCAAGGAGGAGTTCTTCACCCAAGGTGATAAGCATGAATTTTTTTGGACCGATCATTGAAATATTGTGAGAATGAATGTAAGAGTCTATCTAGGCTTGAAGGAAAGCTAGGGTAGGTTTATCAAAAAAGCCAATGGTCGCGTCGAGTATTTTGAAGAAAAAAGTCCGCAGATTGCCTGAGACTCCTGGGGTGTATCTCATGAAGGACCGTCTAGGCTCCGTGATATACGTGGGAAAGGCGAAGAGTCTGAAGAAGCGGGTTTCGACGTATTTCCAACCATCTCGTGCGTTTACTCATCAGCTGAAGATTAGAGCTTTGGTGGAAATGATCCGAGATTTCGAGATTATCGAAGTCAAATCGGAACCGGAAGCATTGATTCTCGAAGGCCAGCTTATTAAAAAATGGCGGCCTAAGTATAATACGGACTTCACGGACGATAAGCGTTTCCTTCTTGTTCGAGTAGATCGAACGCGAGTGCTACCTCGGTTTACCCTTGCTCGATTTAAGAAGGAGGATGGGGCCCGCTATTTTGGACCGTTTCCACATGCTCAGCATATCCGCAAAACCTTGGCGGAAATGCGAAGGCAATTCGGAGTGTTGCTTAGCGATTCGAATCCGAAGACCTTAGAAAATGATAGGTATCGACTTTATGAAGACGTACGTGCGGAATTGTACGGATTTGATAATATTGTAACTCGCGATGAGTACATGGCTAGAGTCGAAGAGGCTTGTTTCTTTCTCGAAGGAAAATCACGCGAATGGTTGATTGATCTGAAAGCAAAAATGGTAAACGCTTCTAATAAGAAGCTCTTTGAGAAAGCTGCAGAATTGAGAGACATTGTTTTCGCTCTGGAAGCATCTCTTAGGAAAACGCGAAAATTCGAACGAGACGTTCCGGTTAAAGCGGATACTTTGGATGCGTTGAAGAGTTTGCAGAAAGAGCTGCAACTAGAAGCTCTTCCGACGCGTATGGAATGTTTCGATATCTCTCACATTTCCGGTACGTTTGTAGTGGCATCAATGGTACGTTTTGAAAATGGCCGCCCTAATAAACAGCAGTATCGACGCTACAAAATTAAGCGTTTCGAAGGAAACGACGATTACCGCTCTATGGAAGAAGTTGTAGGGCGACGCTATCGGCGTTTGGCTGACGAAGGGAAAGCGTTTCCGCATCTTGTCGTGATCGATGGCGGTCGCGGTCAGGTTAGTGCGGCAATTAAATCATTTCTTCTCCAGGATTTGGATCCACCAGCGATTATTGGTCTAGCGAAAAAGCATGAGACGATTATCTTCTCAGATGAGCGTGTTCCATTGCGATTACCCTTGAGGAACGAAGGCTTGCAGCTCTTGCAGAGAATGCGCGACGAGTCGCATAGATTCGCAAATACCTTTAGCGCAGATTTGCGGAGTCGAAAGATTCGCGAGAGTTTATTGGATGACTTCTCCGGATTGGGACCGAAGAAACGACTCCTTTTAATGGAGCGATTCAAAAGTATCGAGAAACTTAGAAAAGCCAGTCTCGATGATCTAATAACGATTGAAGGTATTGGGGCTGCTACGGCAAAGCGGTTGAAGGAGTTTTTAAAAAAGAACGAACGAAAACGCGGCGATTGATCTAGCTCGGCAGCGGGCCAAAAAAACGCCTTCCCATCACTGGAAAGGCACTTTGCTAAAGATCATGCCAAGTTATTTAGGCGTAGACTGGAATATTAAGCGTTTCTAGCTTTAGGACATTCTTAGGCGTCTCGGGTGTGGATGGATGTGGTACCGCTTTCCAGAATTTGCTAATAATATCTTCCCAGTTTTCGAGAAGCGCTTTGGCATACGGGCTTTGAGTCGCGGTAGCATGAGCTTCAACTACTTTTTTCAATGCATCAATTTCGGCATTTTCACCAAGACGCTCGATACTGATTAGTTCCGGGTTGAATTGATTTTCGAAGGAGTTGTCTTCGTCGTAGATGAATGCGAGTCCGCCGCTCATTCCAGCGCCGAAGTTCGAACCAGCCTTGCCGAGCGATATGATCAAACCGCCTGTCATGTATTCGCAGGCATGGTCGCCCAGACCTTCCACAACCGCTACTGCTCCGCTATTTCGAACACCGAAACGTTCTCCTGCAATTCCGGCAGCGAAAAGGTGTCCGCCGGTAGATCCGTAGAGACAGGTGTTTCCAACGATAATATTGTCTTTCCAAACGAACGTTTCTTCTTCCTTCGGACGAACGATGATTTCTCCGCCGCTCATTCCCTTGCCGACGTAATCATTGGCTTCGCCGAAAAGCTGCATTCGGATGCCAGGCGAAAGGAATGTGCCGAAGCTCTGTCCAGCGGTACCAATGAACTTGAGATCAATCGATGCGGGAGGCAGGTGATTACTACCGCGAATGTATGCGACTTCTCCTGACAAATGAGTTCCTAGGCAGCGGTCGGTGTTACCGACTTTGTATTTGCCTCGAAATGACGCGATGCGTCCGGATATGACATCCTTGGATTCTTGAATAATGGTTTGGTCGATGCATCCTTCGAATCCTAGGCGTTCGTTGCGCGGACGCGTGTGGATACGAGGAGATTCTCCGCTTGGATCCGGATCGTGTAGCAGTCCGCTCAGGTTTACCATGCGGGTCTTAGGATTTTCCGGGTCGTCTATCTGTTCTAGCAAATCGACGCGGCCGATAAGGTCGTCCAATTTGCGAAATCCAAGCTTAGTCATGTACGCTCGTACATCTTCAGCAACGGCGTTGAAGTAGTTGATTACATTTTCAGGAGTACCTTTGTACTTGGCGCGAAGATCTTCTCTTTGGGTTGCGACGCCAACTGGGCATGTATTCAAATGACAAACACGAAACATCGCGCAACTAGCGGCGATCATGGCAGCAGTTCCGAAATTGTATTCTTCAGCACCGAGAATAGCGGCGATAATGATATCGCGACCAGTCTTCATGCCACCATCAGTGCGAAGCGTAACACGATTTCGGAGACCGTTCATCATAAGGACCTGATGCGTTTCAGCGAGGCCGATCTCCCATGAGGATCCGGCATGCTTGATGGAAGAGAGCGGCGATGCCCCCGTTCCTCCATCGTGTCCTGAGATTAGAATGACATCGGCGTAGGCTTTGGCGACTCCGGCAGCAACGGTTCCAACTCCAGAGCTAGAGACGAGTTTCACGCAAACCTTGGCCCGTGGATTAACTTCCTTTAGATCGAAGATCAGCTGAGCCAAATCTTCGATCGAGTAGATATCATGGTGAGGCGGAGGCGAAATAAGCGTGACTCCAGGAACGCTGAATCGTAGACGAGCGATCATTGGCGAAACCTTGTGTCCGGGTAGTTGACCACCCTCACCTGGTTTCGCTCCTTGAGCCATTTTGATTTCGATTTCCTTTGCAGTGGAAAGGTATTCGGCGGTTACGCCGAAACGACCGGATGCGACCTGCTTGATTGCCGAGGAAGCATTGTCGCCGTTGTCGAACAACGAATAGCGACGCGGGTCTTCTCCACCTTCGCCGGAGTTAGACTTACCGCCTATCCGGTTCATGGCGATTGCAAGCGTTTCGTGGCATTCGGGCGAAAGCGCTCCGAGTGACATCGCTGCGGTTGTGAAGCGGCGACGAATATCTTCGATTGGCTCAACCTGTTCGATCTTAACGCCATCTTCTTCGGGCAGCTTGATCTTGAGCAAATCCTTGATCGCGTAGGGCTGATGATTGTCAGCCTCGTTTTTATATTTGGCGAAATCTTCGGGTTGGCCTTTTTTGAGGAAGCGATGCATGCCACCGACAACCTTGGGATTCCATGCATGGAATTCGCCGCCTTTGCGAACGACTTTGAAATAGCCCGCGCTTGTGAAGCCTGGTTCTTCCTCGCCGTAAGCTAATTGATGGCGGGCCATGAGGTCGTCACCGATTTCTTTGTAACCGATTCCGCCGATTGGCGTAGGCGTTCCGAAGAAACATTCGTCGACGAGCGATTGAGAAAGTCCGATCGCTTCGAATATCTGAGCACGGCAGTAGCTGAAAAGCGTGCTGATGCCCATTTTCGCCATAATCTTGAGAAGACCTTTTTCGATGGCTCCGCGGTAGTTGGCGTATGCTTTGTTGGCGTCGATTCCTTCGAGTTCGCCGCTATCGGCGAAATTCTTCATCACCGCTAAGGCAATATACGGGTTAACGGCGTTAGCGCCGAATCCGAGCAGGCAAGCGAATTGGTGGACGTCCCGAGCTTCACCGGTTTCGGCTACGAGGTCGCATTTCATGCGAAGTCCGGCTTTGACCAAAATTTGGTGAATGGCACCTACTGCGAGAAGCATCGGAATAGCGACGCGGTCTTTACTGACAGCTCGGTCGGTAAGGATAAGCACTTTGGCGGATTTACTGTCGACAGTCGATGTAGCGCGATTTTTAAGCTCTTCGACTGCGTTTTGCAAACCGGAGGCTCCAGCTGACGCGTCGTAAGTGACATCGAGGCGAACGACTCGATTTTTGAGATGGTCGACGTCGAAGAGAGAATCGACTTCGTTGTTAAAGAGAAGCGGCGATTCGGATTTCACTAATCCGGCGCTTTGCGGCAATTCTTCGAAAAGTCCTAGCCTTCCGCCTAGGAACATGTTGACGGACATGACCGAACGCTCACGAATGGAGTCGATTGGCGGGTTCGTTACTTGGGCGAAGAGTTGCTTGAAGTATGTATAGAGCAAACGTGGGCGGTGGCTAATAAACGCCAGAGGCGTATCGTCGCCCATAGATCCGCTTGCTTCCATGCCGGTTTGGGCCATGGGCTTGAGTACGGCATTGAATTCGTCTTTGTCGTATCCGAAGGCAAGCTGTTGCTGCATGTCTTCGTCTTCAGACTTAGCTGGTTCGCTAGTCGCGCTTTTCGAGAGTTCCTGAATGTCGGTCAGGTGATCAGCACACCATTTTTGGAACTTTGATTCGTTGCCGATGGCTGCTTTGATCTCATCGTTGTCGAGAAAGCGTTTTTCTTCGAGATCGATCGCTATCATCTTGCCCGGTCCTAGGCGGCCGGAACGCACTGTCTTGAGATCGGTTTCGTCTATTAGGCCAAGTTCGGAAGCGAGCAGAATGGTGCCATCGTCGTAGATTTTGTAGCGAGCAGGGCGAAGGCCATTTCGGTCGAGCGATGCGGCGACGTATCGTCCGTCGGTAAATGCAATCGCAGCGGGGCCGTCCCAAGGTTCGAGCATGCAAGCGTGATATTCGTAGAAGCCACGCAATTCTTTGCTGAGCTGCTCGTTGTTTTCCCAAGCTGGGGGCATCATCATCATTGCCGAATGCAAAGCACTGCGTCCGCCGAGGGTGATGAGCTGGAGGGCGTTGTCGAAACTGGCCGAATCAGAGAGATCTGGCTGAATGATTGGACGAAGGTCGGAGAAGCGATCGCCCCAAACGCCGTGGACGTTGGAACGTTCGCGAGCACGCATCAAATTGCGGTTGCCGCGAATGGTGTTGATTTCGCCGTTGTGGGCCAACATGCGGAACGGCTGAGCGAGGTGCCAGAATGGGAAGGTGTTGGTGGAGTACCGTTGATGGAAGATCGCGAATGCGGTTTCGTATTTCTTGTTCTTCAGGTCCTTGAAGTAGGGCCGCATCTGAGGCGAATTGAGCATACCCTTGTAAATTATGGTACGATTCGAGAAAGAGCAGATGTAGAACTCTTCGATCTTGTCCTCTGTCGCTTGTCGCTCGGCCACTTTTTGAGCGAGGAAAAGCTTACGTTCGTATGCGGCTGTATCGAGGTCGCCGGTTTTGGCGATTAAAACTTGAACGATGCGCGGCTGTGTTTCTTTGGCTTTTTGGCCAAGGCAGCTGTCGTCTACTGGAACATCGCGCCAGTCAAGGACACTAAGGTTTTCGCCCTTGATTGCGGCTTCGACAACTTTCTTGGCGCGAGCTTGTGCATATTCGTCATCTTTCGGAAGGAAGATGACACCGACTCCGAGATCATCGTCGCTGTAAAGCTGCTTGCCTCTTTCTTCGAGAAATTCGCGAAAGAGAGGATAAGGAATTTGCGTGAGAACGCCAGCGCCGTCTCCCGTAATTGCATCGGCATCGACTGCTCCACGGTGGGCGAGGCTCTTCAAAGCTTGGATTGCCTTTTTCAGCAAGTCGTGTGACTTGACGCCATTGATATTGGCCAGGAAGCCGACGCCGCACGCGTCATGCTCGTATTCCTTCTTATAGAGAGGAGATTGAATAATGGAATTCATAGATCGTAAAGTGGTTGCTGGTAGTTGTGCTCTGGCGTCGCCAAAAGATCACGAAGGCCGGATTTTCAATTCCGGCCTTTCGACGAACGTTGATGCTCGGAATGCTGGTTAGTTAGAAGAAGCGAACGGGTTGGGATTGCCCTTCTCGCATACGTTCGTGTTCTTCGTCGGAGCAGCCTCGGTCCGTTGGGGACAGGGCTTCCTTTGAAGAGTTACCGACGAGCTTGTTTTGCAACATGTACGCTTCGACTTCTTCGCCGCTGACATCCGCCAGCATAATGCCGTCAATCTCTACGCATGGAGAGAGTGGCTGACCTGATTTCGTGACCATCTCAGCGTAGTTTTCCTGACTGTTGATGATGTCGATATCTTCATACTCGAGATCGTATTTGGACATGATCGAGCGAACGCCCATGCTCCAACCGCACTGTGGTTTCAAGTATGCTTTAATTTTCATAGTGTTTTCGTCTTTGCTGATTCTAAGCCCAATTTAAGGTATAGAGCCATCAAGTTCAACCGCTGGAACTATAGTCTTGCAAGAATTTTTCGCTTTGAAGGTGTTTGGAAGGGAGTCTAGCAGAGATTTTCGAAGAAATTCTGTCCGAATTCTACCATAGGACAGCAAATGTCTGATGCGAGTCGTATTATGGTGAATCATTGGGAGCTTATTCTTGCGCCCGCAAAAGCTCGGTCTCAGATTGGGGTCCGAATCACTCGAAACACTTAAACTCTCATTTCAAAGACTAATGGCAAAAGGTAAACACAACCCTCTCCCTTCAAACGAAAACAAAGAAAAGAACGTGGATATGGCGATGTCCGCGATCACCAAGCAATTTGGCGAAGGATCGATCATGCGCTTGGGCAGCACGACACACATGAAGGTGGAGACGATTTCAACAGGCTCGCTTTCCGTCGACCTGGCTCTGGGAGTAGGTGGTTTGCCGAAAGGACGAATTTGCGAAATCTACGGTCCGGAATCTTCGGGTAAAACGACCCTGTGTTTGAATGTGATCGCGGAAGCCCAGCGTCGGGGCGGAATCGCGGCTTTTATAGACGTGGAGCACGCGCTCGATCCAAAGTACGCCCGCGTATTGGGAGTGAACGTGGATGAGTTGCTCGTTTCTCAACCGGACAGCGGTGAAGACGCCCTCAATATTACTGAAGCTCTGATCCGATCCAACGCGATCGATGTGATCGTCATCGATTCGGTTGCCGCTTTGGTGTCGCGGGCGGAGCTTGATGGTCAGATGGGCGATGCGACGGTAGGCTCGCAAGCTCGTATGATGAGTCAGGCGATGCGACGCCTGACTGCCGTTGTGAGCAAAACGGGTTGTATTTGCTTGTTCACCAACCAGATACGGGAAAAAATTGGCGTTATGTTCGGCAGCCCGGAAACGACTCCTGGCGGACGTGCATTGAAATTTTTTGCCTCGATTCGGTTAGATATTCGTCGGATTGGCCAGATAAAGGACACTGCTGGAGTGGTCACTGGAAACCGGACGCGCGTGAAGGTGGTAAAAAATAAGGTGGCTCCTCCGTTTACGTCTTGTGAGTTCGATATAATGTATAACGAAGGTATTTCCCGGATGGGTTCGATCGTGGATCTTGGGGTTGAGCATAAGATTTTGGAAAAGAAGGGAGCCTGGATTTCCTACGAGGGCGAATTGGTGGGACAAGGTCGCGAAGCGGCTAAGACGTTCTTATCGGAAAACCCTGAGATAGCCGAGCGCATTGCGAAAGGAGTCATCGAAGTGGTGAATCCGGTTCCGGTTGAAGCAAAAGAACTTGAAGAGGCTAAGGCTGAATAATTAGGCTAAAAGAGATCAATTTCAAAGGACCGCTGCTGCGGTTCTTTTTTATTGGTAAAATCGTTGGTTCGCGGAGGGCGTGTCGTTACGGGCTTGCGGTGATAGGCTTCTTCTTCCAAAGATTTAGATTGTTTGGTCAGGGATGCCTTTCTGGTTTGCGACATTCTGAATTAATTGTATGGAAAATATTGATACGATAGCTGCAGTTTCAACACCCAAAGGTGAAAGCGCGATTGCTATGCTCCGAGCGAGCGGTTCGCAATGCGGTGAGCTTTGCGATTCAATATTTCGGCGCAAGCGCCCTGCCCTACCTCGGCAGTCCTACCACGGATCGTACCGTTCGATTGAAGGCGATCTTTTAGATGATGTCGTTTATTGTCTCTACCGAGAACCGAAATCGTTCACAGGCGAGGATACGCTTGAAATTATGTGTCACGGCAATCCTTTGATTGCGGGGAAGATTTTGGAGGATCTATTGGCTCGTGGATGTAGACAAGCGGAGCCAGGTGAATTTTCGAGACGCGCGTTTTTGAATGGACGTATGGATTTGACGCAGGCCGAGGCGGTCATGGAACTGATTCAGGCCCGAAGCGATAAAGCGATCCAAGCCGCTAATAATCAACTAAGAGGAGCATTCGGCAGGCAATTAGGGGAGCTTAAAGATAAGCTACTAAGAAGCATTGCGGCGATTGAAGCCTATATCGATTTTCCAGAGGAAGACCTGCCGCCAGAACAAAAAAAGGCACATGTGAATGGTATCCAGGAACTCATACAGTTCTGCTCCCGATTGATCGATAGTAGCAAGTATGCTGCATTTTTGAGAGACGGCGTGAAGACGCTTATCTTGGGCGAACCGAATGCAGGTAAGAGTTCTCTCTTGAACCAGCTTTTGGGTTTCGAGCGCGCGATTGTAAGCGAGGAACCTGGGACGACGCGTGATTTTTTAAGAGAGCGGATTATTCTAGGATCTCATAGTATACAATTATTGGATACGGCAGGGCTTCGAGAAGCGAAAAGTGGAATCGAGCGCGAAGGTATTCGTCGAACGATCGAACTCGCTGAAGAAGCGGATATATTTCTTTTGGTTGAAGATAGCGCCCTCCCCTCCCCTAAATTGCCGGAGTCGATTGCTCAACGCCTCAATTCATCTAATTGCATCGTTATTCGAAATAAAGTTGATTTGGGAAATGCTCTGTCAGCCGTGTATACGATCGATGTTTATCGAGAGGTGGCTTTTTCGGCTTTGACCGGCGAAGGTTTGGATGAGTTGAAATCGGCGTTGATCGCTTTGATCGATTCTCATTTTTCGAGCGATGAGGATGATCTGATATTGGTCAATGCTCGCCATAATGCTGCTTTGGCTGAATTGAAGGATTGCTTGTCGGGAGCTCTTGCAAAATTCGAAACAGATGATGCGGTTGAATTGATCGCTAGTGACATGCGAGGAGCTTTGGATGCTATTGGAGCGATTCTGGGGAGGATAGACAATGAGGCGATGCTAGACGTATTATTTTCCTCGTTTTGCATCGGTAAGTAGCTCTATATCAGGGCTTAAAAATCGCTTTACAATTTGTTTACATTTTTGAAGCGTAGCCGAAGCGCTTCGGAAGTGATGATGACCTTATAAGGACGTTACCTCGCAAGGCTTTCGCGCTTGAGGTCCCCTACCCTTAGCGTATGTATCTGCGGCGATGAATACTCGAGAGCCCTATGATGTAATTGTGTGCGGTGCAGGACATGCTGGTTGCGAGGCTGCTTTAGCTGCAGCCAGAATGGGAGCTCGCACGCTTATCTTAAGCGGCAATATCGATACGATCGCATCGATGAGCTGTAATCCGGCTATTGGTGGAGTTGCCAAGGGGCATATCGTTAGGGAAATCGATGCGTTAGGTGGAGAAATGGCTGTGAACGCCGATGTTTCGGCAATTCAGTTCCGTTTGCTCAATGCGTCGAAAGGCGCTGCGGTCCACTCCCCTCGTGCTCAGTGTGATAAGAAGGTATATGCGCTTCGGATGAAGCACGTGTTGGAGCATCAGGAGAATTTGGATGTATTTCAGGCGACGGTTACAGGATTGATCTATAAGAGAGACGCTGTGGTTGGTTGCCGCACGAATATCGATGTAGAGTTCTTCGGAAAATCGGTGATTATCACAACAGGAACCTTTCTGCGTGGTTTGATGCATATTGGTAAGAATAAGAACGAAGGTGGCCGTATGGGCGATTATTCGGCCAAGACGCTTTCTCACAGCTTCTTGGAAGCTGGTATTGAGCTTGAACGGCTGAAAACAGGTACGCCACCGCGTTTACTCGGCCGATCGATTGATTTTTCGAAATTGGAAGAACAACGTGGCGATTCGGATCCGACTCTGTTCGGATTCTACGATACGCGACAAGATTCGGAATTGTTCCACGTGGAACAATTCGATGAAACGCTCGCGGGTTGGCGCCCGGGATCGGATCAAGTTTCATGCTGGATAACGTATACGACGCAAGAAACGGCTGATATTGTAACGCGCAACCTTCACTTGTCGGCAATGTATGGCGGAGAGATTGAAGGAACCGGGCCGCGTTATTGCCCGAGTATCGAAGATAAGTTCGTAAGATTCGAGGGCCGACCGCGTCATATGCTCTTTATCGAGCCTGAGGGTCGAAATACCAACGAATACTACATCAATGGACTTTCGACGAGTTTGCCGTTCGAAACCCAGCTGGAAATGATCGCTTCGATTCCTGGATTGGAAAAAGCCCATTTACTACGACCGGCTTATGCGGTTGAGTACGATTTCGCGCCGCCAACTCAAATATACCCGAATCTGGAGTCGAAGAAGGTCGAGAATCTCTTTTTCGCAGGTCAGATTAATGGAACTTCGGGATATGAGGAGGCGGGGTGCCAGGGAATGATGGCCGGTGTGAATGCCGCTCTGAAGGTTCGCGGTGACAAACCGTTTGTTTTAAAGCGATATGATGGGTATACGGGAGTCTTGATTGACGATCTCGTGACGAAGGGCACCCAAGAACCTTACCGGATGTTTACGAGTCGGGCAGAGTATCGTTTGTTGTTCAACCACGGTAGCGCGGAATTGCGAATGCTGGAGTACGCTAAATCGTTCGGATTGCTGTCTGAGTCGCGTATCGCGAAGATAGAGGATAAAAAGCGTGGTGTTGAAGAAGCGGTTAAGTGGATGGAGTCTAATAGGCGAGGAGAGCAGACTTGGGCGACCTTGGTTAGGAGAAACGATGGGGAATTGGAATTGCCTGAAAATATAGGGGGATTGTCTGAGCCTGTGTTGACGGAAGCTCTTTATCGAGTTCGTTATGATGGTTATCTCAAGCGCGAGATGAAGCAGGTACAGAAGCTTAATAGTGTTGAATCAATCTTGGTTCCTAGGGAGTTCGATTTTTTGACGGTTAGGGGACTGAAGAAGGAATGCGCTTTGAAATTGAATCAGTTGAAACCTTCGAATTTGGGCCAAGCTAGTCGAGTGAGTGGGGTGAATCCTGCGGATGTTAGCATTCTTATGGTGGCACTGGGTAAAATGTAAACTA
>JABITN010000088.1 GCA_018700525.1 Opitutales bacterium
GGAGCGTGAGCGTTCGTAAAGAGCAGTCCACGTTCCGCCAGGGCATCGATATGCGGCGTCGGAACGCGATTCGAGCCCAAGCACCCTACCCAATCGTTCATATCATCAACGGATATGAAGAGAACGTTTGGACGCGGCGTGGCCGCATCTAAGGAGTGAAGAACGAAGGCGGAATGAAGAATGAGGAGTATTTTAAAGAATATCATTTTTTGAGAGTAGGGCAACGACCTCCGAGCGTGCCGCGGTAGTTTTGTCCTCTGTCGCGGCACGCTCGGAGTTCGTTGCCCTAACCAAGGTCGTTATTTCAATTTACATATAGCGTAGTTAGATAGTGGTTTCCGCCGATGAATCGATTGTGGGAGTTATTTTTCCGACAGCTTTACGAATTGCCTCGAGTTCTATTCGAAGGCGTTTTTGGAAGAGACTTATGTCGGCGCTGTGGATCAGGAAGTTTGCTCCCATATCGAGGAATCTTCTTTGTTGCTCCACGCTGCCCCAGAAGTGGATTCCTGCCCCGACACCCGCAGCACGCGCTTTCTGGAAAATCGTTTCGCAGGCTTCCAGAAAGATGGGCTCGTCATATCCTTCGGGTACGCCGAGGCTACAGGAAAGATCGTGCGGGCCAATGAGCAAAGCATCCAAGCCAGGCACGGCCAGAATTTCATCCAAGGCCTGGATCGCTGGCTGGCTCTCGATGTTGACGAACATCAATCTCTGCTCCGCTCCCTTTGCTACGTAGGATTCGAGCTTCTCCTCGACCTTGGCGCCATCGAGCATACGTTGCAGTTTCTGCCCTTTGATAGGACGGCATTTGACCGCCCCACGCAGGGCCTGTACCTGCTCTGCAGTTTCTATATAGGGAGCGACTATTCCTGCCGCTCCTGCATCGAGTGCCATCGTGGCCGTGTAGGGATCGGGCGATGGAATGCGCACGATCGGAGGGAGACCAAGCGCCGCGTATGTCTGGCACATCCAACTCAGATCGGCTCTATCGATCGCGATGTGCTCGGTATCAATGAATACGAAATCGAGCCCACAACCGCGCACAGCTTCGGGCCACCGCGGCGAAGGCGAAACAATGAGCGTGCCGAAGACCTTTTCTCCCGCGACGATTTGATTACGTAAATGAGTGGATGTCATGGCTTGAGTTTGAGTTTTCCGAAATGGATGTGAGTTCGTGGAGTATTGGCTGTGCCGCTGTCCCATACGCAGCGAAAATCTCCCGGCGCCACTTCGGCAAGAGTGGGATAGGAGTTCTTGATACCCGCGTGGTAAAACGTCATCTCGTCGCTCCAGCCTTCCCCTGCGGGTTTTATCTTATAACGCAAGGAAGTGCGGCCCCCATTTGGGAATCCCGGCGCCTTGCCGCGCTGAGCAGGTCCGTCATTATAGACGTAGATATGGGTCCCGTTTGACGACTGGCCAAAGTAGCCTTTCGATTTTGCATTGTGCAAATCCGGCTCCGGTTGAGCGACGCTCCAGTTACGACCCCCATCGATGCTCACGCTGGAATATGCCCGCGGCGGGTTCGTGGTGAGACTCGTGTCGTCATAGTCAGCCGTTCGCATCACTATTTTGAGTTCTCCCTTCTTCCCCCAAAGAGCAATATTCCCTTCGTGCAGGAAGACCCGAGCCTTGGTCGGTTGAGGAATAAAAGCTTCCAGCTTCCACTCCAATAAGCTGCTACTGCTCAAAATAAAATGATCGCGCGATCCTCTCGGGTCTGCTGCGAGGGTATTGCGATGGGCCGGGAGGAGATATCGTTTTTCCCCCTTTATCTCAGTCTCGACGATCCCAGCGTTCAGAATTAGCGGCCCTGTATAGCGCATGGCCATTTCAACGGGTGTCCATGAAAATCCCCCATCAGCAGTAAAAGCTGCGACCAGATGCGATTCTTCGCTATTTTCAGAAGCGATCGGATTACGCATAGCGTAACACCAAATCACTTCCTGACCTGGACTCTTGTAGAGAACGGGATTCGCATACGCGAATTGCAACTCTCCCTTCCGCTGCCGATGATCGAAGATCGGAATCGGCTCTTCCCACGTGTCCCCGTCATTTTTCGAAACGGTCGCCAATATGTCCCCCATGTCTTTCTTGCCGTTGACCATAGCTCCGAAGGCCACAATCAAATGATTCTTCTTTTGCCCTTTTATGATGAATGGTTGCCAGACACGCCAAGCGTGCGGATGCTGTTCGATCCGGCGAATTGTCCGTACGTCCATGACGTCGCCGCCGTATTCGATTTCCTCTCCATAGCCGTTCATTGACACCAAAGGAGTGATTAGAAAAATGAAAGTAAAGAGATCGATATGTTTAAACAAAATAGGAGTCGAATTCATGGTGCAATTGTTTTGGTTAAAATTAAGCATTCCTTAGATTGCGCCAAATAGTTCGTTCTTGAAAGGGTACATACTGTAGGGCAGGTCGTTGACCCGCAACCCTCCCTCGGGTGTCGCCTCAGCGAGACGACCTACAATATACGATCTTTCGAAAGAAGGGATTAAGCTCATCGCGTTGGCAGGGCTCCTTTCCACCCGGCTTCGAGTTGGCTTTGGTGGTTCGCAAGTATGGCTGAGTACTCCGGATTGACTGCGATATTGTTCATTTCATTGGGATCAGTTTGGTGGTCGTAGAGTTCTTGGGTGACTATTTTTCCGGATACCCATTCCTTCCACTGTATGTACCGAAAGCGGTCTGTTCGTATCGAATATCCCATGACATCTCCATGCCGTTTGTGTTTGATCTCTGTGAAGTTTCTCGGAAATTGACTAAAAGCGGCCCTTTTCCAGGGAAGGTTTACATCATCGAGGAGCGGTATCAGGCTATGTCCTTCAAGTTCGCTGGTGACATCCAGATTACAAAGTTCAGCCAGTGTGGGGTATAAGTCGACGAGTTCGACGATGGCATTGCATGCTTTGCCTCTGCTGGCTTGCCTTGGCGTGGAAATAATGAGGGGGACCCTTGCGGCCAACTCGTAATTATTGGCCTTTGTCCATAGACCTTGTTCGCCGAGGTGAAATCCATGGTCGCCCCAGAGACAAACGATGGTGTTCTGAGCTAGTTCCAGTTCCTCGAGACGATCCAATAGTCGTCCGACAAGCGTATCAATATAACTGATGCATGCATAATAGCCATGGCGTAACTCCTGTATCTTTTCGGGAGTGATTTCGCTAAGTTTCTCTGGGATGTCGGTATATCCTTCGATTTCGCGCCAAGTGCGGAGTGCGTACTCGGGCCCTCCCTTTGGGTGGGTGTTGGAAACGGGTTTCGGAATATCCGCACGGTCGTACAAATCCCAATACCGCTTCGGCGCGACAAACGGAAGGTGCGGCTTACGGAACCCGACGCCGAGAAAGAAAGGGTTCTGAGAGGATTTGTACGTATCCAGGGCTTCCAGAGCGGCTTCGCAGACAATCCCGTCTACAAACGTATTATCGGGAACGTCCTCGCCTTCGGAAGCCTCTCGCTTGAGGGCAACGACTGCGCGGTTTTCCGGGGAAGCGTATCTCCACTCGTGTTTTCTACCATAATCGTAAAGCGGTTCTACCGACCACGAAGGGGGATCTTTCATTGGCGCTCCGCTTCCGTGGTAGATCTTTCCTATGGAACGAGTATGGTAGCCGTGGTTTTTGAAGTGTTGCGGGAGTGTCACCAGGTCAGGAAAGGTCTCTCGGAAATGGGTGGAGAGGTCCCAAACCCTGATCGTGTCGGGTCGACGTCCAGAGAGCAGAGAAAGTCGAGAAGGCCCGCATACAGCTAGCTGGCAATAGGCCCGATTGAAAACGATACCCTGCGAGGCAATCCGATCGATATTTGGGCTGATCGCGACTGTATCGCCATAGCTCCCTAGGGCGGGTCGCAAGTCGTCTATAGCAATAAAGAGTACGTTCGGAGCGCTTCGTACTTCAAATTGAAAAATGTAAATTGCAAAATGAAAAATGAGGAGAGATTTTAGGGTGCGCTTCACTTTCGAAGGGTAGGGCAACGACCTCTGGGCGTGCTGGATAAGAGGATGGGGCCAAATCGAAGCGGCACGCCCGGAAGTCATTGCCCTACCTGACTTCATAATAAGGATTTGCTCGCATTGGTTCTGCTCCGACTTCGGTCTGCCATTCATGTAGTCCTGAAAGCAATTTTCTAGTGCGTTCGGGTTGGGCTTCTGCGAGATTTTTCGTTTCTCTAATATCATTGGACAAGTTGTATAGCTCGATTTCGCCGGTTTCCAAGAACTCGATGAGCTTCCAAGAGCCCCGTCGAATGATCGAAACTGGAGCGCTGTGCGGGTGCTGATTGTAATGCGGGTAGTGCCAAAAGAGATCCTCGCGATCGAGTGCCGTCTCTCCTTTTAGCAGAGCAGATAGGCTCAGGCCATCTTGATGTTGATACGGGCGTAGGGGCAATCTGGTCACTTCGAGAACAGTCGGATATAAATCGTTCGTGATTACTGCAACGGAATTCACGCTCCCTCGCTTCGATATTCCGGGCGCCTTTATTATCATGGGTACGCGAATACCTCCTTCATAGTGCGATCCCTTATTCGCTCGCAACGGTTTATGGTCGGTTGCTTTCCACAATCCACCGTTGTCTGAAGTGAAGATAACCATTGTATTATTTTCCAGTCCAAGCTCACTTAGGGTTTCCATGACCCGTCCGACGCTTTGATCGACGCTCTCCACCATTGCCGCATAAGCGGGTTGACCTTGGCGCTCCTTTTCAGGAATCGCTTCGTAGCGGGCGATCATCGACTGTTTCGCTTGAAGCGGCGAGTGCACGGCGTAGTGGGGGAAGTATAGAAAAAACGGATTGTCTCTATTTTGGCGAATTAACGTAATGGCTTCATCGGTTAGCCGATCAGTCAAGTACTCGCCATTTTTTCCATCAGGTAGGGTCGTTTTCACTACAGCGCTTCCCGTGGTTGGTACCGTCCATTTCCCGGTGTAGGGATAAAAGTAGCCACCCGGAGCACCATGTTCGCTTCCTGCAACATTCACATCGAATCCATGCTGAGTCGGTAGCGAGAAGGGAGGCCCTCCGAGATGCCATTTGCCGACATGCAAGGTTGCGTATCCAGCCTCTCGCAACGTTTCAGCGAGCGTGAATTCCTCGAGAGGCAATTCGCGCAGGAAGCGTCCCTCTCGCATTTTATTGTCTTTAGGACTCCAACGTCCTGACGGCAGCCATTGAGTTAGCATCAGTCTAGCGGGATATTTCCCCGTCATCACACTTGCTCGAGTGGGTGAGCATATAGCGGCCGCTGCATAGGCATCGGTGAACCGTGTGCCCTCGGCGGCAAGTCGATCGATATTTGGCGTCTGATAATACTCGCTACCTTGGCAGCCCAGATCCATCCAGCCGAGGTCGTCGATTAGAAACAGCACGACGTTCATCTTCGGAGAATTCCCATCGTCTGCCCAAGATTGTTCTCCTGTCATCGCTACGCTTCCTACGAAAATTAGGACTAGTAATATTAAACGCATAATAAAAAACACGAAAGTCTGTAAGAGGATTAGGCAATAATTTACTTACCTAGTGCGATTCTCTAGACAAATACAAATTGGTCTTGGCAAAATGTCGAAGGAGTAAACGCAATTAGACTACGAGGGCCAGCGAACATCTTGACAATTGCGATAGTTTGGTATTAATTCTAGACCAGTTGGCATCAAGTTGATTGCACATGGGTTCAAAATTCAAGATTCCGCACAGAGTATCGCTTGCCAGTCAAACAGGCGCTTTTCTTCGAGAGGGAATCCGCAATGGTCTATGGGGAAAGTGGCTACCCTCTGAACGGGAACTATGCGAGGAACTCCAGGTGAGTCGATTTACATTGAGAGTAGCACTCAAAGAACTTGCCCGCGAAGGCATAACCAAAGCGGTAGCGCAGAGGGGTACAAAGATATTACTCAGCGATATCACAAGAAGGAATAGGCGCAATATTTCAGTCGGCATCATCACTCCAGATCTCCTGACCGATGTCCGACCGCATTACAGTCTGTGGATTAGCAAACTCCGCGAACTGCTACTCAATAATGAA
>JABITN010000133.1 GCA_018700525.1 Opitutales bacterium
GACCATTGAACTGTGGTTTTTGTGAGTTATGCGAATAGGAGAGGGGATATTCGGCTTCTTTTAGTAGGTTTGGGGCGTAATTAGATTTATGCGTTGGCTATAAAACTGGGGGACTAAATATTCCTTTTATTGATGCGTTTTCGCAAATAGAATTATCAAACATGCGGATATTGAAAATCCACATTGAAATGTGGTTTGAAGTCGTTCATTCGTACAATCAACTCGTGAATACCCAACCTGGAAGAAATCATCAAAACGAATTGCATGAGAAGCATTTCATTGGGAAATCGGATTATTTGGTCGTTCGTTCAGACAATTCCGATAGGCGTTCCTGGTTGCGGAATGCACCGGTTTGTTCGCTTTTGGCAAATCATCACATCGCACATGTAGGGATCATGCGGGCTCGATTTCCTTTTGAAGTTACGCGTACGGATCTTTCTGGGACCTATATGATGGCCTGTTTCGAAGGAGAGGGGAAAGTGCTGGTTGACGGGAATTGGCATACGCTTGGAGCTGGACAAGCATGCTTGCAACCGCCGTTTGTCTTGAACTCGCTTCAATGCGACCGTGGAAAGCCTTGGTGTTTTTGTTGGGTGCGCTATTTGGAGTCTCGTGAGAGTATTCCGATCGTGACGGAAAAGTCTCCGGTCGTGGGATCCTACGGTCATGCACCGTTAAAGGCGGCAATCGAGGGGCTTTCTTTCGAGACCGAGAATTCGAATTCTCCTGGAGCCTTGGGTCAGTGGATCGATCTTATCCACCACTACGTACTTCAATTCGCTCAACCGCGCAAATACGATGACAGACTCTGGAAAATCTGGGTCGAAGTGGAAAGCAGATTAGATCGCAAGTGGACGCTTTGCGAGTTAGCTTCGCTTGGTCATGTGAGCGAAGAGCACTTGCGACGGTTATGCCGCCGGTATCACGGTCGAAGTCCGATGCAGCATTTGACTTTTCTTAGGCTGCAACGGGCACGCGTTTTATTGAGTTCCACTGATGATAAGATTGAGACGATCGCTCGGGCCGTTGGATACGACGCTCAATATACATTTTCCAATTTATATAAGAGATGGTTTGGTTTGAGGCCGTCAGATTGCCGGTAGAAAGCGGCGCTACAGTACGATGGTCTATGCTCGTTGAATAAACACCAACCTAGACTTGAATCGGTCGGTTTCATTGCAAATTCCGTGCGAATCTCTCGCGTAGCTACTTACCGGCTAGGCCGTTGAGGTAGGGGTAGACTTAGCCTAGGTGATTGGTGACAAGGGACTTCATTTTATCGAGCCCGAGCTGGGCTACTTTAAGGGGTTCTTGTTTCCAATAGTCCCGATTGAAGAGTTCGAGTGAAAATACCATGTTGGGATTCGCGGCCTGGAGCTGCTTTATGATCGTTGAAAAATCGGCAACGCCGTCGCCTGGCATGACACGGTGGCTATCGTTCATTTCTTCCCGCGTTGGACTGGCGGGGAAATCATTCATGTGAAGGACTGGCATGGCTTGGGGACCAAGCAGGCAGAGTCCGTCGTATGTCGAGCCGCCTTTGTAAATGTGATAAATATCGAGTAACATGCAGGCGTCCGGGTGAGAGCTTTCTGCGGTGGCGAAGAGTGTTTGGCCGAGGCGATGAAGATTTACGGAGTGTCCCCAGACTTCAAGCATGGGGGTGACGCCGGTTGCACGGCCGACTTCGAGAAGGGCGTGGTAGCGTTCGGCAACGATTTCGAGATCTAATACGGCGCCTTTGGTTGCTGGAAAACGTGCTGGGGAATCCGGTTCCGGAACCGCCTGCTAACGTCCCTGCCGTGGAACCGGATACCAGTGGTGCGCAGTCGATCCGCGAGTTGCTCGAGCGGCACCAGGCCGATGAAAGTTGCGCTCGTTGCCATCGTCGAATCGATCCTCTGGGATTCGTCTTAGAAAATTTCGATCCGGTGGGACGTTGGCGGGAGAATTATCCGATCTTCGAAGAAAGAGGGGATAAAGTGGTAACGCTCGATGGGCGGAAAGTGGATACTAGAGGTCAACTTTCCGATGGAACGCCTTTAAGGGATGTGTTGGATCTTAAGCGCTATTTGGTTGAGCATATAGACGTATTTTCGCGGTGCCTAACCGAAAAGCTAATGGTGTATGCTACGGGCAGAGATCCTAGCTTTGGAGATCGCAAAACGATCGAAGACATAGTCGAAAGCGCCAAACGACGCGGGAATGGCTTTCAGGATTTGATAGTAGAATTGGTGCTGAGCGAATCTTTTCTGGTAAAATGAGATCTCTTCGAGCTGATCGATCAAGTCGTATTCAATAAACTAGGAAAGTA